>PAPJ01000058.1 GCA_002709045.1 Planctomycetaceae bacterium | reverse complement strand
CTTCAGCAACTTCTTCTTCAGCTACTTCTTCTTCAGCTACTTCTTCTTCAGCTACTTCTTCTTCAGCTACTTCTTCTTCAGCATCGCCATTTTCTACAATTTCGTCGTCTTCAACGACTGGAGCCTGAGCAACCGTGGAGCCTGAAGTGTCACGATTGTTTGCCTCACCAACTATCTCAAGGATTGCCTGAGCACCATTATCACCGAGGCGTGGTTTAGCAACCTTCAAAATACGAGTGAATCCACTAACACGTTCTGGATTTTCTTCGATCAAAGCCGGAGCAATGTCATTGAAGAGGATATCGACAGCTTCCCGGTTTCCGAGCATCTGTAGTGCTTTACGTTGAGCGTTGACGATAGGGGCACGAGCTTCTGCCCACTGCTGCCACTCATCGCTTTGTCTCCATGACTTATAAGCCGAGCTGGTTTTATCAAAAGTACCTCCCTGCAGAGATTCCGGTAACAGTGTAGCTGCATCGTCATAGCAAGGCTGAACTTTTCGCGCCAACGTGATACATTTTTCAACGATGGAACGAACTTCTTTCGCCTTCTGAACTGTTGTTACGATTCGGCGACGAACACGTGGGGTATTCCCGTGAATTTCGTTTGCCAGTTCACTGCGTTCTGTCAGGAACAGACTGCTAGCCATGTTTCGCAACATTGCTTTGCGGTGAGGTGATGTACGGCCAAGTTGTCGGCCTCGACGTCTGTGTCGCATGGTTCTCTTAAACCTGTATCTTAATGCCCTGTGGGATGATTAATTAAAAAGTGGGCTGAGGAGGTTGTGGTGGAACTCGCATTCCCAGGTGTAAACCTAGTTCACCAAGTTTCGCACGAACTTCCGTCAGAGTTGTTTCACCGAAGTTACGAACTTCCAGCAATCCGTCTTCAGTTTGCTGAACGAGATCACGAACAGTATTAATCTGTTCGGATTCCAGACAGTTGTTTGCCCTCACAGATAGCTGCAGTGAAGCCAAAGGCATGTTTAACTTGGCATCGAGTTCGATATCTTCCGGGCTGCGAGCTGAGCGGTCAGCGGCGTGGACCTGTCCGCCAAGTTCAGAGTACTGAACAAATGGGTTGAGGTGTTTACGAAGGATCTTGGCAGATTCAACAAGTGCCATTTCCGGATTCACTGTACCGTCCGTCCAGATTTCCATCGTTAGTTTGTCGTAGTTGGTTTTCTGCCCAACACGTGTTTCTTCGACATGATAGCGAACTCGTGTGATTGGACTGTAAACGGCATCGATCGGAATAATCCCAATTTCATTTTCACTGTTTTCCCGTTCTGAAGCGGGATCATAGCCACGACCGTTTTCGACGACCATTTCCATCAAAAATGGAACATCTTCGGTGAGGGTGGCGATTACGTGATCACCATTGATAATTTCGATATCTGCATCAGTAACGATATCGCTACCGGTAATTGCACCGGCAGTGTTCTTTTCAATTGTGATTACCTTGAGGCTTTCAGAATGATTCTTGATGCAGAGAGCTTTGACATTTAGGAGGATATCGGTGACATCTTCCACTACACCCGGAATAGAGGTGAATTCATGTTGTGCACCCTGAATTTTGATTTGGGTAACAGCACTACCCATCAGGCTTGAAAGCAGGATTCGTCGCAGGCTATTACCGATGGTAACACCAAATCCTCGTTCAAAAGGCTCGGCAATAAATTTACCGTATGTTTCGCTCAACGTTGATTTATCGCACTCAACAACACTTGGTAACTCAAGCATTCGCCATCGAATATGCATAATCAGGTTTCTCCGAATAGTCGTGAAGGGGGCAGGTTATCCCGATGTACGGGATGGAAGTGGAAAGGAAGAGTCGGTTTAGTCCGTAATCAGACTCGACGCTTCTTAGGAGGCCGGCAGCCATTGTGAGGAATCGGAGTACGATCTTCGATTGTCTTCACATTTAAACCGGCCTGTTGCAAAGCAGTGATCGCACTTTCGCGACCGCTACCAGGGCCTTTTATGCGAACATCGACTTCTTTAACGCCAAATTTCAACGCTTTTTCCGCTGCCTGTTGAGCAGCACACTGACCAGCAAATGGCGTACTCTTACGACTTCCTTTGAAGTTGCTTGTACCCGCACTTGCCCAGCACAGCGTATCACCTTTGGTATCGGTGATCGTTACCGTCGTGTTATTAAAAGTTGCTTTCACATGAGCGATAGCAACTGTTACGTTACGACGTGGTTTTCGTTTTTTTGTCTTGGCCACAGCCAATTGCTCCTCTAATTAGGAATGTCAGTTATTACACCGTTAAAAGGGTAAGGGTAAGAAATAAGCGGCGTTCCACAGCATCTGCAGTGGTTCGGCGATTAACGGAGGTCTTTAACCCCTTTCTTACCGGCAACTGTTTTCTTAGGACCTTTTCGAGTACGGGCATTGGTCTGAGTGTTTTGTCCGCGAACAGGAAGTCCCATGCGATGGCGAATACCCCGATAGGCACGGATGTTACGCAGGCGGGCAATGTTTTGCTGAACCTGTCGACGTAGCGGACCTTCAACGGTGTAATCTTCTTCAAGAATCGTAGCCAAACGGCTTACTTCATCTTCTGCCAAATCGCGAGCCGGTGTAGAAGGACTAATATTAGCCTTGTGACACAGATCGCGCGCCGTTTTATTCCCAACCCCATAAAGGTAGGTTAGAGAAATAACGGTCGTTTTGTCGTTGGGAATATCCACACCTAAAAGACGTGGCATGCCAATACTCCTTGGTTAAATTTATTGCAAAAACAGAGAATGACTTAATCTCTGCCAAATGTTAGTAATCTTAAAATTTTGAAGTGCGTACTATCTGATGTCGGCCGATGCAAACAGTTTCTTTGAGCCTAACCCTGTCGCTGCTTACAACGTGGGTTGCTTTTGCAGATAACGTATACTCGCCCTTTACGACGAACAATTTTACAATCCCCGCAAATTCGCTTGACACTTGCTCGAACTTTCATCTCTATACCGGCCTTAAAAAAACAAATCGCAAGTAAGTTAGTATAAACTTCGCCTAATCCTACCCACAAGGGGCGAAATCTTCGAATTGAAGCAGGTTTAGGCATTTATGATTAGGTGTTGGAACTGCTCGATTGAACATTTACAACAGCCCGGCGAATCCCTTCAAAAACTCCGTCGACATCTCCATTACCGTCGACAGACACCAAAACATTCCGGTTTTGGTAATAGTTCAGCAACGGTCGAGTTAAGTGCTCGTAAGCATCGAATCGTTGCTGAATGGTTTCCAATGTATCGTCTTTTCGCTTCCGAGCGAGCATACGATCCACGAGGATATCTTGGTTAACGTCCAGGGCAAGTACCAAATCAATCTGACAGTTATTTTCTGCCAAGATGGCGTCTAATGCTTGAGCTTGTGGTACTGAACGGGGGAAACCATCCAGCAAACACCCTACATTAAACTGAGCTTCACCTAAACTTTCTTTGACAATGTCAATTGTGACATGGTCGGGAACCAGATTGCCGTGGTCAATAAAACTGGCAGCTACTTGCCCCAGTTCAGATCCCGATTCCATCTGGATTCGAAATAACTCTCCAGTTGAAAGGTGCGTCATACCTAAGTATTCGGCTAGCAATTCGCATTGCGTTCCTTTTCCAGACCCAGGCGGCCCAACGAAGACTATGATCATTCGTTTATTCTCCTGGTTGTTATTTCAAAGGGAAGACTAATGATTACTAATATGCCCGGGGCATATTAAGATTCTAAAAGTCCTTTGTGACTTGTCATGACCAGATGAGAATCAATTTTCTGCACCAGATCAAATGCAACACTAACACCAATAAGTAAACCAGTTCCACCATAGAAGCTGGCCAGTTGCATATCGACATTCAACCAGCTGGCAACAAGTGTTGGAACGATAGCAACTACGGAAAGGAATGCAGCACCGACATAAGTAATACGGACCATCACTTTTTCCAGATAATCTGCTGTACGCTTACCTGGGCGATAACCCTGAATAAAACTTCCATATTCCTTCAGGTTGTCCGCCATTTCTTTCGGATTGAAAGTAATAGCTGTCCAGAAGTAGCAGAAGAAGTAAATCATTGCGATATACATCATATTGTAGAGGAACCCTGATCCTGGCTGGAAAGCCGATGATAGTCCTCCCATCACTGTACCCATTGTTCCTTCAAGCTGAAGAAGTTGTTCCAGAAAACTGAATAGGATTCCGGGAATCATGAGCAAACTGGAGGCGAAGATGATAGGCATCACGCCACCCTGATTCACTCGCAACGGAAGGTACTGACGCGTACCACCAAAGACTCGGCGACCTCGAACATGTTTTGCACTCTGAGTTGGAATACGGCGTTGACCAATGGTGATAAATACCACTCCGACCACCACTGCAACAAAGACGCAGGCCAGAAGAATCATAGTCTCCACGCCAACATCACCACCCAAACCTTTGAGTTCGAAGGTTGAATTACTAAACAGATCATTCAGCGCGGCCGGCATGGCTGCTAAAATCCCAGCCATGATGAGCAGGCTGATACCGTTACCAATACCGTATTCGTCAATCTGTTCACCTAACCACATCAGAAATGTTGCTCCGCAAGTCATCATCATGATCGAGGTAATACTCCATCCGAATGACAATCCTCCAGAAGCATTCTGGAAGTCGGGGTCAATCAGTTCACTGGTGTTCAGGTAAGCAAAGACATACACTGCACTTTGTAATAAGCAGAGTACTACAGTCAAATACCGAGTATAGTCGTTAATCTTTTTCATACCGGCCTGACCTTCTTTCTTTAGAGCCTGGATTGAAGGTACAAAACTTCCCAGAATCTGAAAGATGATCGATGCCGAAATATAAGGCATGATTCCAAGACCGAAGATGGTCGCCTGCTGCAGATTACTTGCCGAAAAGACTGAAACTCGCTGAATCAGTCCACCCAAAGCTCCCGAATCGGAAGCACTGGAAGAAATAGCCGCTTGATCTACCACAGGCAGGGTGATGTGGTAACCAATTCGATAAACACCGAGTAGTATCAGCGTAATGAGGATCTTCTTCCTCAGTTCCGGGATCGTGAATATAACTCGAAGTTTTTCCAGCATCTTTTAGTTACCAATTAATTCGAAAGACAGCCAATTTTTATGCGACTTGTCTCTTTAGTTTCGCTACCGCCGAATACTCTTTTTGACGGTATTGAGACTGTTAGGCTCCACCCATTTTATTTTTAATGACGGGAGCTTTGCCGGGCAGAATGGTGACAGTACCACCGGCCGCTTCAATCTTTTCTTTGGCTGAGCCACTGAAACGATGGGCTTCCACATTTAGTTTTTTAGTCAATTCGCCATCACCTAACACTTTCAGCACGTCATAACGAGTCTGAGCCAGCGAGTGGGCTTTTAGTGTTTCAGGAGTAACCTGATCACCATCGTTGAATGTTCGCTCCAGATCTTTAATGTTCACTGTAACGACATTCAGGGCGAAGCGATTATTAAATCCACGTTTCGGGATACGTCGAACCATAGGCATCGTACCACCCTGAAAAGTCGCTTTTTGCGACCAACCACTACGGGATTTTTGACCATTGTGTCCACGCCCTGCAGTCTTACCCCAGCCACTGCCAGGACCTCGACCGATACGACGGCGTTTTTTATTCTTTTGAATACCTTCATTTATATCGTGAAGCTTCATTAGAGACTAACCTCTCGTAATCGTTGTACTTCTTCTTTAGTACGCAGTTTGCTAAGCGCTTCGATGGTCGCCTTAACCAGCGTCACAGGATTATTGGTTCCAAAACTTTTTGTCAGGATGTTGGAAATTCCAGCCGCTTCGCAAACACTACGCACCGCAGCACCTGCGATGATTCCGGTACCAGGGCCGGCGGGAATGAGTGTTACTTTGGCAGCACCAAAACGCCCTTTAATCTGATGGGGGATCGTTCCTTCCTGTACAGGAATGGAGATCATATCATTTTGAGCCTGCTTTGTTGCTTTTTGCACGCTTGGTGGAACTTCATTGGCTTTGCCATAGCCCCATCCGACTTTACCATTGCCGTCACCTACGACGACCATGGCTGCAAAACTGAAGCGTCGACCACCTTTGACAACGGCGGCACAACGTTTGATCTTAATAACGCGATCGATAAATTCGTTGTTAGAGTTCGTAGCCACGATTCGGCTGCTCCCTAAAAAATTAAACCAGCGGTTCCGCCAGAGGCGAATACCACTTCAATTAGTATCCTAAAATTCCAAACCAGCTTCCCGGGCAGCATCAGCCAGAGCTGCAAGGCGACCATGGTATTTGTTTGCACCACGGTCAAACTTGACTTTTTTAATTCCCGCCGCCAGTGCTTTTTCAGCAACAGCAGCCCCGATTTTGCTAGCAGCATCGGCGTTTCCGCCATATCCAATGTTTTCACGTACTTCTTTGCTTTGTGTTCCTACAGCAACAAGTGTCTTACCAGACAGATCATCGATGATCTGACAGTAGATGTTGTTGTGAGAACGAGTAACGCACATACGAGGTGCATCGGAATCGCCACGTAGTCGGTTACGAGTATGGAATACTCGACGTTCACGTTGCTTATTGAGAAACTTGTTTTTGTTCACGGTTCAGACCCTTTTGGGTTTTGACTGTTGATATGATTTATTAATCAGGCTGATTAAGTGGCTGCCTTACCAGGCTTAATCTTGACGTGTTCGCCTTCGTAGCGAATTCCTTTACCCTTATAAGGTTCCGGCTTGCGGAGTGCCCGGACTTCTGCTGCAAACTGACCTACTTTTTGTTTATCAGGACCTTTAACAACAATATGCGTGTTATCCGGGCAGGAGACATCCAGATCAACCGGAATTTTTTTCTGCAGTTCGTTGGCAAAACCAACCCTCAGTTTCAGAGTGTCACCCTGAATCTGACCGTTGTAACCAACACCAACGATTTCCAGACGTTTTTCATATCCCTCTTTCACCCCGGTGATCATATTGTTGATCAATGCCCTGGTAAGCCCGTGGAAGGCTCGGGATTCGCGATGGTCATTGATGCGGCTAACTACAACTGTCTTATCATCACTGTTGACTTCCACAGTAACTTCCGGACGGTGTTCGAAGGAAAGCTTTCCTTCCGGACCCTCCACATGGACAGTACCACCGGCGACACTAACGGTGACACCGGCAAGGATTTCAACAGGTTTTTTACCTATACGTGACATGGGGCAACTCGTATTCTGACTCGTTGTCTTCTGACTTGTTTATTCTTTGTTTTTGTTAATTGACTAGTGCAAACTTGGATTTTTAATTCCCGGTGTTGTCTTGTGCACTGAAAACGATGTTTTATTGAACATCAAAGTTCAGTCTGGAATCGGTCGGCCAGTTGGATTGTCCTGCAATCCGACAAGGCTTAGTAGATTTCACAAAGGATTTCGCCACCGATACCGCGCGTTCGCGCTTCTCGATCGCTGATCACACCCTGACTAGAGCTGATTACAGTGATTCCCATTCCATTAAGAATAGGACGCAATTCCTTCGCTTTCGCATAAACACGCCGGCCGGGCTTACTGATTCGCTTAATGTGCTGAATCAGTTGCTCACCGTTGTTGCCGTATTTAAGTTCAAGACGAAGAATGTTGCCTGGACTGCCTTCGATTTCCTCGAAGTCCCAGATATAACCTTCTCGCTTTAATACCTCAGCAAGTCCTCGTTTAATTTTGGAAGCCGGGATATCGGTAACAGGGTGCTCAACACTTACGGAGTTACGAATCCGTGTCAACATGTCGGCAATAGGGTCGGTCATCATGGTGATATCAGTTCCTTTTACCAACTGGCCTTACGGACGCCAGGAATCAAACCTTGGTCTGCTAATTCACGGAAGCAAATACGGCAGATGCCAAATTTTCGATACACAGCGCGAGGTCGGCCACAAATGCTGCAGCGTCGCTCACTACGGGTTGAGTACTTCGGTACTCGGTTTGCTTTTGCAATTTTTGATTTACTGGCCACTTTATTTCCTTTGGTATAAAGCTGGGCTAAAAAACAGGATTAAACTTCACAGCTTGCAAACCGTGAAGTTTATCACGTTGTCCACATTATGATGCGGCTTGGAAAGGCATGCCGAATTTCTCCAGCAACTCCAATGCATCTTGATTGGTTTTGGCCGAGGTTACAAATGAAATATTCATTCCCTGCGGTAACAAGTACTTATCCGGATTTAGTTCCGGAAAGACTGTTTGCTCATTCAAACCCAGGCTGTAATTTCCGTTTCCATCAAACGCAGTGCGTTTAATACCACGGAAGTCACGAACACGAGGCAGAGCAATCGAAATTAGGCGATCCAGAAATTCATACATTCGTTTACGACGCAGCGTAACTTTTGCTCCGATCGCCTGTCCTTCACGCAACTTGAAGCCGGCGATGGATTGACGAGCACGAGTGATGATTGGTTTCTGACCGGTAATCTCAGTTAAAGCTGAGACCGCCATTTCCAGGTACTTTTTATCGTCGATCGCTTTTCCCACGCCCATATTTACTACTATTTTTTCGAGTCGTGGAAGAGCGAGTATATTCTGTCCGACACGGCTTTCGGCCATGGTCGAAAGAATTTCATTTTCAAACTTTTCCTGAAGCCTTGGTTTCATTTCTTTTTACTTCTTCTGTACGATCCATCGCTTTGTTGGATCGGCTGAAGAAAGTCTCCTTAACATTTTTAATACGACTACTAACAGTAACTTAGCCCCGATCAAATCAGGAGCAAGCCATTGTTATTCGTCGGAGGTTGCGGTTTTTCGACCACCTTGATTTTTGTGTTCTTTGAAAATTCTTTGCTTATCGCGTCCGCTACCTTCAACACTCTGGCGACGAGCCGTTCCCGTTTCCTCATCAATTCGCATGATATTTGAGATATGAATCGGACCTTCAACGTCAATAATGCCACCTTGAGGGTTTTGCTGGCTACGGCGAACAGTTTTCTTCACAATGTTCACTCCGGCTACAGTGACGCGGCCATTCACACGGTCAACATTCAGCACAGTCCCGGTGCTTCCTTTGTCCTTGCCTGCTATCACAAGAACCCGGTCATTTTTATTGATACTCATGGTTACACTACCTCACTTGCGAGGCTGACAATTCTCATATACTTGTTGCTACGCAATTCACGAGCGACCGCACCGAAGATACGAGTACCTTGTGGGTTGCCGTCTTTGTCAATCAATACAACTGCGTTACTGTCAAATTTGATGTAGCTTCCGTCAGCTCTTCGAGTAGGCTGTTTACAGCGAACAATTACTGCTCGCACAATAGCCTTCTTTTTCACATCGCTACCAGCAGCGACACTCTTAACACTACATACGATGACGTCACCGAGCCCCGCTGTTCGGCGGCGTGAGCCACCAAGCACCTTGATACAGGCAACTTCCCGTGCCCCGGTGTTGTCCGCTACATTCAGTCTTGTTTCTTGTTGAATCATTGCTTTGCACGAATTTCGATTTGAAACTGTGGTTGTTAAAAATGGCTAAGTGAATCTCCATCTCGCAAATGAGCCGGAGGCTTACCTTGCCTGGTTACTTTTTAATATTCTATGTCTTCCGAAGTTTCCTCCGAAGTTTCCTCCGAAGTTTCCTCCGAAGTTTCCTCCGAAGTTTCCTCCGAAGTTTCCTCCGAAGTTTCAGCTTCTTCTGCAACTACTTCTGATGCTTCAGCTTCTTCTGCCGGAGTTTCTTCTGCCGGAGTTTCTTCAACGACAGGAGTGCTCTCTTTTTTTGCTACGCCGATACCTGTAAGTTCGGCATCGAGCAACTGCTGACGTTGAGCAGCTCGCAGAGCCACCACATCAACCTCCGTGTTCTCTTCGATAACACGAACCAGATCCCAACGCTTTTTCTTACTGCGCCGTACACTTTCGATGATCTCGACCAGATCACCCTGGTTCGAAGTATTGTCTTCGTCATGTACGTAACAGACGGTCTGTTTGCCTAAATACTTACCATAAAGTGGGTGACGAACCATGCGAGCAATCTCTACTCGCCGAGTTTTGTCCATCTTGTCACTTTTCACTACACCTACGGCTACTTTTTTCGGCATGGTTCGCTCTAATTTGGTTTTCTAGTTAAATGAACTCTGGTTAATATTCTTGTTTCCGGTTGGCAGCCTTATTTGAGGCTGTGAACCGAAAGTGATTGTGCAATAAATTACTCAGCATCAACGGATTCCGCAGTTTGAACTGTCCCTCGCTCAACCTGAATGGTCTTAATTCGGGCGATCAGTCGTCGGTTACGGCGAATCTCAGAAGGAGCGTCTAAACGCTCAGCCTGAGCCTGAACTCGCAGTTCAAACAACCGCTTAGATGTATCAGCAAGGGTTTGCTGTAAATCTTCGTTTGTCATGTCTCGAAGTTCTTGAGCCTTCATCTGTTTTTTATTCTCCTCTTCCGTTTCTCCATCCAACCGGATGTGAGCGGAAGAAACGTTCTAGTTGCTTAGCAACTGGTAGTTGGTTAACTATGCACCCAATTTAGGACGCGTTTTGACAAAACGTACTTTTACCGGCAGTTTGTGAGCCAGACGAGCAAAACAGACTCGGGCCTGTTGTTCGCTTACCCCACCCAATTCATAAAGAATTGAGCCTGGTTTAACGGTGGCTACCCATGCTTCCGGTTCACCCTTACCTTTACCCATACGAGTTTCCAAAGGCGTTGAAGTGATCGAACGATGTGGAAATATGCGTACATAGAGCTTTCCACCATCACCACGGATATACTGCTGTGCAGCAATACGACCCGCTTCAATGGTCTGAGCTTTAATCCAGCCGGCTTGCAACGATTGCAGGCCATATTCCCCGAATATGACCTTATTTCCACGCGTTGCGCTACCTTTTATTCGGCCTCTTTGCACCTTTCGGTGCTTTATCCGTCTCGGCATTAGCGCCATCGGAATTGTCTCCCTGATATTTACCTTGGTTAATCCAAACCTGAACTCCAATATGCCCCTGAGCCGTCCACGATTCGGCAAAACCGTAATCAATTTTGGCGGACAACGTACTCAATGGAATCGATCCGGTAATTTGTTTTTCACGACGAGCCATTTCTGCTCCACCTAAACGCCCGGCCAGCTGAATCTTAATGCCCTTAGCACCCGCATCCATGGTTTGTTCCATTGAACGTTTCATAGTTCGGCGAAAACTTGCCCGACGCGAAAGCTGACCGGCGATGTCTTCCGCAACAAGCTGAGCATGTATTTCCGGACGGGAAATCTCTTCAATCTTTAGATTGATACGACGTCCAACCAGATTTTGCAGCTCTTCCTGCAGTAATTCAACTTCCTGACCCTTTTTACCAATAATCAGACCAGGACGAGCAACATACAGAATGACTTTAACCTCATCCCGAGTTCGCTCAATCT
Organism: Planctomycetaceae bacterium; assembly: GCA_002709045.1. Classification (GTDB taxonomy): domain Bacteria; phylum Planctomycetota; class Planctomycetia; order Pirellulales; family Pirellulaceae; genus UBA721. The sequence goes on along the minus strand of PAPJ01000058.1, from coordinate 4,370 downwards.
CGATGCGATCAATACCGGCGTTACGGTATTGAGGACGCTTCGGATGTTTTTTGATAAAATCGCGGATCTTCTTGTCTTCAAAAAGCAGACCTGCGAATTCCTGCTTGGAAGCGTACCAGCGACTCTTCCAACCCTGAACCACACCTGTCCTGAAGCCGATAGGATTTACTTTTTGACCCATAGTTTTTTATTACTCTCTGGGGTTCTTAAGACTGCCTGGATTCCAAACCACCAAGGTTTGACTACCGGAAGTCTTCCTTTCTTTGTACTACTTAGCTTTCACTTCCAAGTACGACTCGGATGTGAGATGTTCGTTTCTTAATAAGGAAAGCCATGCCACGAGCCCGAGGTCGCATACGTTTAAACATAGGACCACCGTCTACTCTTACATCAGAAATCACAAGGTCTTCCGGACGAACCATCTGAGAATCAGATGACTGTTCGGGATCCATTGCATTTCCTAATGCACTCTCAATAACCTTCTTCAGCAGATATGCACCCCGCTGAGGTTGGTATTCAAGGATACTCAATGCATCAACCACATTCTTGCCCCGTACGAGATCCGCTAAAGGACGAACCTTACGGGCGCTAATACGTGCATATCGATGAATTGCCTGGAACTGTTTGCCAGCCATGGGCCTGTTCTCTCTTTTAACTTACTAAAAATGTTACTGAATTGTCTCTTAGTCCTTATGACCTCTGAATGTTCGCGTGGGAGCGAATTCACCCAACTTGTGTCCGACCATATCTTCTGTGATATGAACTTCTACGTGCTGACGACCGTTATGGACCATAAAAGTAAAACCCACAAACTCGGGAACAATTGTGCAGGCACGCGCCCAGGTTTTAACAGGTTTGTTTATGCCTTCCTCAATCTGACGCTCTACTTTGCGATACGTCTTGAAATCGACGAAAGGACCTTTTTTCAGAGATCTACTCATGGTTGACCTTCAATGGTTTGTTAAATACTACAAAGGGTACTATTTTAGTTTCAGTTGACCGTAACGGCGTGAACGACGGCGCCGTACGATCGAGGCGTTTGATGGCTTACGACGTTTACGTGTCCCACCACCTTTGGCAGGTACACCAGTTGGACTTACAGGATGACGGCCTCCCTTAGTTCGGCCTTCACCACCACCGTGGGGGTGATCAATCGGGTTCATCGCGGTACCACGTACGTGAGGCCGGCGACCTAACCACCGCTTTCGACCAGCTTTGCCAAGTACGATCGCATTATGATCTGCATTACCAACCTTCCCAATAACGGCACGACACTTATTAGGCACACGTCGAATTTCACCACTCGGTAGTGAAAGTTGAGCCCAGGTGCCCTCACGAGCCATCAAGACGGCACTGGTTCCCGCACTGCGGCACATTGTGGCACCACGTCCGGGATACAACTCAATATTATGCACCGCCATTCCAGTTGGAATATTTTTAAGCTGCATGCAGTTACCAATTTTGGGATCAACAGATTCGCCACTGACGACTTTCATGCCTGCGGTTAATCCGTCGGGAGCGATAATATATCGCTTTTCGCCATCGGAATATTTTAAAAGTGCAATACGCGCACTGCGGTTGGGATCATACTGGATCGAATCCACAATAGCTTCAATATCATCTTTATATCGATTGAAGTCGATCATTCGATAACGACGTTTGTGACCACCACCGCGATGACGAGCGGTAATCTTACCCTGATTGTTTCGCCCACCGTTTTTGGTGATAGACCGAAGTAAAGACTTCTCTACTTCATACCCAGGTGTCAGTTCCTTGAAGTCACTAACAGTAGCACCACGGCGTCCTGATGTTGTCGGCTTGTAATGTCGAATACCCATGTCTATTTCTTCATTCGCTCAATATGACGTTCGTAAAAAGGGACATTGCTCTAAGTCCCGTATTACCAACCATTAAAAGAACTCAATTTCTCCGTGATTTGGATCCAACGAGACAATTGCTTTCTTCCAGTTCTTGGTCTTACCCATGCGGTAACGATAGCGGCGGGCTTTACCTTTACGGTTTTGCGTCGCCACTTTCGTAACAACAACATTGGGGTATAAAGCTTCAATCGCTTCACGAATCATAATTTTGTCTGCCAGAGGATTGACCTCGAAAGCATACTGGTGATGACGTGTGCTACGGTGAATTCCCTTTTCCGTTACCAGCGGTCGCAAGATAACCTGATGCGGCTCAAGGTTGAGCCGTGATTTAGGTTGTCGATTTTGAATACCAGATTGAGCCATTGTTAAACCTGTTGTTTTCAATTAAATAAAAGCGTTATGCATTTAACTTTGCGTTTAATGCTTCTACCGCTTCCCGAGTCATAACAAGTGCGTCTACCTTTAATACGCTCAACGCGTTCAGGTTATCCAGAGTGGAGACGTCCACACGTTGAATATTACGAGCACTCATATAAACATTTGTGTCATTCTCCGCGGTCGTAATCAAAGCACTCTTCCCGCAAAGATTTAAGTTACTTAAAAGGCCGGTGATCTCCTTCGTCTTTGGTGCCTCCAGACTTAGTCCGTCAATGACAACAATTTCGTTGTCAATAATTTTTGAAGCGATTGCCATACGCGTTGCTTTACGTATAGCTTTGGTTGGCAGGCGATAGTAGAAATTTCGGGGCGCTTTGGCAAAAATATGACCACCACCACGGCGAATACCACTAGTACGGTGACCAGCTCGGGCATTACCCGTACCCTTCTGACGGTACATCTTGCGACGTGAACTGGCAACTTCACTACGAGTCTTCGTTTTAGCACTGCCCTGTCGCAAATTATTCTGATACATCACAACAACGTCGTGCAGCAATTGTTTGTTAATTGATGGAAATTTTTCCGTGTCAATTTCAATGCTGCCGGTAACGTCGCCGGACAGGTTGTACACATCTAATGTTGCCATTGTTTTATGCCCTAAAGGAGCTCTTATTTTTACTGACTTTCACTAACCGACGTGGTTTGTTTCGTTGACTACCACGTATCCTCCGTTTGGTCCGGGAACACTTCCTTTTACCAGCAGCAGGTTATTGTCTTCATCCACGCGAACGAGCTTGAGGTTGCGATTGGTGATTTGTTTTGATCCATACTGACCAGCCATGCGTTTACCCTTGAACAACCGACTAGGTGATGCACTCATACCAGTACCACCAGCGTGGCGGTGAACTTTTTTAACCCCATGAGTGGCTCGTTGACCAGAGAAGTTGTGCCGCTTCATAACACCGGCGAAACCCCGTCCCTTGCTGATCGCCCGAACATCAACACTAGTAGTCTCAGCTAAGTTCGCTACAGTTACTTCCTGTCCAACTTCATAACCTTCCGTTGAACCACGTAACTCGCGTACAAATTTCTTAGGCTCACATTCAGCCTTGGTGATTGCTTCAATACCAGCGGCGGCGCGACGCTCACTGCGTTTGCTGCCTAGCTTTCCGCTGACATGACCACGTTCACTACGACGAGCCTGACTATGGTTTACTCGTTTACCCTGAGGACGTTTCTTATCATCAAAGCCGAGTTGGACAGCTTCATAGCCGTCCCGGTCAACCGTTCGAATCTGCAGAACATGACAAGGACCAGCCTCAATCACTGTTACAGGGACAACATGGCCCTGTTCATCATAAATCTGCGTCATACCGACCTTACGGCCCAGTATTCCCTTGGTCATCGCAATATGCCTCGTGGTCTTTGTCGATCAGGACTTCCCCGGAACTATTTCCTGTGGGAGGAAGTTACCTGACGGACTTCCATTCATATAATTGATTTGTCTCTTCGTGTTTATCTGCCTGACGACAATTCATTATCAGACAATATCTACGTACCAGTTGTTAATATTAACTTTGATGTTTCAACTTTTTTTCCTGATTGTGTTTTAAATCCTTTTATACTATTTTTTTCAAATAAGAACTCAATTACAGGGTCTGAAAAAACGCTTAAATTACAATAGTTTATCAGTTTTTGCTGCATATATTTTTTATATAAATATCTATCACTTTGAGTTCTTGGTCCTCTAACTGCTGGGCCTCTACTTCTATTTAAAAGCCTAAACTGTATGCCAGATTTATCTGCTACCACTCCCATTACACCGTCTAATGCATCAATCTCTCTAACTAAATGACCTTTGCCTAATCCGCCAATAGCTGGATTACAAGACATTTCACCTATAGTTTCTATTTTGTGTGTGTATAAAGCAGTGTTAATACCAAGTCTTGCGGATGCAGCAGCGGCCTCGCATCCTGCATGACCTCCACCTATTACAACCACATCAAAAAATACATCTTTTGTCATACTGAAAATATAGTTATTTTTTTTTATTTGCCAATACAGAAGTCATTGAAAATACTACCAAGTATCTCCTCTACGTCCACCTTTCCT
>PAPJ01000057.1 GCA_002709045.1 Planctomycetaceae bacterium | reverse complement strand
GTTCCCGGCTGATTATGAATTGCCGCCATTAAGCTAACTCTCATTTCGCCGCTCAGTTCAAGTTCACTAGCTCCTCCGGAACACGGAGGAAGAGCGGCAAAGAGCCCTTGGTCCAGGTCGTTGGGCTCTCCCCTGGGGGGCGGAGACCGATCGTCCCTACCTGCTGTGGCTCGTATTCCGTCGTCCAAACCTGCTTACCGTCAATTTTGAACGTCAGTTCGCTTGCTCGACGCGTAACTTCCAGCTTGAACGGTTTTCCTGCTGTGATGAAGTCATGAGGATCAGCAATCGCTCGGCTTTTACCAAACTGCGACCCTTGCACAAACATTCGCCCGTGAGAACCTTCGAAACCAAACTGGTTCCCGTCCAGCACGAGAGCTGCCGCAGTCTTATCGAGTTTTTCGAGACTAATGGTTGCCGCGACCGTGAAATCACCTGCACCAATTCCGCAGCCCGCCATTAGGTAGTGCATTCCCGTTGAGACGATGTATCCGTCACCGGAATTCCATTTGCCTGCGTCGACACGCGCCGTCTCGATTTTCCCCGCGGTTACGATGTTCGCGGTGGATGGCTCACCGGACTGCTGACTGGCTCCTGCCGCCATGACGCTCACGCCTATTAGCAGTGCCACAAGATACTTGTTCATGCAATGATTCCATTTGAATTTAGTCTTTTATGGATAGGTTTAAAGATAGTGTATGACAATAAAAGGCCTATCACCATCAAAGCCTTACGCCGAACCATTCGTTTCGTTTCATCAACCGTGAGGGATTACCTCTACGGTGCTCGAGGAGGCGAGTTCATCGAATTGATCATCTGTGTGAGAATGCCGAGTTTTGATCGGCTGGAGGGGGCACAAAAAAAGGAGCTTCCAGCATAACGCCGGAAACCCCTTTTTTTACAGTGCGGATGAGAGGAGTTGAACCTCCACGCCCTTGCGGGCACTAGAACCTGAATCTAGCGCGTCTGCCAATTCCGCCACATCCGCATGTGTGATTTGACACTGTTATTATCGACTCAATCGGCTAGTTGTGAAGTAGGCTGGACAGAAAAGTTGCTGTTGCTGACGGCATTTTGACAGCACCAAAATTAAACTCAGTCACTGGGCTCGTTTCGGCAAGTGACTGAGAAGCTGGTCGAAAAGAGCTTGGTGTTGTTGAAGGACAGATGCATATTGAGAGTCGTTCGCAACGTTCTTCTCCTCCCGAGGATCGGACTCATAGTCATACAATTCCACGGAACCAACATCTCCGCTGAAAACCGGTTTGTCTCCAGAAAGATCAACTGGACGCCATTCGATGTAACGATGGTGTGGTGTGCGTAGCGACCAGCCCATCGTGGCATTCCTGCCCTGTCCGCGAATCACTTGGGTAACTGCAGCTTGGTGGAGCGTGACGTCGTCGCCTCGCAGGAGCGGGATCAGGCTCTTGCCTTCAACATGAGCCGGAACAGGCAGACCGGCCAGTTCGCACAACGTCGGATAAACGTCAAGGAACTCGGTGATCGCGGTGACTCGCCTGTCGCCAGAGACGCCAGGCGCCGTGATAATCAACGGCGAACGGGCAGCGTCTTCATAGTTGGTCAGTTTGCCCCAGTGGCCGTGCTCGCCAAGATGATAACCGTGATCGCCCCAAAAGCAAATAATTGTGTCGTCCGCGACCCCGCACTCCTCCAGCGTACGCATCAGCAGGCCAACCTGCGCGTCGATGTATGACACGCAGGCCGCGTAACCGTGGACGAGTTCCCGTTGCTGAGATTTGAGAATGGGGCCGGCCTTCGGGATGTTCGAATAATAGCGAAGTTCACCCAAGTTACCGTAAAAGCCAAGGTCGTGCGAACTCCCCGAGGGTAGCGACTGAAACGACGCGAGCGACAACTTCGTGCGGTCGTACAGATCCCAGTATTTCTTTGGAGCGATAAAGGGCAGGTGCGGTTTCACGAAACCAACAGCGAGAAAAAATGGTTGTTCTTTCTTCGCGAACTCACGGATACGAGCCGCCGCTGTATGCGCCACACCGCCGTCGTGGTATGCATTGTCCACAATATCGTAACTCTCAGTCGCTGGTCCCGTCATTTGTCGGCCTTGTTTCTCGGCTTCAGCCAGTCGCAACTTGGTTACCGGATTCTGGTAACCGCCTGGTGCCGGCTTCTCACCAGCAGCCAACTTCCACGGACCATAAGGTACGGTCCACGAAATCCTATCATGTCCGCTGTCGACCGTCCGGCCATCAAAGACTTTGTGGAGCGGGTGCGTGATGTAGCCATGATTCTTGAACTGCTGTGGTAGCGTCACCACATTCGGCAGGCGGCTACGCAGTAAGTCGCTGGGGCGGGGCGGATTGAGATACATGCCGGTTGAATCAGGACGCAATCCGGTGAGCAGACTGAAACGTGTCGGCGCACAGAATGCAACCTGACAGTAATTCGAGGTGAACAATACGCCTCGCGCCGCTAACTGATCGATGTTTGGTGACTGAATCCACTTCGCCCCATAGCAGCCAAGCAGAGGCTTGAGATCATCGGAGACAATGAAGAGAACATTGCGCTTTTGCTTCCCCGCTGCTCCGGCATCGATCGCATCGGCACTCAAGGCTGTCAGCGGCGACAACAGCAAAGTAATAAAAGCTGCTGTTTTATACTTCATTGATTACCTACCGTATCCTCTTGGGTGGATCGACACTGTCACTGTTTGTGCTCGAAGGGCAATCAAACTCGGCCTCGTCGTCCCGGACGCAAGTGATTTCCTATACACGGAACATACCTAAAGCTAACGCGTCTGCCAATTCCACCACATCCGCATATGTAAATAGGCACTGTTATTATCGGGTTATTCGAGTCCTTGTGAAATGGGCTGCACCGAAAAGTTGCGGTTGCTGACTACCGTTTGTCTACCGTCACATAAATTTCTGGCTCAACCGGCATTATTGACGAACTCACCGACTGCCCACACATCCATAAAAAATTCACTAACTCAGTTAGACAATTAATCTTTAGTTAAGCGTTGTGCAATGGGACTCTCCACACGTCCTGCCGGACGCTGACCCGTCCCCGTCAGTCCCCGGTCTCCCAGGACGCGTCTCGCCTTCCCAGCTTCCCCTGTCAATCTCTTCACAACCTCAGGATGTTCTCCTGCCAGATCCACCTTTTCACCCGGATCCCTGACTACATCAAAAAGTCCTGATTTCAGCTCTTTTCCACCATTCCCAGCCACCGCCGTTACGTACAGCTTCCATTGCCCTGACCGCACCGCCTGAAGCTGGTCCAAATGATAATAATAAAAAGCCTCATGAGGTGTCCGCACAGTCTCATCACCGAACATCAACGACGTAATATCCTTACCGTCGATCGGGTGAGGTAACGAGGCACTGATTCCTGCCAGCCGAACTGCCGTCGGCAACATATCCATCATCGTACTGAGCTCTTCACAGACAGTACCAGCGGGAATCTTCCCTGGCCAACGCATAATACACGGTACACGCATACCACCTTCCGCCGTGGTGTAACCCCATCCGGCTAAAGGCGAATTGGATCCCTGTACGGGGTTCCTGCGTGGTGCTCCATTATCCGATGTCCAGATCACCAACGTACGTTGATCCAAATCGAGTTCCTTAAGAACGTCAAGAATCTGCCCCACGGACCAGTCCAGTTCTTCAACTGAATCACCCCAGGAACCGTTACGTGATTTCCCTTTAAACATGGCACTGGCATATGGTGATGATGTACTTCCAGGCATGCACTCAGGAAAATAAAGAAAGAATGGTCCTTCCTTGTGCTTGCGAATCCACGAAACGGCCGCCTCGGTCAATCGCTTGGTCAGCAAGGCTCGTTCGGTAGGTGCTTCCAGAACTTTCTCGTTTTCCATCAACGGCAACTCCGGCCAATTTTTATTCGGTCGGGGTGTCATGTCATCGCTGTAAGGTATACCCAGGTAATAATCAAACCCCTGCCTTGTCGGTAGAAACTTGGCCTGATCTCCGAGGTGCCATTTACCAAAAATACTGGTCGCATAGCCAACGTCCTTTAAGACCTCTGCAATGGTAATCTCGTTAGGATGCAACCCAATCGGAGAAACAGGTCGCAACACAGCTCCATCGGTCACAGCCATACTGACCCGAGACGGGTAACAGCCTGTCAGCAACGCGGCGCGACTGGGCGTACAAACACCACTAGCAGAATAGTAATGAGTAAACTTACGTCCCTCTGCTGCCAGCCGTGTCAGGTTTGGGGTTCGGTGTTGCTTGGACCCAAAAGGTTGAATATCACCGTATCCGAGATTATCACATGAAATATAGATAATGTTCGGCTTCACAACCGGTGCCGCCATCGCACCATCGGATTTCAGGCAAGTAACCAAGAAACAGAATCCCAACCACCGATACCATCCCTTGCATTGCATTTTTATACATCCATTTCTAGTTCAACCGAAAAATTTTAACCGGATCTATTCTCCGCAAACGGAATCACTGATGCCAGAGTATAACACAGCTATTCTATTCCCCAATGAGTTCTAATCTTCGGTCTCACAAGCAATTTGCAGTTCAGTATCGATATTTAACTTGCTCCGTCGTCGAACAAAACACAAACGGAAAATGCTTCGTCCGGTGTATACCGCGAACAGACATAATGTTGTGTAAAGAACGGAAAATATTGGTCCGGTAAGAACAGACGCAAACGTTCGATCCGTATCTGATGCCCATACATCGATTCCAGTATCGGTAACTGCATTCTGATAAATCACGTAATCCAGATTCGAATAGCCCCAACAAACGCAATGTGACATCCAATCAGAGCCAGAGGTGTAACAATGCCCCCCGACACCGGGCCACAGAGGGAGATAATAGAGCTGGCAACAGTAACGGCCCCAGTGAATTCAGGACGTAATTGCATCTTATCTAATTTGGTGAACTCGCCACGACGAGATGCGGGCACAAATAAACTTGTCCTTGACCGTTACTGCTACTGAATGATTAGTGCGAGAAGAAAAATTCAGTCGGTGCCACTAAATGCTGCGCCAAGTTGTGTCCAAACCCATGCGTAATGCTCTTTGCCGAGCCCATGACGCTTGTTTGGATAAATTCTATAACTCTTTTCACCGGGGATACGGTTGAACGTATGAAAGCATGTGGTCGGTGGACAAACCCCATCCTGAAGACCAACTGACATCAGGGTAGGACAACGAATTCGCCCGGCAAGGTTCATGGTGTCAAAATAGCTAAGTGTTCGCAGCGTTGATTCCCAGGTGCGTTGCGGTTTTTCGGCGATCCAGTTATCCATCTCAGGCCAGTGGCTTAAACGAAAGTAGTTTCTCCAGTCGCAAAGAAAGGGAATATCGGCGATACAATAATCCACTCTTGAATCGAGGGCCGCTGTGGCAAATGCGAATCCGCCACCCTGGCTGCCACCCCAGACAGCGATTTTATCCTGATCCACGTCAGGCCGGGACGCGATAAAATCGACCGCCCTAATGCAATCCAGATAGCTACCGCGGTAATAGTAAGTTTCCGCGTTGTCCAAACCTCGAATCCAGAAGTTGTTGGGTTGTCCGGAAATGTCCTGTTGGCTGTTTCCGTGACCGCGAGGATTAAACGAAAAGATAATCATGTCATCACCTTTGCCAACCGGCTTCATGTTTTGTCCATAACCCGGCACACGAATCACTGCGGGAAGAGGTTTCGATGCTTGTCGCGGGACTTCAAGCCAGCCACGTACCCGAACCTGATTATGGCTCCGCATGCTGACTTCAAAAACCTGAATATCGCCATCACTCATCTTAGCCCGTTCCATCGTTTTGAATGCAGGAGGAACCGATTTCAACTCTGCGATGGAACGCTCCCAAAATTCGTCAAAGTCCTTCTGCTGTGTCAGCGGTGTCAGTAATTGATTTGGGTTGCATCCTACACGACTTGTTTTCTGGATAGCTTTTACCGTTGCACTGTGTTGAAATTTGCACACCATTTCAACAAAACCAGTTTGCGGGAGCACGATGGTTTTCGTAAATTCTTTCGTCTGACCCGCAGCAATCTGAATCCTCTGATCAGGAATTTTGGACGGTGGTATCGCTGTACTGTTAATACTCCATGCAAGCATTCCATTTGCCGTTTCGTCACCGTTGTTGACCAGTTTCGCCGTAAATTTCACGCCGGTATTCGCGGTTCCCAGTCCCAAAACAGCATCAGAACCAATTGTTAAATCAAGTCGCGACTTTTTATCTTGTAACTTGGGGTAAAACGCCAGAATCGTGCTATCGACGACGATCGTTGCGACAGAGCAACAAAGAATAAGCAAAATCGTAAACGTAAACTTCTGCCAACGCTGACGATTTAACCAAGCCATTTGTTCGTTCATGTTTGCTTTCCTGATCTTGATGCTTTGAGACCGGTGCTAAACCAGTGCATTATCTTGCCTGCTGGCCTTTTGCTCGATATCCCCATCCCCTCAGGGAAAGGCAATGAGAGTCAGATCACTCTCTACGCACTACCTCCTATCGTTGATTACTCCGATAATTAAGACCGTATTACCGAGCCCGGATTTGTGGTCTTACCCTTTGAAATCAAAGAGATAAATGAGTGAACTGCGAGAATGTTTGTTCTGACTACCGTTTCAACGAGTTTACCACCCATTCAGCTCAGCGATCCGTCCTAGAATCCCGATCCCGTAGCGGCCCTGACGATTGCCGTCGTTCTCAATATATTTCTTTACTAAAGGCAGGCCAGGTTCGCCCATCCATTCGAGCACGTTATGTAGCATGTCTTCGTTGTCGCAGGTGCCGAAGAGCAGGTCATCAAGACAGGCAATTGCCTGATCTGACTGACCGATTTTGACGAGTGTCCAGGCAGCCATCATGCGGATTTCGTGTGCGTCATCACGGAGGGCCGTTTTAAGGGCTGCAGTAGCCGGAGCGGCTTCCGGACCAAGCAGGTGCAAACCAACAATACCCCACCAGCGCAAACCTTCGTCGTCGTGGCTCAGGTCACGGACAAAGTTGTCGAGGTGGGCCTTATCCCGGGTGAGTGCCAGATCAGCGGCGTCAAGGTAGGTGGCAAGTGGATAGAGTTTCTCGTCACGAACCATGTCATAAATCGTGAGTCCATTCTCTTTGGCACGACGTACACGCATTTGCTCGGGTAATAGACCGGAATCATATAGTTCTAGTTGGCGTTGGCGTAAAACATTCTTGAGTTTGGCAATTCTCTCCTGATGCTTCTTTGCTTCGATAAGGTTATGCACATTGTCGAAGTCCTTTGCGTTGTCAAAGAATTCTTCGGAAACGCGGGGTTCGAAGAAGCGACCGGTGATTTCATTGGTTTTACCTTCACGGTGGTGTTGTTCCCAGGCGGGCGTGGCCTCGGCTTTCCAAAGATAAGCCAGATGCTGTCCCGCAGGCGCGTAGGGCATATAGTTCTTATGATAGGCATAGCGTTTGTCGCGTATGACACGGACACAGTCAAGTCGTTCATCAGCACGTTCGCGAAAAGCGAGATGGTAGGCGGGCTCCTTTTCAATGCCTTTGCCAAGAAAGACTGTCCCCTGAAACGTGTCTGGAATTTCCGCGCCGGCGAGGCTGAGCCAGGTCTTGGGCATATCGACAAAACTGACAAGCCGTTCGATTACTGCGCCGGGATCTTTTGCCGGATAGAGGTGCTTGAATTTTTCGGGTACACGGACCACGAGCGGGCAGTGAATACCGCTGGAATAGCAAAAACGTTTGCTGCGGGCTAGTACACCGCCGTGGTCGGAGTTATAGATCACGATCGTGCTGTCTGCGAGGCCGTCCTTTTCAAGTTCGGCAAGGCATTTCCCCACCTTTTCGTCCATTTTTTCGACCGCATCGGCATACTTAGCATAGGTCTTACGGATCTCGGGCAGGTCGGGATGATAGGAGAATAGCTTCATCGCAGCCGGATCATTTCTGGTATTCTCGTTGTCACCGTGGGCACGACTCTCGTGACTATCACCGATATTGACGACCGCAAAAAATGGCTGGTTGGGTTGCCGTTTTTTCCAGCCATAGATGGTCCCTTTGCCTCTACCGACATCCCAGGCGTCATAGTCATCACGGCCACCGATATTGTAATCGGTCTTACCCGGGTTAGAGGTGTGATAGCCGGCCTTTCTCAACAGGTCGGGATAATAGGAGATCCTGTCGTGAGGAATTTCATTACGGCTCCGCATCGGCTGAGTGCCGTTGGAGATACCATACATACCGGTGATCCAGCAAGAACGAGTCGGAGCACATACGGCAGCATTATCGAAGCAGAAACGATATCGAAATCCATCAGCGGCAAGCTGATCTATATTCGGAGTCCGGGCGTTGGTGCCTCCATACGAACTCACCCAGGAAACGCCGTTGTCCTCGCTGGTAATCCAGAGAATGTTGGGCCTTTCTGCGGCGAAGGCAGAAGTGGCAAGCAGGAAAATGCCTAATAGCATCAAAATCGTAAGGCTAGTTTGTTTCACTTAATGCTCGCTTAGATGTATTTCGATTTTTTTACGTCTGTATAGGAGTTCATTCATCCTGGAAAAATAACGGCATTTATTGTAGCTGATCTGGACTTCTTTTTGTTTCAACGAACCGACCACCACAATGAGGGTAGAGATGAACTTCTCTCATAGCCCACTACAACAAACAACATTTACCTTTAGCAAACTGCCAGTGAAGTAACGGACTTATCTATTTGATTTTAACTTCTGCTTGATAAACAGCAATTGCAGAGCATCCGGCATGACGAATCCGACATTATCGAAATTGGTAATTGGAATAAACGTCTCCCGGGTCTACTACTATCCGGCATATCCGCTGCTCTGAATTGACTCCTCTAATAAGATCTCAATGAAGTCAAACCGAAAAGTAAAACGAAACCTGACTTCTTCTTTGTTAACCCTTCCTGTCAGCATTAACTTTTACGCTTGGACTACCGATATTTACGAATATCTAGCGTTTTTTAGCGATAGAAGGAAAGATTTATCTATGTGCGGTGATCAAAAACTATTGATTCGTGTGTTCATGCTAACAATCTGTACCGGGCTTACTTGTCTGGCACAGCAACGGCCCAATGAAGCGGGGGAAATTGTTTACAAGGCTCCCGTCATGCTGGCAGCGCTAGATACGATTTCCCTACCGGATAATCTCCAAGATTCCGATACAGCAATCCGCAACTTCGAATTCGGCGGTCAATTCCGCTTACGTTACCATCATGAAAATAATCACCGTCGCTCGCCAACCTTAACCAATGCTCTGGGCCTAACCGGCACTGATGACAACTTCCTACTTTACCGCACCCGACTGTGGATGGATGCAACGGTTAATGAGCATCTCAACCTGTACACCGAACTTCTCGATGCCGATAGCACTCTGGAGAACTTCCCGTCACGTGGTAATGAAGTCGATCGTCTGGATCTTCATCAAGCTTACGCTGACATAGCTATCAACGATCGCCTACAAGCAAAGGTGGGGAGACGGTCGCTTGATATCGGTTCGACACGTTTGGCTGGAGAAGGGGAATGGGCCAATACCCGCCGAGCATTTGACGGTCTGCAGGTTTCTCTTGAAAACGATCAATTTGATCTGGAAGCATACTATCTTCATCCCTTATCCATGCAACCAGAGGATTTCAATCAGACAAATTATGACGTCCGCCTGTATGGAATCAATACCCACCAGCAAGTTAATGAAGACATTACGCGGAGTTACTACTGGTTGACCCTTGAACTGGATAATACGGGTGCTCGATATGACACATTCGGAGCCCATTCAAAAGGAGCTCGTGGTAATTTACTTTACGAGTTTGAGGGCGGAGTTCAGGCAGGCAGGAATCCTGATCAGACGGACCATCTGGCTGGTTTAGCTGTCATTGGACTCGGAACCCAATTACAGGGTCCAATACCAGGCCAATTATGGGTTTACTACGAGTGGGCTTCAGGCAGTGATACCCCCGGAAATGGATGGCATCATTACTTCCCACGCGCCCATCGCCATCTTGGATACATAGATCTATTCGGACGTCGCAATCTGAATGACGTCAATGTACGATGGAATTACCAACCGACCGAGTCACTTGAATTGCGAGTCCACTATCATTATTTCAGTCTCGCTAATACTGCAGACGTTCCATACAACACGAACATGACGCCCTTTGCAGGACTCGGTGCCAACACGTCAGGCAGTAGCAGCCTGGGGCATGAAATTGACTTACTGGCAATCCTGACGTTGAACGAGCGGCTAAAATTTCAACTTGGATATTCACACTTCTTTGCCGGTGCATACTACCAAACGACCCCGGGCGTGCCTCATTCAGGCGATGCCCGATTCTTTTACACGCAGATGATACTGGAATTTTAACCTGACGTTGCGTACTGAAAAGCTGCAAACAACGATCAGGAAGTCATTCGTTCAAAAATCTTACGTTGCTCGGTCAACGCTGCGATCTTGTCGGCTGGGTTAGTTCGGGCTTCCAGTAAAATCCATCCTTGGTAATTCATCTCATTGAATTTTTTCATTAACTCTGCATACGGGTATTTACCTGCGTTAAGCTCGCGAATATGAACGGTGCTACCAAATCGGTTTTTCACCATATCAAAGTTTGCGTCGAATCCGGCACCGTCGAGGTCAACATCATTGGAGTTCCAACAAACCGTGGCGTTGGGGTGCGTGGCAACTTTGAAGATATCGCGTACCACAGGCAGTTCACTTGTCCCGCGTCCATGAACTTCCACGCGAATTTGTTGTCCAAGATCCTCCCCGAATTTTGCAACCTCATTCAAAGCCTCGCCAATTTGTTCAATGGTCTTTTCCCTGGGAACACCGTTCACAAATCCATTCGGTTTGACTTTAACCCCACTGCCACCACAATCATGCATCAGGCGTATGTAATCTTTTGTTAAATCCATATTGGCTTTAACCTTGGCAGGGTCGTTTTCGTGGTATTGAGCGTTAGACCCGTAACCTACCAATTGCACCGGGCTGTCAGCGAAACGTTTTTTGACCTCGACTCGTTGTGCTTTTGACAATAACGGTTCAACGCCATGAGCATGTTGGGTACGTAATTCCACTCCCAAAACTCCGGATTTTTCGCAAACGCCCAAAAGGGTGGGAAGGTCCATATCCTTACCCCAAAGGTAGGTTACCAAACCAAACTTTATGCCTTTAACAGATTTGCTTCGAGCGACGGACGCGTTGGCTAAAAGTGGCAGGCAACCAATTCCGGTAGTCGCGACGATTGACTGCTTCAGAAATTGACGACGAGGTTGATCTTTCATGATGATGAACTCCAATGAGTGAAACAGGGCTAGTCGCGTGAACGTTGAGCTGGGACATCCGCCAATCCACATGTACAATTTGACTCTATTATCAAGTTAAATATGAGTTTGTCGAGAGACGTCGGCAGAAGGATTCCTTAGAAAGCTCGAGCCTAGGACTGACCGTCAGCCTCGCGAGCAAGGGGGATTCCATCCTTTTTGACATGCGATTCCGAGTTGCGACACCAATCTTTACCATGCACATGTGACTAAAAAACTCCCTGTGATTATTGCAAGGTTATCAATTGCCGGCGCATGAAAAAGCCCCTCAAACAAGGGTCCATAGGCCAAGCCTGAAGGGCAGCGCTGTCTCCAGCACGTGTCGTAGTTGCCATTGTAATTAGGCGATGCTCAATGCGCGACAGGACTTTTAGAGAATTCATACCAAATAATGGTACGGGCTGCTGAATTCAGCGGCGTTAAAAAAAGTGTAACGTTAACCCTAGCATCGGTCAGATTGACAATAAGGCTTATGTTATGAAAAGCCTGCAATTGCCCGACTAAAGCAAAATTGAACTTCCAGTCACTGAGACGAATTGTCTGCCAGCGAAGTAACTTCCATAACTGCATTATCTACACTGCGATGCTGCGCCGATTTCCCTTCGCATTCTGTTTTCTGCCGCCAGAACGCCGTTTCGAAGACCGATGCTTTGCCAAAGAAGACTTTGACCCTCCGCCCTTATTCGATCTTTTACGACGGGAAGAACTGCCACCACGACGTGGTTGTCCGCCTCCTTGTTTTGGTTTCGGCTTCCATGCAGGCTTGATTGAGTTTGGATCCCGTTCAATCTTAATTCCGATTAACTTTTCAATCTCAGCTAGATAATCCAGTTCTTCCCCGGAACAAAAAGATACTGCTATTCCCTCAGCCCCCGCGCGGCCAGTCCGTCCAATTCGATGAACATAAGATTCAGGCTCATTGGGTAAGTCATAATTCACAACGTGTGTCACATTATCGATATCAATTCCACGAGCCGCGACATCCGTGGCGATCAATACACGAACTCTCTTTGCCCGAAAAGCTTTCAATGCTTTCTGCCGAGCCGATTGGGATTTATTTCCATGAATCACGGCTGCCGGAATTCCTGCTTTTTCAGTTTTCTTAGCCAAAGTATTAGCCCCACGTTTGGTACGGGTAAAGACAATAACCCGTTCCACATCGTCTCCCCGAATCAAATCATGAAGCCGACCGGTTTTTTCGCCCCTCTCGCAATAAACGATTTTTTGTTTAATCTTTTTGACACTCGTTTTCTTTGGTGTGACATTAACACTGACAGGTGTGACAAGAAGTTGATTGGCCAATTCAACAATTTTAGGTGGCATCGTGGCACTGAAAAAGAGAGATTGGCGATCATTCGGTAACTTCGAGATGACACGTTTTATGTCGGGTAAAAATCCCATATCAAGCATTCGATCAGCTTCATCAAGTACGAATACTTCGAGTTCGTTCAAATGAATATATCCCTGTTCCATCAAGTCAAGTAAACGGCCGGGGGTTGCGACGAGTATATGTGCTCCTTGTTGCATTGCCCGAACTTGTTTTTTTTGATTGACACCACCAAAGACCAAAGCGATACGCAGCTTTAGGTGCTTTCCGTAGACTCGCATACTGTCGGCGATCTGAATGGCAAGTTCCCTTGTCGGAGCCAGCACAAGGGCCTGAGGACGACCGGAACGAGCCTTCCTCATATCGCCTCCCAAAAAATCTAATATCGGTAACGCAAAAGCAGCAGTTTTGCCTGTTCCGGTTTGAGCACATCCAAGAATATCTTTACCCTCAATTGCATGAGGAATGGTCTGCGCCTGAATGGGTGTTGGAATTTTATAGTTTTGTTCTCTTAAGGCTTGTTCAAGAGGTGCGATGAGTTCTAATTCTGAAAACGTTTTCAATTTAATATCCAATGATCTTTTGATATAAGGCGAACGCTGTAATGGCTCTGGAAAGTTCGAATAGCCAGCGTCTTGAAATAAGACATACGCATGCCGAAATAGGGTCCGAGATCCCAGTGGATATCGGAGACTTCGGCCAAACAAGAAGGTCACAAAGTGTTTGCGATACTACGACCGTTCCAGTCGCACAGCGCGGGCGATCCTTGTCCTAAGCGAAAATCCGCTCAACGCGAACGCGCTGGCTCCCAAGCCAGTGCTGGATCGTTAACAGAATGTATAATTCTGCAAAATTACAAAATGGATAAACTCGAACGTCTGACTGCTGCTTCGCATTCACGTTGGGAACCGGATGAAATGATCTACAAAATCACGCCACTTGCTTTTTTCCGGCGAGTTCTCGCCCAGTGGCTTGCACCACGGATGATACAAACTATGACCTCGGAATCAGACGCAGGCTAGGGATAATAAAAATACAAGACCAGAAAGTCCCATGATTTGCTCGATATTCTTATTTGTAGTGATTTTAAGAGGGAATAGATTCCAAATACCATAATTTTAGGAATTTTGACTTTTCTGCTGTCGTACTGCTGTGGCGGAATTTCTACTGGCGAGAATCCGTCGGAAAAAGATAAGCCAACGCTAGATATTGTCTCGTTCCGGTTTATTACTAAACGAACTAAACCACGACGAAGAGTTGTCAGACCAAATGGGAATTTCAGTTCTGAACAAGATTCAGATTATTAAAACCGTGAATGTCATTTAGGTTATTTGATGCAATGTTCCGGGTGTACTCATTACTTCAAGAGGAGGCTGAAACTTTGTGAGTTTAATATCTCCAACAGCTGACTTGTACTCCTGAAGCGTGGGAACCCGACCGAGAATTGCTGAAAGAACAACGACTGGCGTGGAAGCTAGTAACGACTCTCCCTTCTTCCTTTTTGAATCCGCAACCACACGACCCTGGAACAGACGGGTGGAGGTTGCCATGACAGTATCACCTTTTTCAGCTTTTTCCTGATTCCCCATACACAGATTACAGCCAGGGCGTTCAAGGTACATCATATTCTCATACTCTGTACGAGCTGTATTCTTTGGTGACGAATCATTAAATTCAAAGCCGGAATACTTTTGCAACAAATCCCAGTCACCCTCTGCTTTAAGCTCTTCAATGATATTATACGTGGGCGCAGTCACAACAAGCGGTGCCTTGAACTCGACCTTTCCCTGACTCTTTTCAAGATTGCCGAGCATTTGAGATACGATCTTGAGATCACCTTTATGCACCATGCACGAGCCGACAAATCCAAGATCGACAAGTTTCTCACCGCCATAATAGGAAAGTTCTCTGATCGTATCGTGTGTATAGCGTTTGGAAATATCCTCATTATTGACATCAGGATCGGCGATCATCGGCTCCTCGATAAGAGATAAATCCACTTCAAATTCGGCAAAATACTTGGCATTAATATCCGGAGCCAAAGCATGTTTCTCTCCAGACTTAATTTCCTCAATTCTACGATCTGCTAGTTCGATTAAGCCTCGAAGAACCTGCTTTTCATTATCCATCCCCTTTCCGATCATGATATGAATTCTGCTTTTAGCAATTTCCAGCGACTTAATGAGGGTATCATCCTGAGAAATACAGATAGAAGCTTTTGCTTTCATCTCAGCAGTCCAGTCTGTAAAGGTAAATGCCTGGTCTGCTGGCAACGTTCCAAGATGAACTTCGATAATTCTTCCCTGAAACACGTTATCGCCGGCGAACTTGTCTAACATTTGAGCTTGCGTCGAGTGAACCACATCCCGGAAATCCACATGACCTTGCATTTCCCCCTTAAAGGTGACTTTGACTGAGTCAGGGATTGGCATGGCGGCCTCACCGGTTGCCAGAGCGAGAGCAACGGTTCCGGAATCTGCACCAAACGCCACACCTTTGGACATTCTGGTATGTGAGTCCCCGCCTATAATAATGGCCCAATCATCAACAGTAAGATCGTTGAGAACCTTATGGATTACATCCGTCATCGAATGATATTCGCCCAGCGGGTCGCGGGCAGTAATCAAACCAAAGTCATTCATAAATTTCATTAACTTTGGAATGTTCTCCTGGGACTTACTATCCCAGACCGAAGCTGTATGGCATCCGGACTGATAAGCGCCATCTACAATTGGCGAAATCACTGTAGCAGCCATCATCTCCAACTCTTGAGATGTCATAAGTCCGGTCGTATCCTGAGACCCAACAATATTCACCTCCACCCGCACATCGGATCCTGCATGAAGCAACTTACCAGGAGTGGTACCGACAGCATTTTTATTGAATATTTTTTCGACGGCTGTCAGCCCCTGTCCGGGATGAGAAATTTCTTTCGAGGGTGCAAACACCGGCGGTATTTCAATACCAAGTATCTTGGCAGCAAAGGTTTGCAGTTTCTTACCAAAAACAATGGCATAAGACCCACCAGCTTTCATGAATTCCATCTTCTGGGGTGTCAATGCCCTTGAAATATCAATTAGTTCCTGGTCACCTGCGAATAATTTTTTCGACTTTGTGTTAATCGTGAGAATGGTACCAGTGTCTACCGAATAGACCTGTTCCAGTACGGGCTCATCATCACTGTCTAAAACTACATTCCCTTCTTCATCGAGTTTCTTCTTCCAGTTTTTTAGATCTATTCCAATACCACCAGTAACATCGACTGTGGTAAGAAAAATCGGAGAAATACCATTCGTACCGGCAACGACGGGTGCAATATTAATAAAAGGCACATACGGACTTGCCTGCTTACCAATCCAAAGTGCCACATTATTCACACCTGACATACGTGAGGAACCGACACCCATCGTCCCTTTTTCGGCAATCAGCATCACTCTTTTATCGGGATGCTTTTCTTGCAAATCTAAAAGCTCTTGCTGAGCTTCAGCGTCGATGAGGCATTTACCATGCAATTCACGATCTGATCTGGAATGTGCTTCACTGCCCGGGGAAAGCAAATCCGTGGAGATATCACCTATCCCGGCAACGTAAGTAACTACCTTAATCTCTTCCGGAACGTCGGGGAGTTTGGTGAAGAATTCGGCCTGGGCATAACTCTCAAGAATTTCCCTCGCAATTTCGCTTCCATTATCAAGAGCCTCTGCCAAACGGTCGGTATCCGCTTCATAAAGAAATACCTGTGTCTTTAAAACTTCAGCAGCCTCTTTAGCGATGGAGGCGTTGTCACCGAAAGCCATATCAAGGAGCACTTCAATCGAAGGACCACCTTTCATATGGGACAGCTGTTCAAATGCATCGCCAATTGAAATTTCGGCAATGGTCACTTGACCAAGAATAATCTCTTTCAGAAACTGTGCCTTTACACCGGCTGCAGCGGTCGTACCGGGCAACGTGTTGTAAATAAAGAATTTGATAGATTCTTCACGGTGCGGACAGGCGGGATCCTTTATCTGACTAATGATTACACTCAGCAGTTCCGCACCATCAATTGGCTTTGGGTGAAGACCTACCTGTTTGCGTTCTTCAATTTCCTCGAGGTAATCAACGTAAGTATTCATACGGCCTCTTTGATCAGAGTTTTGCGAAAAATAATTATCGCTCAATAAGCGATTTGAATCAAGATACGAAGCTTTCCACTAACAGACAGAAGAAGCTATTAGAATTCCAATTGTTGGTAATATTGCCGCAAATTGCGTTTTGAGTACATGTCGGTTGAACTTTTCATAGTCACATTTAATTTTCTCTCTGGCGTTCGCTTATAAATTGAATCGGGTGGATTACCACAGACTGCAAGGTAACAATTAACCGGAGCCTGTCAGAAAAGTTCTGCCCGTGATTTTTTCGCTCTTCACACTTATAGTGATGTCTTATGACTCCTTGGATCCCAACTAGGAGGACTAACAGAAATCAGAAGAACCATTTCCTTGATGTGGTTACTCAGCATTGTCTAAGTAAACACAAACTCTCGAAATTTTTTGAGGAAGAGAAAATCTCAAACCATGAAAATCGAACCGTTTCTAACTGAGCAATTCTTTTCTCAGTATGAATTTTCGTCTCCTCACATGCTGGCATCATCCGATTGTGAAACCATATCAATCGGCAAATTACTGCACTTGGCGGGAGCCACACTGGAAGAGTTGGGTGGCCTGAATCTGGGGTATACCGAATCTCAGGGAGATCCCCGGCTTCGTTCTGAAATTTCAAAAATGTACTCTGAGCCCACTGCTGAAGACGTTGTTGTTCTGACTTCCCCGGTGGAAGGTATTTATCTGGCGATGCAAACATTGCTCGAACCACAAGATGAAGTCATCGCATTGCGCCCGGGATACGATGCATTAAATAATGTTGCCCGACATTTATGCCAGCAGGTCATACCCTGGAGTCTGGTTGCCGGTAAAGAACAATGGGAACTGGATTTTGATCAACTGGAATCCATGATTAGTCCAAAAACGCGAATTATTGTGGTCAACTTCCCTCACAATCCAACCGGATTCATTCCGTCAACTACTGAGTTCGATCATTTGATCAAACTGGCGCGGGAGAACAATATCTGGTTATTCTGCGATGAAATCTATCGTGGACTGGAGTTTGACACACCAATTCCCTCGGCAGCAGATCGTTATGAAAAGTCGATCGTTCTGAGCGGCTTATCTAAGACTTATGGTCTGCCCGGATTACGTGCCGGATGGCTGATCATTCGTGACGCGGAGCTTCGTAATGAACTGATCAACTGGAAACACTACACAACGATCTGTCCTGCAGCGCCGACTGAATTTCTGGCACACAAAGCACTGCTTGTTAAAGACAAACTGGCTGAACGCAGTAAAACCATTATTCAACAAAACCTGAAACTATGTGAATCTTTTTTTGCCCGCTTTCCGGAACATTTCATCTGGCGGCGACCACAAGCAGGTTCCGTTGCTTTTGTTGAACTAAACCTAAAAGAAACAGGCTTTGACTCGGCCACCTCCTATTGCCACCAACTGGCACAAAACCACGGGATTGTTCTATTACCCGGCCGATGTCTTGGTTTTGATGATCACTACGTTCGGTTTGGAATCGGAAAGAAAAGTTTCGAAAGCGCACTTGAAGCTTACTCCGCAGTGCTTTCAGAAATAAAATCGAAGACGGGCTAAACTTTCCTTGTAGCGTGATAGTAAAAATCACAAACGAAGCAATGATCCTGTCCATCTATCGTCAGCTCTGTCAATTTTCCAGCCCACGTTTGATAAAATAGATCACCCATAGAAAAAACTCATTCCCGGAATTCTCGATATGCGGTTGCTAATCATACTATCTGTTCTTCTTTCATACTGCTTTTCCCGAATGGCTTTTGCGCAAGATACGGGAAACCGGGATGCTGACACCGTCAATGCTGCACCGGTACTGTTTGTTGCTAAGGGGCTGAACAAAGATGGTTCGCTGGTTGAAAACTATCAACGCGGCCTTCGTTATGCCATCAACTATTTTGGCAACTATGGCCCTTATTATGTCTACCTACTGAGTTCTGACAACGAGGATAGTATCCGCCAAATCTACCTACAGCGTGCCAAAAGCCGCATAAATCGAAACTCAAAAACATTGACTGCCGAAGAGCAGATTGAAGAATTTCTGCAACGGCCTAATGTGACCAGCGAAATAAAAGCGGTTTTGCAGGGGAAGTCTGAAGGGGGTCTTACCTGGACACAGGATGCGCCGATTCTATATGAAGACGTAACAACTAACGCCAAAGGACGTGAAAAAGCGCCGCTTGAGAACACCTGGGGAGCTCTCCATGAATATCATCATGTATTCCAAATGGCACACTGCGACACTAAACAAAGCAGAAGTTCTGACAAGCACATCAACTCCTGGATGGCAGAAGGCATGGCCTCTTACAGTTCAGCTAAGTTCATGGAAAATCTGGGGCTGGTGGATTTCCAAGACTATATGCTGCAACTAAAACAGTCCGGTGCTAATATCGGCCGGCCAAGTATCAACCAGTACCTCGCTAAGAATCCTGACTGGCAATTGGAGAACGAAGAGTACTGGGAAAAAGGTGGCTCAGCCCAGGTTTATTACATGCTTGGCGCCTGGGCAACTGCTTACCTGATCCACGTGAAAGAAGTGCCGGAAGTGGTTGTCCTAAAAGAATGGTATTGTGATATTCCGCGACTTGGAAAATCAGCGGCCTTCAAAAAACATATGGGCTTGTCGCTGAACGAATTCTATCAGGAATTCCGACCCTTCATCCTGCAATCAGATGATAAAGTAATGCGAATCTTCGAACCGAATAGAAAAGAAGAATAACTCATTATCGGTTCCTCATAAGTCTAAGGAAAAATCAATGACTGACGCTCACGATGAAAAACTTGATCAATTGTGGTTGATCACCAAAGCTCTCTATCGAGCTAGTTTAGCAGGATTTTTATTATTGCTGGTATGGACACCGTTTACCTTGATTCTTGACCAGCTCTACGCTTTACACAATGCAATTATTCCACTCCAACGGACAACCTATAACGCCATGATGTTTGGCTTTCTGGCACTCTTCAAGACATTGGTCATAGTCTTCCTTTTTCTACCAGCGGTTGGATTACATCGGACCATCATCAAACAACGCAAAAGAAAACAAGCCGATTAACGAAATTCTTTGTTCGAAGAGTCGGCAGTCATTCACCTTATTGGGTAGGTTTTGCTAACTGATCGTCGGTGATCTCATGATTGAAATTCACTTGCTGAACCTTGGAAACGAACGAGGTCTGCAATACTGCAATGTCAGTTTTCGAGTAATAGGGCATCTGCACTCCTTCGAATTCTTTGTAGTCGCCCAGATAAATCACCATGAATTGTTCAAGTTCGAGTCCTTCAATCAACTTGGTAGACGCGTCCAAATAGACCATCAGAGGATTGTCCACAATGGTCAGTTTGAAACAGGGCTTGCCATTGAACTGAACCTTTGCGATGGACCGAAAAGCTTCTGTACCAAAAGCTCCCGAGATTGCCTGAACAATGCTAACAGGAACCACGATATTATCTATTCCCACTTCGTCAACGGTGCTTGCTCGCAACGGTTCCAACGTACTTACTCTCCAACCTTGTTCCCCTGTCCATCCCTTGGCTTGTTTGAATTCTCCTAGGTCCGTATCGACGCGTCCCCGCTCTCTTGCCAAGTCAAGAACTTCTGTTGTTGTTCCGGTTACTTCTCCGGCTGCTGATCTGGATGTCACTTCCGAAACCCTGATGATGGATTTTATTTTTCTGATCGCTTCCGAACCACCAACCGCTCTAACATGGGCCTCAATGATTTCCGCTTTGTTCAGCTCCGGGATTGGTTCTGCTATCTGCTGAGTCGGGGAATTCGAGGGAACCGTCTCTGCCGGCTGGCCAGGCTGCACTTCTGTCGTTGTACTTTCAACTGGTTGCTCATTCGTGCATCCGGAGATTATTCCTAAACAAATTACAAACACGGCCATCTTTTGTGATCTAGTGGTCATTTTCGATCCATTTGTTACTTAAAAAATCAACTTTGTTTTCGCTAGTTATAGCAGACCTTGGTGGACCTGTTAACCAGTTGTCATCACCAGCCTTAACCGTACCAATGATCTTATTTACTTGCCGGCCTTAATGACTCGCAAGCCGGTTGAGTCAGCTGCGGCTCGAGCCATTCCATCGGTATTAAACTGCATTGTGATCGAACCCTGAAGATCAATCCCAATCATGCCTCCCACAATCGGGTATTTTTCACTCTTCAATACATGCTGAACGGCGGACTCCAGTTTTTGCTTTCCATAATGCATCCGGGCATGAATATCATACGCAATTGCATGACGGATAAAGTCTTCACCAACCCCCGTGCATGAAATACCACAGGTTGTATTATTCGCATAGGTACCTGCTCCGATAATCGGGGAATCTCCCAGACGACCATGTTTTTTGTTAACCAGCCCGCCCGTCGATGTTCCTGCCGCGAGATTACCATTTCGATCGAGGGCTACACAACCGACCGTCCCCATTTTCTCTTTGGTTGTAAGTTTTTCTCGCTCTTTCACTCGTTTCAGTCGCTCTACCTGTTTCTCCGTACGAAAGTATTCCGGAGCAACAATTTCAATCGCTGGATCGTCTAGCTGAGCGGCAAATTGATCTGCGCCTTCGGAGACCAACAGAACGTGGCGAGTCTCTGTCATAACTCGTCTAGCCAACGAAATCGGATTCTTCACCGTCGTCACACCACCTACTGCCCCACAGGCTCGGGTGCGACCATCCATAATCGTTGCATCCAGTTCGTTGATCCCCTGAGCAGTTAGTACGCCTCCGCGACCGGCATTAAACAAAGGTGAGTCTTCGAGAATACGAATCACCTGTTCCACAGCATCTAAACTTGTACCGCCCTTTGAGAGAATCCTGACACCGGCATCAAGGGCTTGTTCGAGTACTTCTTCCCGAGCAGCGACGAATGCTTCATTGGAAATGGCACTACCGGCACCACCATGAATCACGATCGCATACTTGGAGTTCATCCGATCCGCCTTAACTGTCTCCGCAAACATCACTGCAAATAATACGACCAGCAACAACCTCATTTTCTTCATGAAACTCCCTCTCAACTTTACT
>PAPJ01000056.1 GCA_002709045.1 Planctomycetaceae bacterium | reverse complement strand
TGATGCCGCACGGGATCTTGAGCGTGTCCTTTCGCTTTCAAAACACTCGGTCAAGACTATCTACAACCCAGTTGTCAGCCCTGAACTTGAACGGCAGGCCAGTCAAACGATTGACCATCCGCTCAGTCTGTTTGAAGGTAAATTAATTCTGGGCGTTGGCAGACTCAGTCAACAAAAAGACTTTTCAAACCTGATTTTAGCTTTCTCCAAACTTCATGCTAAATCAGAAACACCCTTACATCTGGCCATCGTAGGGACCGGTGAACAGGAGGATTTTCTAGAAACGCAGATTGCCAAACACGGTTTACAGCAGGCTGTTTCTCTGGTGGGATTTCAGGAAAATCCTTACGCCTGGATGCGAAGAGCCGATCTGTTCGTCCTTTCAAGTCGCTGGGAAGCTTTACCGACTGTGCTTATCGAAGCCATGGCGTGTGGTACCAATGTCGTTTCCACTGATTGTCCATCGGGACCACGTGAAATCTTACCACCTGAATTACATAGCCATCTGGTCGAAACTGGTAACCCTTCTGCGTTAGCGCGAAAAATATACCGAATCCTCGAAAATCCAATAAACGAACAACCATGGAAAACAGCAGCCAGCCGCTTCTCTTTTGCCCGTGCAGCTGCCGCCTACTCTGAACTGATCTGACTCAATCGGTCTTTAATTGGATTAAGCGACCGAACCGAAGTGGTTTACCAGCTCTTGTCAGCTTAAACGACCGCAATCACAATGAGATAATTCTGTGCGGACGCCATCGTCTGCCGTAAACGAACTCAAACACATTCCATACTTTTTGAAAGAGTAATAGTGATGCCAAGCTGCGTATTAGCTTATTCCGGCGGATTAGATACCTCAGTTATCCTTGGCTGGCTTCAGGATCAGGGATACGACGTACACTGTGTCTATGTGGATCTTGGTCAACCCTGTGAAGACCGTGAGGCCATCATGCAAAAGGCACATGATTGTGGAGCTGTCAGTGCTCGACTCGTCGATGTTCAGGAAGAACTTTGTCGGGATTTTGCATTTCCAGTTTTACAGTGGCAGGCTAAATATGAAAGTATCTACCTGCTAGGTACTTCCATCGCGCGCCCGCTGATCTCTAAAGTCTGCCTGGAGGTTGCACGTGAAGTCGGAGCCGAAGCCTACGTCCACGGAGCCACGGGTAAAGGCAACGACCAATGCCGTTTTCAACTGGCAGCTGAAGCACTTGACCCGAACGTGAAAATGATCGCTCCATGGCGAGTTAAAGAATTTCGCGAGCTCTTTCCGGGCCGTACCGAAATGATCGCTTACTGCGAAAACAAAGGCATTCCTGTCAAGGCTTCGGCTTCCAAACCATATAGTTCAGATGAAAACTGTCTGCACATCAGCTATGAAGCCGGCGACCTGGAAGATCTGGAAGTAAATGGTGTTGAAAAAGTTGACTTCGGCATGGGAGTCTCCCCTCAGGATGCTCCCGACGAAGTTGAAAAAGTCACGATCAAAATCGAAAGTGGGCTACCTGTGGCAGTCAACGGCGAAGCATTGTCACCGCTGGGAATGGTCAAAACTCTCAATGAGATTGGCGGACGAAATGGTGTTGGTCGGATTGACATGGTCGAAAACCGTTTTGTTGGCATGAAGAGCCGTGGTGTTTATGAATCACCAGGCATGACCGTCCTTTACGATGCACTGCTAGTACTTGAGCAACTGACTATGGATCGGGATCTCTGCCACCTGCGAGATCGCCTCAAGGCTGAAGTGGCCGAGATGGTCTACTACGGTCACTGGTATTGTGCGCGGATGGATGCTTTGCTCGCTTTTAACCAAGTTGCTATGCAGCACGTTACCGGAGAAGTGACTCTGGGACTTTACAAAGGCAATATCACAGTCGAAAGTCGTACCAGCCCGAACAGTCTCTATGATGAGGGTATTGCCACAATGGAAGGGGGGGGATCTTACAATCAGGATGACGCGGAAGGCTTCCTGAGAATCATGGGTCTGCCCTACCGTGTTCAGGGAAGGATCACTCCCCGTAGTTATTAATCCGTAAACAACCACTCACATTAAAGGGGCGACGTCTATATCAGAGGCCGCCCTTTTATTATGGATTAATGCAATGGCTTTCTAGAAAAGCGGTCCGGATGCACCTTCGAGCAACTCGCCGATATCTGCTCCCGCTGACTGAGTGACAACGATATAGTCACCATTGTGTAAGGCGTAATCATTGAGCGGTTCAACCAGGCGATATTCCGCATCAAACTGAACGTCTAACGGCAGGAATCTACGAGGGTCTTTCGTGGGCCGTTTCAACTTAACCTGCATATTATCGAATTGTTCGATCGCTTTTGAAAGTCGCAAGGCATCCTGTACACATAATCCTGCCTGCAGTGGCAGGCGAATACGTGAACGGGCTCCGTAAGCATTTCGCAATTCCACGGTAAAACTACCGTTAGGATCCTGTGGTGTTGTATAACCGGTCTGCGCGATTGCCTGTTCTATCATCGTTTGCTTTTGAGCCACTAATTGTTGAGGTGTCTGCATCCCTGAATTTGGGTTCGTTAAATTGCATCCGCTAAGCAGCAAGATAATGGCTGTAAAATACAGGGCACGAATAAAGCGGTTTTCGATAGTTTTCATTGTCTTATTCCCTTTGGGGGAGAGAATAGTAATCGTCTTCTCTCAGCTCATCGACTGAACTGAACTCAATCGAAAAATGGATTGGTAGCTCGCAAATCGTCCGTGAATGGTAGTTTCTTGAGATTTACCGACCTGATTTGAAAAAAAAATGGAAACAATCCCCTCTACCCACCATTGGATTGTTCTCAGGCAATCGTTTGCTTGTTAAAATCTCTCGGAAGGCTCATAGACGTTTAATAGAGGGGCACGATGAAAGTGGCTGAAACGGATTCAGCAGTAGGCATTTCACCAGTACCTGACACGTGGCAACGTCGTCATCTACTGGGGCTCGAAGAATTATCCAAGGACGACATTCTTACTCTTCTCCAGACAGCCGTCGAACTCAAAGCGGCGACTGGTGGATGTAGGGACAAACTTTCTATTCTTAAAGGCAAAACAGTCGCCAATATGTTCTTCGAGAACTCGACTCGAACAAGAAACAGCTTTAGTTTGGCTGCTCGCCGGTTAGGTGCTGACACTGTCGAATTTTCGGCCAGTTCCAGCAGCCTCAGCAAAGGTGAAACACTGATCGACACGGCCAAGACAATCGAAGCGATGAATGTCGACGCGATGGTGGTGCGACACAGCACTCCCGGAAGTCCTCATCTCCTTTCGGAGAATGTAAACTGCAGCATTCTCAATGCCGGTGACGGGCCTCACGAACATCCCACGCAGGGGATGCTTGACATCATGACCATCTACGAACAACGCGGTACGCTCGAAGGACTGACAGTAGCCATGGTTGGTGACATTACCTACAGTCGAACAGCCCGCTCGAATATCTGGGGGCTAAAACAACTCGGCGCACATGTCATCGTTTGTGGTCCTTCCACACTTGTCTCCAAAGCATGGGAAAATTTTGGCGTCGAAGTTTCACACAGTCTGGATGAGATCGTTCCACGCTGCGATGTACTCAACCTATTACGCATCCAATTTGAACGACAATACACCCGGCCATTCCCGTCAGTTCGCGAATATGCCTTCCTTTACGGTATGAATCGTAAACGGATGGAACAGGCCAAAGATGACATTCTAATTATGGCACCCGGACCGATTAATCGCGGGGTCGAAATAACGCCCGACGTCGCAGACGGACCGCATTCGGTAATCCTCCATCAGGTTACCAACGGGATTGCAGTACGAATGGCAGCCTTATACCTAACCATTTCAACGAACAAGCGTAGCTAGGGAGTTGAACATGCCAGGCATCATCATTCGCAACGGCCGCATCATCGATCCCAGTCAGTCGCTTGATAAAGTAACGTCTCTACTGATCGAAGATGGCAAAATTGCTGCCATTGGGTCAG
The DNA here is from genome assembly GCA_002709045.1 of Planctomycetaceae bacterium. Lineage (GTDB taxonomy): Bacteria > Planctomycetota > Planctomycetia > Pirellulales > Pirellulaceae > UBA721. The sequence continues at coordinate 81,855 of PAPJ01000056.1, read as the reverse complement.
AGGTGAATGCAACCGTTAAGGAAATCGACGCCACCGGAAAAATCATTGCCCCGGGGCTCGTCGATGCTCACGTCCAACTGCGCGAGCCCGGATTTGAGGAAGACGAAACCATCGAGTCCGGAACCTCTGCAGCGATTAATGGTGGCTTCACATCAATCGCCTGTCTGCCAAATACATCACCGACAACAGACACGCAGGCTCAGGTTCAGTTCATTCAACAAAAAGCTTCCCAGGCAGACAACTGTCATGTCTTTGTCATTGCCTGTGTCAGTAAAAACAGAGAAGGGCAAGAACTGGCCGAGATGGGCATCCTGACAAAGGCCGGAGCTGTTGCTTTTAGCGATGCTCCCAATCCTTTAGGAAAGACCGACCTATTTCGACGGGCGTTGGAATACAGCCGCATGTTTGACGTACCGATTCTCGATCATCCCGAAATCCCCGAGCTATCACAAAGTGGCATCATGCACTCCGGTGCCATCTCAATGGTGCTCGGTCTCTCCGGGATGCACCCGGACAGTGAAGAACTTGCAACGGGACGTGACCTACGACTGGCTGAAACAACTGGTGCTCGGCTACACCTGATGGATATTTCCACCGAAGGCAGTGTCGAGTTAATTCGCCGTGCCAAAGGACGTGGTGTGAATGTGACAAGCGAAATCTGCATCGCCAACCTGTATTTAACCGACGAAATCATGCGGACGTTTGACTCCAACTATAAAGTCAATCCACCACTGCGTTCTCAACTTCACATTGATGCCTGCATCACCGGTCTGCAGGACGGAACGATTGACGTTATCACCAGTGGCCATGCTCCGCGTGCCTCGGAAAAGAAGATGACCGAACTGGACCAAGCTCCGTTTGGTATGAGTCAAATTGAAATCACACTCGGACTGGCGATCAGCAACCTCGTCGTTCCTGGCCATCTCGATTATCCAACATTGATTTCCAAGCTGTCGACAAATCCGGCAAAGGCTTTGAAACTTGACAAAGGAACACTCGCCGTTGGTGCGGCAGCTGATGTTACGATCATCGATCCGGACGTACTCTGGGAGGTTGACCCAAATAAATTCACCTCTCTCAGTACAAATACGCCGTTTAGTGGACTTAAGTTGACAGGCCGAGCCGACACCGTAATTGTTGACGGCGAAATTAAACTCCAGCGGTAATCTCGTGAAGCGCGAAAACCCACCTCAGTCAACCTCATCGCTCTTTCTAATCGATGGATATAACCTCTGGTGGGCTTCTGAAGATCTGGGACCGGATAACGACACAGGTACTCTGGAAGGCGCTCGCCAAAGTCTGATTAACTGGCTACTTGCAACCCTGACGCCCAAATTAGCTGCCAAAACGGTGCTCGTTTTCGATGCCAAAAATCCTCCGGCGAACCGCACCAGCATCTATAACTATCAGGGCCTAATTGTCCATTTTGCCGTTGGCTATGGTGAAGCCGATACGTTAATGGAAGAATACATTGAACTACATACTTCTCCGCGAAATCTCACTGTCGTCTCCAGTGATCACCGGGTACAACGCGCAGCTAAGCGTCGGCGAGCTCAGGCTATCGATAGTAATCTTTGGTATCAACGTATCAACCATGAAATGAAATCTAAACGAGCGGCTCAAAAGACAGATCGTTCTAAACCTAATCAGACGCTTTCAGAAACTGAAGTCACGGCCTGGCTCCAGAATTTCGGACTCGATCAACAGGGAGCCGGCGAAGCTCTACAGGCAAAGATTGAAGAGGAATTAAAGGAAAAAAGGCGGCGACAAAGATGATCGCAATCACCGTATGCCCCGTTTAATGACGAATCTCACTTGATTTGACTTAATTGGCACTAAAAAGATTGTGACAAATACTCTAAACTCTACGGTTTACTCCTATAGGTTAGTTCCTCGCCCTAATACCCATTACTGATCATCGCATGAGTTCAGCAACACTCGCAGACATTCGAAAAAAAGTAGAGCATGGCGACCGCCTATCGCTGGAAGATGGAGTGTTACTCTATCAGGACGAAACTCCACTTCAGGAAGTTGGCGAATTAGCCAATATTGTAAGGGAACGGATTAACGGGAACGTTGCCTACTATAACATTAACACGCATCTCAACCCGACCAACGTATGCGTCTACCGTTGTAACTTCTGTGCATTTCGAGCGGATCTGCGAGCCGAACGCGGTTATGTCATGTCCGACGAACAAATTCTACAACGCGGCGCTGAAGCAATTGGAAACGGCTGTACGGAAATGCACATTGTCGGCGGTCTGCATCACAAGAAAAGATATCACTGGTACGTCGACATCGTTCGCATCCTTCACGACGCTTACCCAAAACTACACCTCAAGGCCTGGACAGGCGTGGAAATTAACTGGTTTGAACATCTCACTAAAAAACCCGTTCGCGAAATTCTAGAAGATCTGCGGGATGCCGGTCTGGGAAGTATGCCTGGCGGTGGAGCTGAAATCTTTCATCCGGAAGTACGCGACCAGATTTGCGAACACAAAGCAGATACCGGAAAATGGTTTGAAATTCATGGTACAGCACATGAGTTAGGTATCAAAACTAATGCCACGATGCTCTATGGTCACGTCGAAAATGCTTTCCATCGAGTCGATCACTTGATTCGTCTGCGTGAACAGCAGGATAAAACCGGTGGCTTCCAAACGTTCATACCGCTGGCTTTCCATCCGGAAAATACAGGTCTTGATCACCTCAAGAAACCATCGGCGGTGATGGATCTGCGCACAATGGCCGTCTCCAGACTAATGCTGGACAACTTCCCGCACATCAAAGCATATTGGATCATGTTGGGAATCGGTACCGCTCAAACAGCGTTGGATTATGGCGCTGACGACCTTGATGGCACAGTACGTCACGAACTCATCTATCACGACGCTGGTGCAACAACGCCGGAGGAATTGACCGTCCAAAAGCTGAAAGCCCTGATCCAGGAAGCCGGACGCGAACCGGTTGAACGAGACACGGTATATAATGAAGTTATTCGTGATGCCGACAATCCGGCTGCTTGGAGAATTGGTGAAGCACTAAGCGTTGGTCTGTAAAACTCACTGACGGGTCTTCAAAATATTAAAGATGGCTTCCTTGGCAATCAAACTCGTGTCAGAATCATCCTCGGTAATGAACTCCTGCAGCCTTTGAACATGCTCACCAGCGGAAGGCCCAATCACTCCGAGTGTAAAAATTGCCATCTGTCGCGTCAGTAGATTATCCGAATCCAGCTTTTTAACCAGAACATCAATCGATGGACTGCCGATACGAGCCAATGCCTCGGCAGCCGCTTCCTGCAGATCTTCCTCATCGTTTTCCATTAACCCACCAAGCAACTCGACAGACGCTTTGGATTTGGTGCCATACTTACCTAAAAGCACGGCTGTCGTACGCTTTACTTGACTACTGTCCGACTTTTCCAATACGCTGATCAAGGTTGCAATTGCCGGAGCAGCCGGAGCTATTTTCACATAGGACTGCAAAGCTGCTTGTTTAACGGTTGAATCATCTTCTGCGCTCATGATTATTTCACCAAGAACGGTCTCGGTTGCCAAAGCATCACCCGGAATGAGTGTAATCATTCGTAATACGGCATTTCTTATTGCCGAATCTTCTAGCCTGTCTTTGGTCATCTCGAGCAATTGTGTGTGAAGTTCAGCCGTCTGAACTGGCAATAACTGACGAATTAGTTGAACACCGATACGACGCACCTTGCTATCACCATCTACTAATGCAAGCTTTACAAGACTGTAGGTCTCATCCGGAAAGACCTGAGCTTTACCTGTCATCATCAACATTATGCCGTGACGTTGCGAGACACTCCCTGCTTTCATCCAGTCGGCATGTTGAGAGACAACTTCAGCTGATCTTTCACTGAGAGCACGACTGGCAGCAATACGCTCTTGAGTTTCTCCGCTACCGAGTGTCGTCAGTAAATCACCGACTGCCTGATCCAGATCAATAAGTTCAGCTGGCTTTTGAGCCGGTTGGGATGACTGATCTGCAGGCACATTTTCTGCTGCCGGGTCTGGCTGAATGTCCGTTGAATGCGTCTCAATTTCGGAACCGCCCTCGGCAGATTGTGGTATAGGCTTCTCACCAACACATCCGGAAACGCCACCGAGTAAAACTGTACATAACAATACTGTTTTAGCTGACACGTCTGTCATCCCTCTTGTAAATAAATTTTTTAATGGAAGCGATAAAAAAAGAACAAGTCATTGACCGACGACTGGTTGCACCGTGAGCGATTATATCAACAAGTCCAGTGAGACAATCAAGAACAGTCCCACACTGATTACAGAATTCACATTAAAAAATGCAATGTTTACCCGAGTCAAATCATCTGTCTTGACCATTGAATGCTCGTAAATCAAGAGCGTGGCGACAGAAGCCACTGCTGTGTAGTAAATCCCGCCTAAAGCCAGTTCCGGGCCACCTGCATGATGAACCATAGGTAAGAGCAACATACAACCAATCATTACCAGATGAGACAGAGCGGCTACTCGTAATGCCATTTTCACTCCTAGTTTGGCAGGGACGCTCTTAAGCTTGGCTACTTTATCGAAAACGGCATCCTGACAGGCATAAATAATATCAAAACCACCCACCCAAAAAAGAACAATCAAGCCAATAACAACAGCAGGCAGGCAATCAGCCGGAGAAGCCATCATCACTTCTCCACGCAATGCAATCCAAGTACTGATCGGGGCAAGCATAAGACTAATACCTAAATAGAAATGTGCTAGTGAGGTAAATCGTTTGGTGTAACTATAAAGACAAAGCAAACCAAGTACCGGTACAGACAGATAGATTGGCAGGCGGTTCGGCAGGAAAAGCAGCGTCGCAGCAACAAACAAGAGACTATTAATAAGCGTAAAAATGATGACACTTTTCAATGAAAGAATCCCGGCAGGAATGTGGCGATTTAGAGTTCTCGGATTCTCCTCGTCTATTTTGTGATCCACTACACGATTGAAGGCCATCGCGGCACTACGGGCAAAAACCATACAGACCACAATGCCAAGCAAGTGAATTGCCTGAAAACCCGGTAATTCCATTCCCACTGACTCGAGTGGCGGCACCGTCCAGCACATTACCGCAGCAAGCAAAGCAAACGGCAAAGCAAAGATTGTATGGCTGAAGCGTATCATCTCCAGAATCGAGACAATCTTCTGAAATGCACCAGCCGACCGTTCAGACGTCTCAGGCATCCGATGCTCCTTCGCCCCACCGTTCAATCAATTGGTTATCGATTTCCAGCTGATCAAGGATTCTAGCAACTATAAAATCAACCAGATCTCCCAGCGACTGTACTCCGTGATACCAACCGGGGCTGGCCGGCAGCACAACGGCACCGGCGGCTGTGACACGCTGCATGTTATCAATAGCAATAGGCGATAACGGAGTCTCCCGAGTTACCAACACCAGTTTGCGACGCTCTTTGAGGTGCACTTCCGCCCCGCGATGAATCAGATTACCGCTGATTCCGGTGGCAATGCTTCCCAACGTTGCCCCACTACACGGGCAAATTACCATTCCATAGGTACGATGTGAACCACTGGCAATCGGACTCATCAAATCTTTATAGTGGTAGACCTGCACTTGTCGTAGAGACGGAAGCTTCAGAGCAGGGCAGCCTGGCACCTGATACTCCAGCAATTGATCCACCGATGGATTATCAACGTCGATTGCCAATCCCAATTCCTGTTTGATCACCTGACAGCCGGCGTCGCTAATGGTCAACTGAACCGGGATTGCGGAAACAACAAGTTGCTGTAGCATCCGCACGCTGTAAACCGCTCCACTGGCACCACTGATTGCCAGTACGACAGATCTATTCTGTGGATTTTTTCTTTCGTTGGTCATACTGGTTTCTGTGCCACATAAAGAGTTGCAATACCGCCGGTCAACGGATAATATTCGCCGTTAATCAGACCGTTGTGATGCATTTGATCGACAAGCCTTTGACCGTCCGGAAATTCCGAAACACTCTCAGGAAGATAGCTATAGGCATCTTCTTCGTTTTTCGTGAAGAACTGCCCGATTATCGGTAGTATACGATTCATATAGAATCCATAGAAAGCTTTGAATGGCTGCCATCCGGGCTTTGAGAATTCAAGTACTGCAACTGTCCCCCCCGGCTGACAAACACGTGCCATTTCACCAAGCCCGCGATCGGTATCTGCGATATTACGAAGGCCGAAGGCGACCGACACAATCTGGAATGTATCATCTTCAAATGGTAAATATTGGGCATCGGCTTCGACAAACTGGACATTTTGATAAATTCGTTTGCGGCTCTTTTTCTGTTCACCAATCTGCAGCATATTACGCGTAAAGTCGGCGGCGACTACCTGTACACCTTCTCCCGCTTTACGACAGTAAGCAAAAGCAAGGTCTCCTGTACCTGAACAAATATCCAAAATCGGTGAACCGCCTGACGGAGAAACTTTACGCACGGTGCGCCAACGCCAGTAGCGATCCACGTTCAAAGACAACAGGTGGTTCATGCGGTCATAGTTTGACGCAATCTGAGTGAACATTCTCTGCACTCGTTGATTCGATTTATCTACTTGAGCCATGATCACTAAAAATCCGGTCGAAAAGCAGGAACCCCCCAGAAATTCCCTCATACTGTATAGTAACTCTAACAACTCATTCTGGGAATTATCCGTACGCCATCACCTGTCATTAACTGCTGTTTTTCTTTTCATGTTACAAACAAACGTTTTTTTCTTACCCGATTTAATCTCTGCTAACAGTGTCATTAAAGATTCCTGCTGTGTGGTGATTGACGTACTGCGGGCAACTACAACCATTGTTACCGCTCTGGGAAATCAGGCCGCAGCCATCAAACCTGTCGTAACGGTTGACGAAGCACGACAAGTGGCTGCTGACTGGGGATGTCTTTTAGGCGGAGAACGTGACTGCGTAAGACTCGACGGATTTAACTTCGGCAATTCACCATCTGAATACACCAGAGATCGTGTTGAAAACCAAACAATTGCATTAACCACCACCAACGGCACGCGAGCCTTAATGGCCTGCCTTGATGCCGAACAGATTCTAATCGCAGCCTTTGCTAATTTTACGACCGTTGTCAACGCTATCGCCGGGCATGCTAGAGTCAACATTATCTGTGCCGGTACTAATGGTGAGATAACGCTGGAAGACACATTACTTGCCGGGGCACTGGCAGCCGGTCGCAATGCAAGCCAACAAAATGATCAGGCACTTTTGGCAATCGAACTTTGGCGTCAGTGTAAGCAAAGCGACGATCTAAACCAAAACATCTTCAAAAAATTATTGGTTAGCCAAGGCGGGAAAAACTTGCAACAAGCAGGCATGGTTAGCGATATTAAGTTATGTGCACAACTCAACACTCACTCCATCCTGCCCAAACTTTCCTCCCATTCTAAAATTATTCAACTCTAACTATTCAACTCTAACTCTTCGGACTCACACCCATGACTCAAGCCGACTACATTGTCCTTGGTATTTACTTCTTTGTGCTGGTTGCCATTGGCCTCTACTGTGCACGCCTGAATAAAAAACAGGAAGATTACTTCATGGGTGGGCGCGGTTTTGGGAAACTGATGCAGACCTTTGCTGCCTTTGGTGCCGGGACAGGACCGCAGGATCCAATTATCACTGGAAGCGGTACGTTCACCAAAGGAATGAATGGGATGTGGGGTGTGATGTACTGGTTGTTCGTCACACCTTTCTACTGGATCACAGGCGTCTGGTACCGCCGCATGCGACACCTGACACTTGGTGACTGGTATGTCGAACGTTATGAAAGCAAAAAGTTGGGTGGGGCCTATGCCATATTTGGTGTGGTCTTTTTTATGATCTACGGATCCATGTTCTTTTCCGCGATTGCCAAGACAGCATCACCAATGATCGGTGACCATATCACGCTTTTCGGAAATGAAATTGAATTGCAATATGTTTTGGTTCCGGCCGTTGGAGTTATCGTGCTGCTCTATGGAATGCTGGGCGGACTGACTGCAGCTTACTTCACTGACCTAATCCAGGGCATCTGTGTAATCGCACTAAGCTGCATGCTGATTCCTCTGGGACTCAATGCTCTCTCCGGAAGCACTGACCTCAATCCAGAGGGGAAGGGCAGCTTTGATGTGATGCATGAACAACTACCCGAATCCTTCTTCGATCTGATGGGAGGCGTCGGAGCTGACTTTTCACTGGCCTATTTGGTCGCTATTGTCTTTTCCAATTTATTCGGCATTGTCGTTCAACCACATTTTATCGCCACCGGTGGAGGAAGTGCGAAAACTGAAAATGATGCCCGTATCGGACTCGTGGTAGGCAATTTCCTGAAAAGATTTTGCACACTCGGATGGGTACTAACAGGACTTATCGCCGCAACGCTTTACGCAGATGTACCGGCTCTCATTAAAGATCCCGATCAGACCTGGGGCTACGCTTCGATGGAATTGCTCGGCCCGGGACTACGAGGACTGATGCTGGCCTGCCTGCTGGCTGCACTGATGAGTAGTGTGGATGCCTATATGATTGTCGGATCGGGGTTGGTCGTCCGAAACCTGTATGTACCCTTTCTTAACCCCAATGCATCGGAAAAGAATTGTCTTTTAATGGGTAAAATCACAGGTACGATCATTGTCACAGGATCGATCATGTTTTCACTCTTAATCTTTGACATGATTCAACAGCTAACAATCACTTTTTGGTTCACACTTGTGTTTGCTGCACCATTCTGGATTGGAATGTACTGGCGACGAGCTACCACCAAGGCTGCCTGGATTACCGTAGCGTACTGTTTGTTATTTTTCACAATCATTCCATACTTTGGGCCGATGCTAGCCCCGGTCTGGCGCAGCAATGAATCATTCCTACAAACGGATCCCATGACTCACACGGTTTCCAAAGAAGTCCTCAATAAGTCATCGATCCGTAAACATCTGGCCTTACAACTGGAAACGTGGCAAACAAAAACAGATATATTATCCGGAAAGGATCGTGCGGATATTAAAAAAGCTGCCCACGAGAGACTCAGGCCACGCTTCGAAAATAAAGCACGAACCAAAATACTCGTACCCAACAAACAAGGAACTGAACTGGTTTCTCTGGAAGTCGGCAAAGACAAGATCGAAGTAACAATGCCACGTAAATTCGAAACCAATAAAGATGGAACCCCCAAACTGTATACGGACGCGCAAGCTATCTTTTGGGATAAGGTTGTGCCTGTCGATTCTTCCGTGAAGCCGGTTGTGACTGATACCGTCAACGAAGGAGACAAAACGATCACGACTTATGGTTACCCGGCCGGAACTGAAATGCGGGGCGAGGGGAACTTTAAACTCAATCTGGCTTTCTTTCTTCCGTTTGGGATTGATATTGCCAACCAATCCAAGGCAAACCGAAACGCACTGGAATTAGTACCAAAGATCATCATGCCATTTTTGGTAATGATCATCGCCAGCTTTATTACAAGTGCAACAGGTGCCGGAAACTCCAAGCAGGCGCTGGACCGATACTACGCCAAGATGAAAACAAAAGTACTACCCGATCCGGAAGCCGATCAAGCAAAACTCGAGGCTGTCTATGCCGGTAAACAGGAACCTGACCGCATAAAACTTTTTCCTAACAGTCAACTGGAATTCCAGAAACCAACCTCGGCAGACATTATCGGATTTACCGTTTCCGTGCTGACCTGTTTTGCAATCATCGGACTGGCCTTCATGATTGCCGGACTTGGCGGTTAACCAATCCATTGCAAAGTAAGCAGACAATCCAAGCAAACCCCATCTCAACAAAACAGGAATTCTGTCTTAAGATGGATTAGTGATGAGAAGCCCATCAGGTTTCTTGTATTTCACCTGGAAAAGTACAATACAAAATTTGCATGATTCGTACATTTTTAAAAAGCAAAATCCACCGAGCTACGGTAACTGAAGCTGACTTAGATTATGAAGGTTCGGTCTCAATTGATGAAGCACTGCTGGAACTGGCCGATATTCAAGATCATGAACAGGTGGATATCTACAACATTACCAGTGGCACTCGACTAACCACCTATGCCATCCTGGCCGAGCGAAATTCGGGGCGAATTTGCATCAACGGAGCGGCAGCTCACCTGATGAAACCTGGTGATATGGTAATCATTTGCAGTTATGCTCAGTTTTCTGAAGATGAGCTTCCCCACACACCCGTTGTCGTCAAAGTCGACGAAAACAACCAACCTCAGATATAGATGAGTTATTCGTCGCTACTCCAAAATTCCACTCAACCCTTTGCGGAGAGGACCTTTTAAATATGAGTCGATACGCACAACGCCGTAAGAAACTTCGAGCAGAACTAAAACGGCAGGGTATCGCTACCATGTTGGTAACCGACGAATTAAACGTCACCTACCTCTCTGGTTTCAGTGGCGATTCCAGCTACCTGCTTGTACTCCCAAAAAACACAATCATTATCAGTGACTTCCGTTATATTCAGGAAATCGAGCATGACTGCCCAGATATTGATTCCTTCATTCGTCCGTCAGTGCAATCCATGGTTGAAGCGAGCAGGAATCTAATCACCAAAGCCAAAGTCGCGTCTGTTGCTCTGGAGGGCAACTCACTTTCCCTGGGACAAGCCGAAGCACTTTCCGAGGCTTTACCAAGCGTCAATCTGGTTACCACATCGAGCCTTGTCGAAAAACTACGAGAGATTAAAGACAAACAGGAAATCGCAACCATTCGTAAAGCCGTCAAGGCTGCTCAGAAAGCATTCGATGTGATCAGAGCTTCGTTAACAGCGGAACAAACTGAAAAAGAAATCGCCTTTAATCTGGAGCATCAAATTCGTCAGTTTGGTGGCCGAGGCACCAGCTTTGACCCGATCGTGGCGGTCGGACCGCAAGCCGCTCTTCCACATGCTCAACCCGGCGATCAGCGTATTGGGGACGATAATTTTTGTTTATTTGACTGGGGAGCCGATTACGATCGCTACCTAAGCGATATCACTCGAACTATTGTTACTGGAAAACTCACGGCCAGATTTGAGAAAGTTTATAACACCGTGCTTCAAGCGCAACTAAAAGCCATCAGAGCAATTAAACCTGGAGCCATCATGAGCAAAGTGGATGCAGCAGCTCGTAATCACATTGCCAATGCCGGCTATGGTAAATACTTTGGACACAGTCTGGGGCATGGAATTGGAACATTTATCCACGAGTATCCGCGTTTAGCCTCTAATCAGCATTTGCCATTAAAACCTGGCATGGTTGTAACTGTAGAACCCGGAATTTACTTACCCGGGTGGGGTGGTGTACGTATCGAAGATGATGTACTGGTTACCAAAGACGGTCATGAAGTCTTGACCAGCGTACCCAAGAAACTGGAAGATGTAATTATAGAATTATAGTTTTTTCTTTTTTGACCTGAAAAACTAGTTGTTAATTGATTTGAAAGGTCGACAAATGAGAATATATAGTCGCTATAAATAAGGTAGATACCCCTTAGTAGTTTTGAGCAATTATGCTTAAAATTGCTAGTTACCTATGAAACAAAGCTTCATTAGAGGAAGAATACTAGACCATGGCGAAATCCGGTAATGTCTTCGATATGGAACGTCTCCTTCAGTACGTTGACTTCATGAAGGAAAATGACTTAACCGAAATCGATCTGGAGCAAGACGGTCAGAAAATCCGACTGTCTCGTGGAGGAGTTGTTCAGCCAGTCGCGACTGCTCCAATCTCAGTTCCGGCTGCGGCAGCCCCTGCCGATGACACTCCGACTGATGATGAAAGCGAGCACATCGTGACGATCAACAGCCCCATGGTGGGTACTTTTTATGCCTCGGCAAATCCGGATACTCCGGCTTTTGCCAAAGTGGGGGATAGTGTAGACAAGGACACCACCGTCTGTATCGTGGAGGCTATGAAAGTCTTCAATGAAATCCCCGCAGAAGTCAGCGGAAAAATTGTAGCGGTACTGGTTAACGACCAGGATCCCGTGGACTGTGGCAAACCCCTGTTCAAAGTGGATACCAGAGGCTAAAGCTATTCACGCGTTACCCGCGCTGACACCAAATCCGTCCTTCAGATAACAGACTTCACGACCTATGTACAAACGTATCCTAGTCGCAAACCGAGGCGAAATCGCACTTCGCGTCATCCGGGCCTGTAAAGAAATGGGCATCGAAACTATCGCCATCTTCAGCGAAGGTGACCGGGGCTCTGCATATCTTGATCTGGCAGATGAAGCTTACTGTATTGGTGGTGTTCGCTCTAACGAAAGCTATCTCAAGATCGACCGTGTAATCAGTGCGGCAGAAGTCGGCAATGCAGATGCAATTCACCCCGGTTACGGCTTTCTCTCGGAAAACGCTCACTTCAATGACGTTTGTCGCAACTGCGAAATTGATTTTATCGGGCCTCTTCCTGAGTCCATGGAAAAACTCGGAGACAAGAATACAGCCCGCAAAATGGCGGTCGCTGCAGACGTCCCTGTTGTACCAGGTTCTGACGGTCTGATCGAAGGCATCAAAGAAGCGCGCAGGGTCGCTGCAGAGATCGGCTTCCCCGTGCTGATTAAAGCTACTGCCGGCGGTGGTGGTAAAGGGATGCGAGTGGCAGAAACGGAAGATGATCTTGAAAATGCTTTGCAGGCTGCCCAACAGGAAGCTGCTGCTGCATTTGGTAACCCCGGTATCTACATCGAGAAATATGTCGGTAGTCCACGTCACGTGGAAGTACAGGTAATCGCTGACCAACATGGAAACGTGGTTCATTTGTGGGAACGTGACTGTTCGACCCAACGCCGTCATCAAAAACTGATTGAAGAATCACCAGCTACCAATTTACCGGTTGAAACGCGTAATGCCATCTGTGAGGCTGCAGTTCGCATGATTCGCGAAGCAAACTACTTCAATGCAGGCACGGTAGAATTTATTGTTGATAAAGATAATAATTTCTATTTCATTGAAGTGAACGCTCGTATTCAGGTGGAGCATCCAGTTTCAGAACTGGTAACAGGCATTGATTTGATCAAATCGCAAATCATAGTCGCTTCAGGTGAAAAACTACCCTTTCGACAGGAAGATATAAAATGCGAAGGGCATGCAATTGAGTGCCGTATCAATGCCGAAAACCCCGAGAAGAACTTCCAACCCTGTCCGGGGAAGATCGAGCATCTAATTATCCCCGGTGGTTTGGGGGTACGCTGGGAATCACACGTGTACGCAGGGTATACCGTACCACCTTATTACGACTCCATGATCGCCAAATTATTAGTGCATCGCCCGACACGTGAAGAAGCGATTGCAACGATGCTTCGTTGTTTAGACGAGCTTCAGGTGGAAGGAATCGAAACAACCGCTCCGTTCCACAAAAAGGTGCTGACGCATCCGGAATTCATCGCTGGAACTATCGACACGAAATTCGTTGAACGAACTTTCTAGAAGTCAGCTTGACTGTCTATACCCTCGTTTGCTGAACGGGTCGCCACTCCGCGATCAGGAATCTCTTTTTTACCAGTGGTGGTTTTCGATCTTTCCTGATCTGCTTAAAATTATGTTTGCCGACAAATCCCCTGCCTTTAACAACTCTGGAGCTTTTCCATCATGAGCGATTCTCTGGCAAGACCAAAGACCTCTAACAACCCTATTAAACGAGTCGCTATTCTATTTTCGGGCGGTCCAGCACCTGCCGCCAACTCGGTGATCGGCGCAGCAGCCATTGCCTTCACACGTGGTGGTACTGAAGTTATTGGTATTCGTCATGGTTATTCCGCACTTCAGGAATACGACGGCAGCGTTCCGTTGGAGGAAGGAAAAGACTATGTGATTCTTGGCGAAAACTGTCTCGAACGAGCTCGTACCACACCCGGAATTATCATTGGCACAGCCCGAGCCAACCCCGGAAAAGTGATCTCAGATCCTGAACATCTGAATGACCCAGAACGTACCGCTCCAATGCTGCGAACTTATAATGCGCTACGATCGCTGGATGTGGATGCCTTCATTTCAATCGGTGGTGATGACACCCTGAAAACAGCTAATAAGTTCAAGCTGTTTCAGGACAGACTTGACGCAGATGCCAAGAAGATACCTGTAGTTCATCTGCCGAAGACGATCGACAACGACTACATGGGCATAGACTTCACGTTTGGGTTTTTCTCTGCTGTTGATTTTCTGGCAACTGAAATTAGAAACCTGATGTTCGATGCGGCTGCGGGGCGTGCTTATTTCCTCTGCGAAGCGATGGGGCGAAGCGCCGGCTGGCTGGCCTATGGAGCAGCCATTTCCGGTGAAGCCTGTCTAGCCATCAGCGTGGAAGACGTTCAGGGCGACTATGCCGCTGAAGAAACAATTACCAATCCTACGACCGGTGAAGAAGAGACCCGCAAGATCATGAACATGGACAAACTAATGGATCGTGCTGTTCGTACAATGATCAAGCGGGAACAGCAGGGCAAAGAGTTTGGCGTCATTGTGGTAGCTGAAGGTCTGGCTGAATATCTGCCTCACAGTTATCTGGACGGAATCGAACGCGACGATCATGGTCACATCGCTATTTCTCAGATTAATCTTTGTCAGATTCTTACTAAACATTTAAGTGCTGCTTATCAGACGGTAACCGGTAAGACGCGAAAGATTAACGGATTACAGTTAGGATACGAGTCCCGCTGCACTCAGCCAACAGCTTTTGATGTAATGCTTGGTAGTCAACTTGGCGTCGGAGCTTTCCGAGCGTTAGTGGAAGAAGGTTTAAACGGAGTGATGGTCAGCGTGAAAAATCAGTTTGACCTACATTATGTTCCATTTGAAGAACTTGTCGATCCGGCGAATCTGATAACGGTCGTTCGGTATATCAAAACCGATAGCGACTTCCACCAACTAGCTCGATATCTGGAGCAGGATATCGACTAAAGATCACAGGTTAACCCCACACAACAGATCAAAAAAAAGCTGACTACCAAAAGTAGCCAGCTTTTTTCTATGTCACGCAATCTTTACAGTGCACCTTTGGTGGAAGGAATAACACCCTCCATTCGAGCGTCAGCTTCAATTGCCGCGCGTAAGGCACGGGCGGTACATTTAAATATACCTTCACTGATGTGATGACTATTACGACCGTATTGTACATTTACGTGGTAATTGGCAAGTACATTGGCAGCAAATGCCTGCCAAAAGTCTTCCACCAACTCGCTATCAAAATCACCAATCTTGGAACTTGTGAATTCTGCGTTAAACACCATGTAGTAACGACCACTTAAGTCGATAGTCACATTTACCAATGTTTCTTCCATCGGCAGGGTAAAATGGCCATAACGGCGAATCCCGGCTTTATTACCCAATGCCTCTTTGACAGCCTGACCCAGACAGATACCGGTGTCTTCGACCGTATGATGCTGATCTACATGTAAGTCACCGTTGGCAGTGACGGTAAGATCGATCACTGCATGCTTAGCAAACAATTCCAGCATGTGATCAAAGAATCCAATCCCGGTTTTAATATCAGACTGACCGCTACCATCAAGATTGACTGAAAGTTGGATGTCAGTTTCGGCAGTCTTACGATCAATTTCGGCCGTACGAGCCATAAGTTACACCTTACTTTGAATTAAACTCAAACAAGCATTTATCTGTTCATCAGTCCCCACGCTAATACGGAGACCCTCTTCCCAGTTAGGATAGCTCATGTACCGCACCAGGATGCGGTTCTCTTTAAGATACTCGTAAATAGACTTTACTTGAGCTGTCGGATGCGTACACCACACAAAGTTGGCTTGTGACGGTATTATGTCAAATCCCAATTGTGTCAGTTTTTCCTGCATCAACTGACGTGTGGATTTGATCTTCGCCACATTTTCCTGTAGCCACTGCTGATCAGAAATTGCAGCTGTGGCGCCGGCGATCGACAAGGCATCACAGTTATAAGAATCCTTCACCTTTAACAACTGTTGAATAATTGTTGGCTGCGCAACCAAAAATCCAAATCGCAATCCGGCAAGTCCATAGGACTTACTCAATGTTCGTGAAACCATAATTTTGCTGTTCTGCTTAACCAGTTCAATACAGTTAAAATCAGCGAAATCCACGTAAGCTTCATCAATCAGAATCGGGCAGGGTAATCGTTCTGCTAAGTCAAGAATCGCTTCCTGACTAACAACGCTACCGGTCGGACTATTTGGATTGGGAAGAAAAACCAATTTCAAACCCACATCTGCTGCCGAAAACGATTCTGGTAAGGACCAATCATCGTTAAAGTTTACCTCTTGATAGTTGGCTCCCTGAATCTCAGCCAATGTCCGGTATAAGATATAGCTGGGGTTTGGCAAACGAATCAGATCCCCCTGATCCACAAAGGACCGTGTAAGAATAGTTAGAATGTCATCACTGCCGTTGCCACAAATAATCCATTCCGGATCAACATTCAACGCTTCACCGGCTGCCAAACGGAATGCCGTCGACACCGGATCCGGATATCGAACTAACTTTTCAGCTGCCACCTGAATCGCCTCAACCACCTTTGCTGACGGTGGGTAGGGATTCTCGTTCGTGTTAAGTTTTATAAACTTACCAGCCTGTGGCTGTTCACCGGGTACATACCCGGCCAATCGCGAGATATTGTCTCTTACAAATTTCATCGAATTAATATCCAAATAAACTCACTTAGCCATCCACACGTATGTCGACGCTGGCTCGATGGGCTGTGAGTCCTTCCATGTCTGCCATTCGCTGAACATCGCCGGCCACTTCCAGCATGGCGTCACGCGTAAATTCCAGCACGCTGCTCGAGCGTAAAAAATCATTCGAGCAAAGTCCGGACGCCCAGCGGGCCGTCCCTGCCGTCGGGAGCGTATGTGAAGGCCCGGCGACATAATCGCCCAGTGCGACGGGAGTATGGTTTCCAAGGAACGTGGCACCCGCCGTTGTCAGCCGCTGTTGCAACTCATAGGGTTGCTCCACAGCAATGTGCAAATGTTCAGGACAAATCAGATTGGTAATCTCAACAGCCTCATCCTGATCCTTTACCAGAATCAAAGCTCCAAAATCCTCCAAGCTCTGACGGGTAAGGTCTTCACGACTCAGCGTGGCTACCTGACGTTCCAATTCAGCTAAGGTCTCTTCCAGCACGTCTTGACTGCAACTCACCAGAATACTCGCCCCCGGAGCATGCTCGGCCTGTGCCAGCAAATCGGCGGCTGCATAATCAGGTCGAGTTGTTTGGTCAACAATCACCACCACTTCGCTCGGCCCGGCAATTGAATCAATCGCAACTTGACCATAAACACTTTTCTTGGCTAAAGCGACAAACAAATTACCCGGGCCGACAATAATATCAACCGGATCTAAATTCTCAAGCCCGTAGGCAAAAGCCGCTACACCATGGGCTCCACCCATGCGATAAACTTCTTTGATTCCAATCTCATGACAGGTTGCTAACAGATCAGGATTGTTGGAACCAAAATCTGTTGGTGGAGCCATAACAGCAATCTCAGCAACGCCCGCTGCTTGGGCAGGTACGGCAGTCATCAAAACGGTAGACGGGTATGCTGCTGCACCACCGGGAACACACAACCCAGCTCGTTTCAGTGGTGTATAACGCTGTGTAAGCTTCACACCGGAAGGACGCTCAATGCCCGTTTCCTTGTGAAGAATCGCCGTTTGAAATTCCATGATGTTGTCACGAATTCGACGTATCGTTGCAAGAAAATCGGGATCCGCCGCAGCATGCGCCATTTCCAATTCATCACTACTGACTCGTAAATTTTCGGCAGTAAGTTCGGCACCATCGAGCAAACGATTGTATTTTAAGACAGTCTCCAGACCGTCCTTTTGGACCTCCGAACAAATCCGTTCAACAACCTGCTGAGGTGTTAGCGGCTCACCAAAAACCGCTATGGTCCGCTGACGCCCCGCCTCACTCACGATATTACCCTGAGGTGACAGTTTATCGCGCAATACTGCCAAGGCCTCTTGGACATTATCATGCCGCGTGTCGATGCGTTGTATGTTAAGGGACGAGTCAGACATATCGAAAAAAAGATGCTCTTCAGGTTACTTTCCGTGCTTCTTCATTGTGGTCACAGAGTGCTGATTTGGTAACCCCGGAATTTAAGTCGGCTTCTACTGAGACAGCCTTAGATTAACACTGCAAGCCCTACTTTTTCCGAATTCCTACATAATCACTGGTTAATCTGCTGTCAGGTAATTCCCAGCAGCATTTATGGCCTTCATAATAGTAGTAGACCTCTGATTTAGCAGGTCTACTATTGCCTTGTCCAATCCCATTGAACTCGTCAGAACTGCGACTTAAATCACTATGACTACACCTATCGATCTGCGTAGCGATACAGTAACTAAACCCTCTACTGCGATGAGGGAATTCATCGCCAATTGTCAAGTCGATGATGATGTAATTGACATCGATCCTACTGTTGCAGCACTGCAGGAACTCATCGCTGAAATGACCGGCAAAGAAGCCGCCATCTTTATGCCGTCAGGAACTATGACAAACCAAGTCGGACTGCGGATCCATTGTCGTCCCGGTGATGAGTTTATCTGCGAAGCAGGTTGCCACATTTACAACTATGAACAGGGCGCCTACGCCTCCCTCAGTGGTCTCTCTCCATCATTAATTGCAGGTGATAACGGAATCCTGCAACCTGAACAACTACTGGGAAGCATCAAAGCCGATAACGAACACTTTCCAATCACCAAGCTACTATGTCTGGAAAATACTCATAACCGTGGTGGCGGGAGAGTGCAGCCATATGAAAACGTCAAACAAATATGCCACTGGGCTCATGAGAACGGGCTCAAAACGCACCTCGACGGAGCGAGACTGTTTAACGCAGTGGCCGCCACGGGCATTTCTGCCAAAGAATGGTCCAGTCATTTCGACACTGTTTCCATTTGTTTTAGTAAAGGCCTTGGTGCGCCAGTCGGATCAGCACTATGCGGAACCAAAGAACAAATGTACTACGCTCGTCGACACCGTAAGGTTTTTGGTGGAGGCATGCGTCAGGCAGGTGTCATCGCCGCCGGTGCATTGTTTGCGTTACAAAATAATGTTGAACGCATGCATCAGGATCATGAAAACGCACAGCAACTAGCAACAATAATCAACAACACCGAAGGACTTTCATTGCCAGGTCCGGTCGATACAAATATTGTCATGATGGACATCGACGAAAACATTGGGACGGCCGCTGCAGTAGCAGGTGAACTCGACTCACAAGGGGTGCGTTGTTTAGCATTAGGGCCACAACGTATTCGCCTGGTAACACATCTGGACGTCACAAGCGAACAAGTTTCGACTGCCTGTGAAATCATCAGCACCACCGTAAAGGAAGTACTGGCAGGAAGTCGGAAACTTTCCGGAAATGGTGCTCAGTACTAATAATTCAGACATGACCACATCCTCTGACTTTTGGTTCAACTTACGTGAGAGCAAACTACTGGAAAACCAGGAGTGTGTGGCGTTACGTCTGGAGTTTGCCAAGCTGGTGTCGGAGAGCCCCGAACTGGATCAGGCTAAGAGCATTGCCGCCTGGCTGATAAAGAAAAGGAAATTAAGCAGATATCAGGCCAGCGTACTGCTCAAAGGGCACCAAGGACCATTCGACTTTGGGAGTTACCGAATTTTTCACCGGATTGCCGAGGGTCCACTAAAGGGTTGGTTTCAAGCCAGGCACATCGATACCTCGCATCCCGTCATCTTACACTTCCTGAAAGGTGATGAACTTAAAGACGCTGCTGTTTGGGAAAAGATTACACAACGAGCCAAAACGACCGCCGTAATCAAGGATGCCAATATCTGGCGAATCTATGATCTCATCGATCAAACATCCTTTCGCTATCTTGTGCTGGAAGATCCAGGTGTTAACACCGAGGGATTTACTTCACTGGGTGACAGACTACGTTCCATATCCCGACTCGATCAAACAACAGCTTGCTTCATTGCCTGGCAGCTTGCCAGTGCTTTAGCTCATCTACATCAATGCAGAATACTTTTTGGCTTACTGACACCAAATCAGATCTGGCTGGACAAACAAAACCTGGTCAAGCTTTTATTACCTGTAGAACGGTTACCACGTCCGCTTAACCTGCCGGCTGATGAAGCCCTTCCTCAATTAGTCGAAGCCGCTGATTATATGAGTCCTGAGTGGCAATTACCTGGTGCCATGCCAACCTCACAGTCTGACATCTATAGTCTAGGCAGTATTCTATTTCAAATGCTAACCGGAATGGTACCATTCCCGGGCGGATCGATTCAGGAGAAACTGAATCGCCATGCCAATGATCCGATTGCTGACCTTTCCCCGTTTGACATCGGGGATAATCTCAGTCAGTTTCTCAACTACTTGACCGCAAAGAATCCCGACACAAGATTTCAATCTGTGCGTGAAGTTGCTGACAAACTCCTTCTGCTCGTACCTGAATCACTACAACAACAGGTTGTGCCAACAAAAATCGACAACTCGTTGCTCAACTACGAAGCAGCTTTGACCACCGAAAGCGCCATCTTAAACATGCCTCCTTTACCTGAACACGGTTCAAAGGGTGTGGTGGAAACAAAATCTACAGCTAACTTCGACATAACCAACACTACATCTGAGAGATCCATTACCGATGGCCTAGCCGACGAAAAACCAAAACCTATTCCTGTATCCCGTCGTCACAATCGTCGTAAGAAGAAGTCACCCTGGGCCAACCCAATTCTATGGGGCGGAGTCGGTGCCGGAATTCTTGGAATCATCATGGTCTTCGTATTGCTAAATAACACCACCATCGAAAATGATGGTGATGGAAATAACAACGGAGAAATCGTAAAAACCAATACTGACAAACCCGGCGGTGATAAAAAAGACGACAAGGAAACTGAGGCCACACCACCGAAAAATGATAATGACCGTACAGAAACACCTCAGCAATCATCCGAGGAAGACGTGGTACTAATCGATGATGATGGTGAAACACTTTGGGCATCCCCAACCAACGGTGAGCCTATCGATCTAGCCTGGACGCCGCCAGGAGCTCAGCTCTTTATCACGATCGAAGTTGCCGAACTATTAGCCACCCAACACGGACCATCCGTATTACAGGCGTTTGGACCAGAGATTTCTTCCAC
Organism: Planctomycetaceae bacterium; assembly: GCA_002709045.1. Classification (GTDB taxonomy): domain Bacteria; phylum Planctomycetota; class Planctomycetia; order Pirellulales; family Pirellulaceae; genus UBA721. The sequence continues at coordinate 60,737 of PAPJ01000056.1, read as the reverse complement.
GATTTCATCTTTTGAAAGTGCCACCGGTGTGGCTCTCGATAAAATCGATCGTTTGGTTCTCAGTTGGCTGGAGGAAGAACAGGAACAGGGAACGATTCCCAATATTGTCGTTTACCTGTCAGAAGCACTTGACCGCGGAGCCCGCAGCGGGTTATTGGGAGATCCGGATTCCGAAGAAACTGAAAATGGATTTATCTTTCAAGTAGGGCAATACAGTGCGCTTATCCCGGAACAGGACAGCGTACTGGTATTTGGATCGGCTGCTGCCATGCAGTCAACACTTGAATGGGGAGGGAAACCACCACTGCTTCGCCGGACGATCACTCAATTACTTAAACAGTCCGACAATCAACGTCATATCAATGTGCTGATGGCTCCCAGTTTCCTGTTCACATCACTTTTCCGAGACGGAAATTCCTTCTATTTTGGCGATCCAAAAAAAGTTCGTGAACCACTACAGTGGTTACTCGGGGAAGGCCTCGAAGCAATGCTCATTAGCTTCCATTTTGATCAGGTGTTCTACATTGAAGCACGAATGTCAGCAGGACTCACACTGGATAAACGTGAGATTATTACACAAATCCGCGAACGAATGAACGAGATCCCAGATCAGATTGAAAGCTACATCGTAGATATCAATCCATCTAAGCACTGGCGCGCTGTCGCATTCCGATTTCCAGGAATGATTCGGTTTTTACACACTCAAACACGCATCCAAGTAGAGGACCAGACGCCTATACTCAATATCGCGATGCCGGTCGAGGCTGCCCCGAATATCCTCATCGCGAGTGAATTAAGTTTAGCTTCAGAACCAGGTGCCATACCAGTAGGCAGTAATCCTACGACAACCACAACACCTCAAAATATTGAGGAACTCCTAAAAACTCCGATGTCCGTCGATATCCCTCAACAAGACCTAAACTTAGCCATTGCTGATATCGTGATGGATGTCCGTAGCTCGATTCGGGGACTACCTTTTGAGTTCGATATCAAAATTGACGGAAACGATCTAATGGACGAGGGAATCACCCGAAATCAGGCCATTCGGGACTTCGTAATAGAAGATAAACCACTCGAAGAAATCCTGACAGGAATCGTCATGAAAGCAAATCCTGTGACAACAGTACAATCACCTACAGAAAAAGATCAAAAGCTCGTTTGGCTGATCACCGACGATCCAATCAAAGCCGGTACCAGAATTATCCTGTTGACAACACGCAAGGCTGCCGAAAGTAAACAATACACGCTTCCGCCTGTTTTCGTAGAATAACAAGCAGAATGAACTTATAACCGTGAGATTTTCTGATTCCTGGAATTCTCGAATAAAGTGCAGGGGGATCTATGCAACCCTTTTCGATAAAATGCGTTACCTGCAAATCAAAACTGACGGTTAGTAAATCGTCACTGCTCGGGCAGATTCTCGCCTGCCCAAAATGTGGCAGTATGGTTCAGATCCCTGAAAACAACCTCACAGAGACTGAAGTCCTTACTCCGACAACTGAATCATCAACCTCGGCTGATGTCCAGGAACAACTGCAGGACCACACAGACACCGTCGAAGATTTCGGCTATACCGCCAGCCAAAACATTAACGAAGAGTTCAGCCAGATTGCTAATCATTCCGGCAACGATCGTAAAACTGCTAAAAACACTGAGGAAAATCTGCAACCGGAGACTATGTCCGAGTGGATTGATACGTCTGCTACAGACAAACGCAAAAAACTACTGGTCACATTCTCTTGTATATCTACGTTGATTTTGATCGGTATCATCATAACTTTCAGTCTTTCAGGCGAACACTCCTCAGAAATATCGGTTAATACCAACCAAGAAAACTCACACCCGGTCAACAGTATCAATACAGGTAAGGAGAATGCCGACCAGCCAACTGTAAACTCAGTGACTGCTAATGTCACATCAGAAAAAACAGACTTGGAAGTCACGGGAGCCTCCAAAACCGAACGTCCAGTGTCTACAGCTGATAACCCAGAGAAGCCGGGCGAATCCACTGAAAATAAAACACCAGACCCGGTGGAAGAAGAGGTTCCTCTTCCTGTTGCACCGGAAGGTCTAACGCCGGAAGCCCCAGATGGAGCCGATGCTGAGAATATGTCCGAAGAACTCGATTCGGTCATTGAAGATATTGCACCATTTTTAAGTAATGCCCCCATCGATATAGAAAATGCGGCGCCGGTAGCTAAGCTCCCCACCGCTGATAAAAATACACCACGACCTCCGGCGACACCGATAAACATCCAAAGCGGACTTCGTTTCACCGTACCTGAGATCGATGTAACTAATCCGATTCCGCTTAATAAATTTCTCGAATTTCTGGGGACACTAGGTAACATTCCGTTTACATACGATCTTGAATCACTTGAACTTATGAATATAAGTTATGCGGTGGCAGTACAGCATACCTCCGAAAAGCAAACGATTGAGCAAATTCTGACGCGCGTTCTTGAAGAGCAGCAACTGGCCCATCAAATCAAAGACGGACATGTTTTAATTCTGGCTAAGTCGCATGTCGACTCTGCGATTTCCAGCACAATCTATAAACAGGAACAAGGCGATACGATTGAGAATCAACCGACGGCAGAAAAACTAAGTAATGTCATCAACCGACTTCTGGCGATCGACGAATTTGATATCGCGAAACCTGTTGCCGATGAAGAAAATGAGAAAGTCTTTCATCTGGAGATATCCGGAACGAACCGCACACAAGACAGGGTACGAAAATTACTCACACGTTTACAAAACACCCAAGCAGAAACTGATTCCTACGAAGCCAATATTTGGGCCCAATACCAAAAGAAATTCACTATGGATTTCAATGATGGTACACCACTGCTACAAATTCTAGTGCACCTCAATTCCATTTCCGAATTACAGTTTCAGGCCAACTGGAAAAACATCTGGCAGGCCGGCTGGACACCTGCCAGTCAGGTCGATGTGACAACAGAAGATGAACCTTTACAGGAGTGTCTCGATCAAGCCCTGACAAACAACGGGTTGTCTTATATAGCACGGGCAAACGGTGTTCTGGAGATCACCTCTGCCGCACATGCTTTAGCAGCCAACCAAATCGGAATCTATGATCTCAAAAAATTACCTCTCACAAAAAGAGATGCCTTAGTAAAGACGCTCAAGCAACTGGCCGAAGACGGGCAGAATGATGTCGACATCAGATTTATGGAGACATTACCTGACGGCCGCATGGGGCTTTCAGCACCGGCAGCCATTCATCGACTTGTGGCTGAACAACTGAATTAGTTCTTTTGTTACTTGCTCATCGCTTCAATTGCTGCGGCGCGTTCAGTCGGACTCAACTGTCCATCCCGGTTAGTATCAAATCGATTTAATAATCGACTCTTATCCAGTTTGCTCTCGCGTTTACGAGGTTGAAAAAGAAAACGCTGACGGCGTTGTCCGTTGCCTGGACGCTGGACTGTATCAGGACGCCCTTGCGGTTGGTTATTTGGCTGCGTTTGTGGCCGCTGCATTTGCGGACGTTGCGGAGAATTATTATTCATGTTCCGCTGTTGAATAAAACGCTGTAGTGCCTGACGTTCATTAGAATCAAGTTGACCATTTCCATTAACATCAAACCGCTGCGTCAACTGACGAAATCGCTGCTGGCGTTGTTGTGGAGTTGCCGAAGGTTGTCCTAATAACTGTCCGGCACAAGCGGTATACAAAAGAAATATGATTAGGCTAACTACAATTTTCATCTTTCACCTGATATTCATTTCTCGACATCTGCCCCTGTTTTCCTATTAAACCTCAGCGCTAAGTCGAAAGTTTCGTCTGTCAACTATTATATCGAGTAGAATCAGCGAAACACTTGCCGATAATATGAGTTAAATAATTATGCCGGGGCACAACAGAGAAATATTACCATGATCAATCGTATGTTAAAGATCGCGATTGTCAGTCTCATTGGACTGTTGCTTGTCTGTGAGACGAACCGGGCTCAATCTGTATTTGAAGTTGCTGCAGAGGTAGATCGACTTATCAACCAGCAAACTCAGCCATCAACCCACAATATCTGCGATGATGAAACATTTCTAAGACGTCTGTTTTTGGACATAACAGGTAAGACCCCTTCACTGGATGACATTCTGGTCTTTAGTCTCGAAGATCATGCTGAGAAAAGAACAAAAGTTGCCGAACTTCTGTTACAGGATCCCGATTACGGTACTAACTGGGGTCGCTTCTGGCGGGACGTGATTTACTACCGTCGCAGTAACGACCAAATCCTGCTGGGTGCCACCACGGCTGAACGCTATTTTGCAGATACTCTTAACGGAAATACTTCCTGGGATCAGTTTGCCAATGAACTTATTACATCCTCAGGTGACATTCGGGAAAACGGACGAACTGCCCTAATTGCTGCTCAACAGGGAAGACCTGAAGAAACGGTTTCGGAAATCTCAAGAATTTTCTTGGGTATTCAGATTCAGTGTGCTCAGTGTCATGACCACCCGACGGACCGTTGGAAACAAGAACAATTCCATGAGTTGGCAGCATTCTTTCCACGTGTTGCGGTTCGTCCTCAAATGGATCCGCGAACCTTCCTTGTTTATGCCGTGGATAACATCCGTCGCCAGCCACGAACAAATAACAATCGCTTCATCGGCACTTTAGAGCATCGAATGCCTAATTTTGAAGACCCTGCCATACCTGGCCCGGAAGTCGCTCCAAAATTTTTCCTCAATGGTAAGCAATTACCATTGGGAGCAACGGATATAGATCGACGCAGCGCTCTGGCCGCATGGATTACATCCCCGGATAATCCATGGTTTGCCAAGGCAACCGTCAATCGAATTTGGTCAGAATTAGTCGGTGAAGGATTCCATGAACCTGTTGATGATATGGGACCGGACCGGGAGGCTATTGCTCCAGCGGCCTTCGACTATCTGGCAGCTAAATTTACGGAATCCGGTTACGACATGAAATGGCTTATCGCCACGATTGTCTCTACAAGTCATTATCAACTGGAAAGTCAGGATCGCCGGCCGTATGACCAACTACCTTTTCAGGCCAATACAGCTCAACCGTTGCGATCAGACCAGTTAATGGATGCTGTCCTGAATACGCTTCGATTCCCGGAACTTCCTGAGCGAGCGGAATTCAATATTCGCCGCCAATTTTCTGACACATTTGGATATGACCCCAATAACCTGCGCGAAGAAGTCGCCGGAACTATTCCTCAGGCATTGATGTTAATGAACGGAGATGCCATTCACCGACAAATAACCGCTCAATCCGGAACAATGCTTGGCAACCTGCTTTTGGAAGTCCCTAACAACCGTCAGGCTATTCAGGAGCTTTACCTTAAAACATTATCTCGACGCCCAAATCGTAAAGAGCTATCAACAACGCTGCGATACATCCAACAGGTTGGTAATCGAAGTGAAGCGTTTGAAGATATCCTCTGGGCACTCATCAATATCTCGGAATTCAAGACAAGGCATTAACCGCTAACCCTACCGCAGGGGCACCAACGCGAATACAGGACTGAAGCATATGTCGACATCCAGATTTAACCGCCGAGAATTATTCCAACGAACCGCACTTGGGGTAACGGCTATTAGTGCCTGGCAGGCCAACATTATCAGTCAGGCTGCGACCATGCAATCCAATGCGACTTCCTGCATTTTACTTTGGATGGGTGGCGGGCCCAGCCAACTTGATACCTGGGATCCAAAGCCCGGAACTGGTAACGCCGGTGATGCCGGAGCAATACAAACAGCTCTAAACGGCGTTCATATCAGTGATCGACTTCCGGAAACAGCTAAGGTAATCAATGAAATCTGCCTGCTACGAGGAATGCACGGCCCCGAAGGAAGTCATCCACGAGCGTCCTACTGGGCTCAAACCGGATACCTGCCTTCGGCCAGTATCAAACATCCCGCAATCGGTTCTCATGTATCTCATCACATCGGCAATTTAGATGCTGAATTACCGTCCTTTGTACGAGTCGGACCGGGACGGAATTTAACCGGAGCAGGCTTACTTGGAGTCGACCATGACCCGTTTAAGATCGCGAATCCCAATCAGAAACCGGCTAATACTGAAATCCCAACAACCAAGCCAAGATTCACCCGACGATTAGGGCTGCTCGAACAACTAGAAACTGACAGTACTCGACCCGGTGCTGAACACTGGACCAAGGCCAACCGCAAGGTTTATGGTAAAGCTGCCCGTATGATCACCAGCCCGCTCATGCAGGCCTTCGATCTGCAAAGCGAGAATGCGGCAGTTCGGGAATCCTATGGTGAAAGTAATTTCGCAGCAGGTTGCTTAATGGCGAGGCGGCTGATCGAATCAGGAGTAACATTTGTTGAAGTTACTTCAAGCAATTGGGACACGCACTTTGACAACTATCAACGCACAACCGAACTCTGCTCAGAAGTCGATAGACCGTACGCACGGTTACTGACAGACCTGAAAGACCGGGGACTGCTGGCGACGACGTTGGTTGTCTGGATGGGTGAATTCGGCAGAACTCCACGAATCAATTCGCGTGGTGGTCGTGACCACTTCCCTCGGGCATACAGCGTCGCCCTCGCCGGCTGCGGTATCAATAGCGGACAAGTCATCGGCGGGACGAGCGCCAGTGGGGAGGAAATCGTAGCCGGCAAGCATTCCGTGCCGGACTTACTCACCACCATTTACGACAAACTAGGCATCGACGGTTTACATGAAAACATGAGCAGCGTTGGACGCCCGATTCGGATTGTAGAAAATGGTTCCCTTATCGAAAATGTCTAAAGCGACTTGCCGATAGCTCCGGCAACGGTCTTGCAGCGAGCCAGCGTCTGGTCGAATTGCTCCGGAGTTAATGACTGATAACCATCGCTCATCGCTTCCGGAGGATTTGGGTGCATTTCAATAATTAAGCCGTCAGCACCGGCTGCAACAGCCGCAACGGCCATGTCCGGTACCATATAGGCATGGCCAGTTCCATGGCTTGGATCAATTACCACCGGCAAGTGTGTCTTATGATGTAAGTAGGTAACCGAGGCCAGCGGTAATGTAAAACGAGTATGTGATTCAAATGTACGAATTCCACGTTCACAAAGCATTACATTGGGATTACCCTCATTAAGAATGTATTCAGCGGCCAGCAAAAACTCATCCATGGTGGCCGATGCTCCGCGTTTTAACAGCACCGCTCGATCCGTATTCCCAACGGCTTCCAGCAGGCGATAGTTCTGCATATTACGAGCTCCGATCTGAAGTACATCTGCATAGTTTGCAACCAGATCCACATCATCTGTAGCCAGCACTTCGGTCACTACCGCCAGACCGGTTTCATCACGAGCAGCTGCCAGTAACTTCAGGCCTTCCTCTTTCATTCCCTGAAAACTGTATGGACTTGTCCGAGGTTTGAACGCTCCGCCGCGCAACGCCGTACCACCTGCCGCTTTGACAACTCTGGCAGAATTCATTATTTGTTCTTCGGACTCGACACTACAAGGCCCGCCAATAATTCCAAGGGCCTTTCCACCAACCGACAAACTACCGGCCGTCACCACCGTCGGCTCGGGCTTCACTTCCAGACTGGCCACTTTATAAGGCGCCAAAATCGGCATCACTTCTTCGACACCATCTCCCGACTCCAGCGCTTCCTTCATTTCTTCCCGTTTTTCGCCGATAGCCGCAACCACCGTACGTTCGGTTCCTTCAATGACATGAGCTTTAAGACCTAGTGCCTTGATGCGTTTAACGGTTTCAGCAATTTCTCCCGGGCTGGCACCATTTTTCATAACGACAATCATGACTTTGTTTCCCTGTATTAATAGATTTTTAATAGTTTCGGATTGTTTCAAATCCATAAAAAACCCCGACAGATTCTGTCGGGGATGGAAAATTCTTTTTCAATATGGTTGGTTTATCAACCATCAGCACAGATCTCTTCCAACCCCGCGTTGCCACGGGCCTGTAAAGAAAAACGACCAATAAAATGTCTGATGCTGATTCATATTTCTGTATTAAAATTTCTAAAACGTTTTTTGTATTATAAGTGTATCATCGTCAAAGACCAGCAACGAAACTTGAATTAATTACCGATAATCTTCACGAATAGGTGTGAAGATATCAAGGGCTGTCACGCCGTCGGCCCCGGCAAAACAAGTATGAGCAATATTGCCTGGAATACACCACATCTCACCCGGTTTAAGAACACGAGTTTCCTCGCCGACAGTGAAAGTAAGTTCACCAGAGATCAAAATTCCGCATTGCTCGTGCTCATGTTGGTGTAGCTCGACTACAGCTCCGGGCTCAAATTTTACCAGTGAAAGCATCATTTTATCCCCAGCAGCAGTATAGATATCCACACCGGGGAAAATATTTTTCTTAGTACAGTCCTCGGTCGATAAAAAGTATTTTCTGGACATGATCTATTCTCTTGAGTTGATATCTGTTCACCGTTTGAGTCGGTTTAAATGTTGATACGGCAAGTCAAACGTCTGGTTGGCAATATCCTGTCCGGACTTTATCAGACCTTCCCATTCATTCACGAAATCACATTCTGAAAATCCGGTACATCCTCAGCAATCTGTAGCAAACGATTGTACTTAGCGAGACGTTCACTACGAACAATCGAACCAACTTTTATCTGTTCCCCGGCAGCAGCCGTAGCCAGATCAGCCAGCGTCGAATCCTCCGTCTCACCACTGCGCGCAGAAACAACAAGGCTGAAACCGGCCTGACGTCCCAGAGCCATTGTTTCAATCGTTTCATACAGAGTCCCAATCTGGTTCACTTTCACCAATACACTGTTGGCGGCCTGCATTTCGATACCACGGCGAACACGAGCAGGGTTAGTGGTAAACAAATCATCGCCAACCAGCAGGATCCTTTGCCCAAGTCGTTGCTGTAATTCCTGCCAGCCCTCCCAGTCATCTTCGGCAAGTCCATCTTCAATAGAAATAATTGGAAATTCATCAACCCAGGACTCTAACTCATCGATCATCTCACTACTCGAGAGTACTCGTCCCTGTTCTGCCCGCAGCCGATACTTCCCATCTTTATAAAAATGAGTCGAAGCCACATCCAGTGTGATTGCGACATCATTACCGGGAATTAGACCTGCTGCTTCAATCGCCTGAGTAACCAATGCAACAGCGTCCCGATTAGAGGTCAACCGTGGACCATAACCACCTTCATCCCCGACCAAATAACCTTCGAATCCGCGGTCACTCAATAGTTTCCCTAGTCGGTTATAAACGCGGACAATCCACTCCAGACACGTTCGATAATCGGGGGCTCCCACAGGTGCAATCAGCACATCCTGAAAGTCCAGATTTCCACCGGCATGCAAACCACCTGAAATCATATTGGTCTCAGGCAATGGGATTACAGGGGCCGGGAAGAGAGCAGGATCAAACCCTAAAGCACTAACACCTTGCTGAATCACCTGATGCAGATGCTGATACAAGGGTACTCTTTTTGAGGCTGCTGCCACGTGTCCCAGAGCAAGTGAAACGGCTATGGTGGCATTACCACCCAACGAGGTCTTTTGTGATGAAGGATCTAGTTCCTTCATCACCGTATCACACCCGCACTGATCAGCACTGTCTTTGCCAATCAGTGCGGGTGCGATCACTGTGTTTACGTTTTCAACTGCTCTCAGCACACCCATTCCGTCATAGCGTTGAGAATTGCCATCACGAAGTTCCATTACTTCAGAGCTTCCGGTGGATGCCCCGGATGGTGCAATCGCAATCCCAAAAGCTCCATCTTCAGCATGAATTTCAACTTCGACGGTAGGACGTCCGCGACTATCAAGAACCTCGCGTCCATGTATTTTTCTAATTGTTGTCATTTAGCTTATTGTTTCTTTTGAAGTTCGGAATGCATAAGTTCACGAACCTCTGCTAATGTTTCTAATTCGGAAACGAGTATATTCCAACCAACGTTTCGCACCACTGTTTTGACTGATTCGTCGACCAGATACTCCACCGGACTTTTACCGTCAACTCGTGCCACCAGACAGCCTCCCAGATTTAGGCACGTTCTTCGTTCCAGTGAAACCAACTCCTGTTGCGAAAGAACGTTGGAAACCTGGGCCTGATAGGCAATCCAAAACCTGTCGATTAATGATGCATATTCTTCGACTCGACTGCCAGCAATTAATGTTTTGATATGTAAATGAGTTAAGAAAAATCCCAAATCAAAAGCAGGATCACCAAAGTGCCCGACCTCAAAATCCAACAAAATCACCTGTTGCTCATTCACCAGAATGTTTTTAGGGCTGTAATCCCCATGCACCAGGCAGTGACGGTGACTTCCATTTAACTCAAGCAATCGATCCACGGGTGCCTGCAGTGCTGAATGTACCCGAGCAATCTGACGATAATAAGGATCAAGACGCAGATCGTCAAAAAACTCAGTCGATCCGATCGCATTTCTAACCGCACCATTCATCCAACTGCCTGCATGCAGAACACCTAGCAACCACCCACAGGCTTGTGCAACTGAAGAATCGACCACTCCGTCAAGTAAATCAGTTTTCCACACCCGACAATCGGCAGCCGCAGCGGTCATCGCATAGACATAGTTATTCCTGTCTTCAAAGTGAATTGCCGGCACCACTGCCGGCACACCAGATAACGGAACAGAAGCTAACTGAATCATATCATTACAGATCTGCAGTGTATCCATTTCACGAATCACTCGCTCAACACTGCATAACCATTCCTGTTCAACAGCCAGGCGATCTCGAGCCTGTTTAAGCACCCAGTTTTCACGTGCCGAATCTGTAAATTCAACCAACAGGACACGATTTGAGACACCGCCGTCAAGTAAACTCACAGAAACTTCTGAGGGCTCTGTGATCACTTGCTGGTGAACCAGATACTCAGGTGTGGATTCAACTTCAAGAATATACACTTATGCAATCCACCAGCCGTTAAGATCCGGACTTCCACCAGATTTCCGAAATCTTTTCGGGCGTATCACCATAGGCTCCGACGAAGGCCTTGTTGAAATTAGCACCATTGCTAACGGAATTCACAAGCACATTCCATCGCGCCTGATTATCCATCAGGAATTGAACATAGCTGTAAGAAAGCACAGCACCATCTTCACCACCGAGTTTGCCACTTACAATATCTGAAGAGTTTGCAACCCGACTTGCTGCGGGATTAACCGATTCTTTCCAGGCATCGATACGAGGATCACCTTTAACCACTTTGGCAGCAACTACCCGAGCGAGACCCGTTGAAAACCAGGTCGGTACATCGCCGATACTGCGGCCGTAAATACCGGCTACGTGTTGAGCCACCAAGCCATCGAACGTATAGTCTTCTGAGCGGGGAACCAGTACGGTACCGTAAGCATCGACAATATCATAATTAAAATGCCCTTTCCATTGTCTTGGCAATGAGCGTTTTTCGATCATCGTGCCAAACTCTCCATAGTCGTATCGTGCATTAAAGAAGTAAAGCGTGATCTTTCCTTTTAGCAATGGCTTATCGGCAGGTAGTTTGAGGGCCAACCCAACTTTTTTAGCTATCACTTCTGCTTGTGTCCCAAACTCTGTCAGTTGCGCTTCGGTTTGGGTACCCAGTAAATGAAAATTCGAAGTGTCTGCTGTTGCGTGATTGATACCAGGCATTGCCAGATTCCAATTCGAAGCGGCCAAAGTGATACGATTTGCAGCAACTTCTTCATGAGAGCTGTTTTCAGCAACAGCAATGGCCACAACCCGGCGAATATTCGTTGTAAAGTCGAGACCATCAAAGGTGGCTCCTTCCTGAATCCAGGTTGTAATAATCTCCATCTGCGCATCATCCAGAGGATCACGGCCACGCGGCATGCGCTGCCCTCCCCCTGTACCGAGCAACTTTTTCACCAGAAAACTATCATCTGGATTACCCGGCAGAATCGGAGGGCCGTTTTCGCCTCCCCGCATCATGGCACTAAACGAGGCTAAATCAAATCGACCGGATGGACGATCACCGAATCCATGGCAGGAAGCACAATTCTGCATCAGGATTGGAGCAACATCATTTTTGAAACTTACGGTTTCCGTTCCTATGGCTTTCATTGGCTTCACGACAGGTAAATCACCGACACTAACATTGGGATTCAAGTCAACAAGCAAAGCCTTGGGGTCATCCGAATCATATTCAGCCCCCTCATTAATCCACTTTTTCAATACCGCTAGTTCAACATCCGTAATCTTCAGACCACCACGAGGCATATCACCCTCTTCGATCACTTCGATCAGCCGGCTGCCTGTTGCATCTTTAGCAAAGATTACAACACCTGCATCCGGACCTTTCATTAACGTCTCAAACGACTCCATACTGAACATACCTCGAGCCTGCCGCACATGGCAGTTACCGCATTTGGCCATCAGGATAGGTGTTACATGATTGACAAAGCTTATCTTGCCTTCAGGTATAGCATCCAAAGTCATCTGAACGTTGGCGGGATTTGCAGGATTTGCCGGAGGTTTGGGCATCGGCTTTGCCACTATTGGCTGCTTCAGTTCTGTTAGTTCAATTCCTTCCAGTTCCAGTAGGGCATGAGCTTTCTTGAGCATGTTGTAAACTCTGGAATACAAAGCCAGACGCTGCTGATCAGCACCTTTCATCTGCTCCTCAAATTCCTTCTGTACTTCAACTACCAGGTTTGCAGAATCATCAATCTTCCCCTGAGCAAACCAGTTACCTGCACGAGTAATCTTAATGCGCAAAGCATTTTCAGCCTTCCGCATCGCAGGCGTAATCGTAACCTGAGCAACGACTGAATCTGCGATAAAGAGGCACAATAATAAGCTCATTAAAAGTGCGCTTTTAGGTTGTTTAACGATTAGTTGCATCTTTTAAAAATCTCATGCATCTTCCGGGTGAAGACCGGTGCCAGATTTCCCGCCACTCGGCCTATTGTTGTCCTTTATGATTATTAACATCCTGACTCTAAGAATCCAGACGAAACTATATGTTCTATCCTGAGAAGTACACTTTGCGGATCAGGAGTCGCGTTCTCCGTTTCTGAGGTCAGCATAACAACGACCACTAATAAACCCGCTAAAAGTAATAAGCCTGCTAAAACAATGGCCGCCATTTTCCAATTACGACCATTAGCAGACCAGACCCCACTGGTCTTAGTATCAAGAAGGCTTCTTGAGGTACTTTGGAATGCTTGCCCACCGATCTCGTTGCCCAGACTAATTCGACTACTACCGATACCCACCGAACTATCTGAAACCACCTGACTGTTTCCGGTGACTGCGGAATACTCGCCAACTAACTGAATCGAGGATTGTACATTGGCGATCGCACCCTGATTAGCCACAGCCACAGCCGCATGCATCGCCTGAACCACACTTTCTGTGGATTGTCCTTTGTCAGGTCGTGCCGGTAATTGCACAACATCGGGCTTAGCGGGGGTCATATCAACGCCCTGCAATTGCAACCAGGCCTCCAGTTCTCCAGCGACCTCCATCGCACTCTGGAATCTGTGATCGGGATTTTTCTGCAACATCTTGAAACAAATACTGCCGAGCACTTCAGGACAGTCCGGTCGCGTGATACGAATATCTGGCGGTATCGTGGACTGATGCTGAGCAATTCTTTGTGCCAGCGTGCCTTCCGGAAAGGGTGGTCGACCGGTCAGCAAATAATACAGCGTACACCCGAGACCGTAGACATCTGCACGCCCATCAATTTCATGACTGTTCAATGCCTGTTCCGGTGCAAGATAATCGGCAGTCCCCAATACTTTTTCATTATGTTTATCTGTAAGACCAGCCAGATCGGAATGATCTTCATCCATCAAAGCCAGTCCCATATCAAGGATCTTGATCGCATCCTGTTCATCCACAAGAAGATTCGCTGGTTTGACATCCCGATGGACCATCGAAGCATCATGCGCGTGCTGAAGCCCAAGAGCTGACTCATAAATGTATTTAGCTGCTTGCAGATAATCAAGCGGACCATCTTCCTTTACGATTGTCATCAGATCCCGGCCCGGAACATACTCCATGACCAGATAGTGCGTTTGTCCCTGATTGTCGACATCATAGGCACGGACAATATTAGGATGATCCAAAGCGGCGGTAGCCTGAGCTTCACGATGGAAACGTTCCAAATAAGATGAATCATCAACTCGGTCGCGAGGCAACACTTTGATCGCTCGCAATCTACGCATCAATGTATGTTCTGCCAAATAAACACTGCTCATCCCGCCGGCACCAATATGGCCAAGCAATTTATACTTCCCTAGAAAGAAACCTTTGTACTTGCGATTAAGCAGTTTCTCGCGGTGCCAGATCGTGATAATATTCTCCGCGACCAGAAAATCTGCTATTTGCTCAGGGCTGTTTGGAATCTTTCCGTCGTTGCTATCCTTACATGCCTGTAACCCTTTCTTTAACTCAGCATCCGTAAGTAGATTACTGCGTCGCAGAAGTTCCAGAAATTGTCGAGCCGTAATACTCATCTTTGCCCGAATTTGAAGTGAAAGTAGCGAAAAGAGAACAGTCGAATGGTCAGTTTATCATCGCAACGGTTGATTCATTCAATTGAGTCGACATAATTGATGCGGTAGCACCATTTTTAAAGGGCCTGACCGATTAATAACTGTCCTTATTCGATATCCTTTATATTACTACAACGCTTGAAAAACTGATATGTCCTCACGCCACGCCGTTTTATATACGCGAAATTCCTGTCAACTTTGCGATCAAGCCAGGGAAACTCTGGAAATCTATGGTTTTTCCATCGATGAAGTTGACATCGATAAACAGCCGGAATTATTGGAAAAATACGACACCTGCGTACCGGTCGTGGAAATTGATGGCAAAATCCGATTCCGGGGAAAGGTCAACGAAGTCCTCTTATTGCGCCTGATCGGAACGAACGGAAGCTAACTCATGACCGCAAAAACACTGCTTGGTGTCTTCGCTAAATACTGGGAAGCTGGCAAGGTAAAAACGCGACTGGCTCGTGATACCAATGCACCATTTGCTGCTGCACTCTATCAGGCATTCATTCTTGCAACACTGGAACGGGTCTCCGGAATCGCTGATGCGCAAATGCTTTGTGCGACTCCTGCTGAAAGGCTGAACGAATTTGCATTATTTACACCTCCGAACTGGACGATCACTTCCCAGATCAGTGGTGATCTGGGAAAACGCATGAAATCATTCTTTCAACAGGCGGTTGCTGAACAGTTTGAAACGACCGTTCTCATTGGAACTGACAGTCCAACAATCCCCACTGCCATGATCAGTCAGGCATTTGCGAGTCTGAAAGCAGCCGATTGTGTCCTTGGCCCGGCAACCGATGGCGGCTACTATCTAATTGGCTGCCGACAACAGGTACCCCCTGTATTTGATGACATCAACTGGTCATCTAATAAAGTACTTGAGCAAACAATCCGAGCTCTGCAACAGGCCGGCTTCTCCTACAAATTATTGCCACCATGGTTTGACATTGACACGGTTGATGACCTGAGAAACCTAAGAGAATCAGTGGATGATTCTTCCCGGTGGCTATGCCAACGGCTTGATGATCTTGAAGCGGAGCATCTGGCATGAATCAGTCATCTTCAAATGACATCATCATGATTGGGGGCGGAGTCATCGGCCTTTCAATCGCCTATGAACTGGCCTGTCGTGGAAAGCAAGTGCGGATACTCGAACGCGGCGAGCAGGTCGGCCGCGAAGCATCATGGGCCGGAGCAGGAATCCTTCCTCCTGCCATTCCGGACTCGGCACTGGACCCCAGTGAAAAGCTGCGCGGGATCAGTCATCAATTGCATCCGCAATGGGCTGAAAGGCTGCAACACGAAACTGGGATCGATACTGGCTTTCATAGATGCGGCGGAATCTACCTCGCCAGAAAGCCCGGCGAGGCTGCCTCGCTTGCCGGTTACGTAAGCCTTTTGAATCAACAGGGAATTCAAGCCTCCGAAATAACAAAGTATGAACTGTTAGATTTAGAACCGACGCTCGATCCTGATCAGTTCCATGCCGCTTACCTGTTACCAGACGAATTGACATTGCGCAATCCGCGGCACGTTAAGGCATTAGCGAAAGCCTGTGAACTTCACGGAGTTCAGATTTATACCGAGTGCGAAATTCTCGACATTGAATGTATCAACGGCAGCATTACCGGCCTACAGACAACGTCGGGGGCTGTCAGGGGAGGGAAATACTGCATTGCTGCGGGCGCATGGTCATCAACACTACTAAAACAGGTCATCGATATCCCTACAGGTATCGTGCCAATCCGCGGACAAATGATTCTTGTAGAAGGTCCGAAAAATCTGATCCGCCATATCCTCAATGAAGGATCGCGTTACTTAGTCCCGCGTGCCGATGGAAAAATTCTGGCCGGATCGTGTGAAGAAGAGGTCGGTTTTCAAAAGGGAACAACTCCCCAGATGCTCGAGCAACTGGCAAACTTCGCCTATTCATTAGTGCCCGCTTTAAAAGAATACGAAATCACAATGAGTTGGTCAGGTTTGCGACCGGGAAGTTTTGACGGAGTTCCGTACATTGGCAAGGTCCCGAATGTCGATAATCTATTCATGGCTTCAGGGCATTTCCGAAGTGGTATCCATCTATCAACCGGAACAGCGGTAATAATGGCTGATTTACTTGAAGGCAAAGAGTCCGAAATCAACTTTGAGCATTTCAGAATCTCAAGGTAGCTGAGATCAAAAACTTATGGCAATCGATACTCCTGCAACAATACTCTTCATCGGTGGCGGTCCTGTCGGACTGGAAGCTGCGTTGTATGCGAGGTATCTCGGATACCAAGCAAAAATCTATGAAGCCGGGCAAGTGTGTGAACACGTTCACCAATGGGGCCATGTAAAGATGTTCTCACCTTTCTCCATGAATCACTCACCACTGGGGAAAGCAGCTATCGAAAGCCACGAACCGACTCATGATTTTCCCGGTAGTGATGAATACCTAACTGGCCAACAGTGGATCCAAAGCTACTTACGACCTTTATCAGAGACCGATTTACTGCGACCAAACATTTACACTAACTGTCGTGTTATTAGCGTTAGCCGAACCTGGCTAAATAAAACGGATCTTGATCAGGGACGGGCTAATGATCCCTTCAGAGTGATTATTGAACAGGACAATCATCGCCGAGTCCAGACAGCCGATGTGGTCATTGATACGTCCGGAGTCTTCTCCAGTCCGAATCCGATCGGAGCAGGAGGAGTGCCTGCCATCGGTGAACAGAAACTGGACTTCGCTATTAACCGAAGGATTCCAACGAGAGAGCTTGCACAACAACTGCGGGGAAAGGACGTCGCCGTTGTCGGAGCAGGGCACTCGGCGGCATGTGCTTTAGTCACACTGACGGATGTCGGAGCAAATGTCACCTGGATCACGCGTGGCGAATACTCTTCGGCACTTCAGCAAATTAAAGATGATCCGCTCACCGAACGCGTCCATATTATGAATAAAGTACAAAAACTGGTTCAAGACTCGCAAATAAAAGCATTACCAAACTGTGCCATTGATACGGTCAGAGAATCAGGTTCTAGCACTGGTCCGCAGTATCAGCTTGGAATCCACCAAGTCGACAATCAGGCCAGCGACAGCAAAGATGAACACCACTTGCAGCTGAGCTGGCATAGCTTTGACCAAATCTATGGACTAACCGGATACAGAGTCGATAATTCCATCCATCAAGAACTTCAATTCCATCCCTGCTATGCCACCGAAGGCCCAATCAAACTAGCGGCAAGTTTACTAAATCAAATTGGTGACAACTGTCTGGATGTATCTCTGGAATCTGGCGATCTGCTGATAACATCTGAACCGAATTACTACCAATTGGGGATTAAGAGTTATGGCCGTCAGTCTGGCTTCTTATTCCGTACCGGATTACAGCAGATTGTTCAGTTGTTTCAGCTTATTGGTGCCCGAGACTCCCTGGATATTTACCATACTTTTTCTGGCTAATGAAGACCTTCATTCCAGCGACCAACGATTCATCGAGAAAGGAAGATAATGAGTACAGCGAATGTCGAAATATCTCTTTCTCATCTGGACGAACTCTGGTTTCAAGTCTCCGGCACTCGTTGCAATCTGACTTGTCAGCACTGCTTTATTTCCTGTAGTCCTGACAATGACAATTTTGGTTTTCTAACGCGAAAAAAAATCAAACGATCTCTTCGTGAAAGTGCCGAAATTGGTGTCAAAGGATATTACTTCACCGGCGGCGAACCATTTCTGCATCCGGAAATGACCGATATCTTAATCGATACTCTGGAATTCGGCCCTGCCACCGTACTTACCAATGCCACCGTGTTCAAAGAGCAATGGCTTAACAGACTTAGCGCTGCCCATCATCTCAGTCGCTATAGTTTGGAATTTCGAGTCTCGCTGGATGGTTTCAGTTCAAAAACCAATGACCCCATCCGAGGTAAAGGAACCTTCGACAGAGCGATTCGCGGGGTGGGCCGTCTCGTCTCGCAAGGTTTTCTCCCGATCATCACGGCAACCCAAACCTGGCCAGATAGCGAAACTCAGGCCGTTTTGGAACGATTTACCGAGGTTCTTAAACAACATGGGTATGCTCATCCCAGAATTAAACTGTTGCCGACACTGAAAATTGGTGCTGAAAAAAATCGAACAAACGGATATTCCATTCACCAACGTGTGACCTCAAACATGCTCGAGGAATTTGATACCAGCCAATTAGTTTGTGAGCACTCGCGAATTGTGACGGACCGGGGAGTCCACGTTTGCCCAATTTTGATTGAATCACCAGAATCCGTTCTGGGAGAAAACCTGAAAGCAGCCAGTGATCAATCGTTTAATATTTCACACGGAGCCTGTTTTACCTGCTATCAATACGGCTCCATTTGTTCGAATGTCGCTGCCAGCAATACCCCCGGGAGCTCGTAAGTATGAATGTGCGAATCGGCTTATTTGGTGGTATTTATAACAATTATCTGGCTTTGGAAGCAGCCATCTCACAGGCTAGCGCTTTGGGAGTGGATGCATTGTACTGTCTGGGAGACATCGGAGCCTTCGGCCCTCATCCGGACAGGTCTTTTCCGCTACTGACCGACAATAAAATCGAATGTATTCAGGGGAACTATGATGATAGTATCGGCAACGAATTGGCCGACTGCCAGTGTGGATACACCGACGTGCGTGACAACCATTTCGCCCAACTCAGCTATGACTACACACTGGCAAACACGAGTGAGGACAATAAAGCGTTCCTCAAATCACTCCCTTCAGAAATTGAACTGGAGATTGAAGAACAACGCCTTCTACTATGTCATGGAAGCCCTCGTAAGACGAACGAGTTTTTATGGGAATCCGCAACACCGTTACACTTTCTTGATATGTTTCTGAAAAGGCGTAATCTTGACTTGATTGCCGGCACGCATACCGGCATTAAGTGGCATGCTAAAACCAATCATGGACAGTTCGTGAATGTTGGTGTGCTGGGTCGTCCCGAAAACGATGGTAACAGTCATGTCTGGTTTACAACGCTCGACATTTCACGCACTGGAATACAGCACGCATTCCATCCGGTAAGTTATGACCATCAACGTCTGGGTAATGAAATGCAACGGGAAGGAATTCCCGACGAGTTTATTGAAACCATTCATACAGGATGGTGGACGACCTGTCTGGAAATACTGCCGCAAAAGGAACGAGCTGCTGGCTGCTATTAAATCTGTACGGTCTTGCACAATCTTTGCTCTACTGCTTTTAATGAAGCTATAACCGTCCTGCAGTCTCCATTTGCCTCGCATCATACATTCCCAAAATCCGATGACCACTCCACCTAATCAGATCTACTTTTTGTCGGCGACGATTGGAATTGCTGTCATCGCAGTGATTTCTCAAAGCTATCTAGATCTACCTCTATGGATTGATGAACTTCACACTTCCTGGACAATCCTAGCCGATTTCGACTTGCTCACCGAGCGAGCCAATGCGGGAAACCAGTCACCGCTTTACTTTTTCCTTTTGAAGTTAGTAGTAAGCCTCACAGGACAATCGGAAATATCTCTGAGAATCTTCTCCGTCAGCTGTGCCTGTGGTTCAGTAATCACACTAAACTGGCTGTGTCATCGTCATCAACTTAATCTGTTCGCCACGTTGCTGACAATTATTTCGTTCGCGGCAGGTCACATCCAGCTGTTATTCGCTGTCGAGGCTCGTTCCTACAGCCTGTTAACGCTACTGGTACTAATTCTGTTCTGTGTCAGCTCAACTCGATGGGACAGGACATATAAGGTTGAATACGAGCAAAAAAGAAAGATCCATTGGCCACTTGAAACTATGTGGATCGTCTTCGCAGTGTTATGCATCTATACGCACTACATGGCAATCCCTGCTATTGGCAGTCTTTTACTCGCGGACTTGCTTGTCAGTCCTGCTCCGATATCCACTCGTTTGCGAACATTAGGCCTGCAAGGATTTTTTCTGGGGGTGGTAATTGGTTCGCAATTTGATGCTTTAGAGAATATTTACCAACATCGTAGCCAATGGGCCACGTTTATACCTGCCAATGACGCGACACTTAAAGCACTTATAAAAAAATTGCCTGTTATAAGTACGCTAATAATGCCTGGAGTATGCCTGATAACGTTTAGACCCCAACTAGGCGCGCGGAAACCACTGATTTTCGGTGCCTTGATGCTCGCCTTGATTCCCTACCTAACGGCCTGGACTACGACTCGAATGGATTGGGTGAATTGGTTTTTCCCTCGTTATTTAGTTAGCTGTCTACCAGGATTTAGCCTCTTTTTTGGCTTTAGCATGGCATCTATCACCCAGGATATAAGGCCCGTATTCAGACCTCTTGGAATAGGTCTGTGCTGCCTTATGGTCTTTATACTTTTTGATAGTAAAGTCATTGAAAACTATCAAACAGAACAAATCACCGTCAAAAACGAACGTTGGGATGTGGTGGCGGCAACCCTCTGTGAAAAGGCAAAGCCTGAGGATTCTATTTTGCTGGCTGGCGGTTTAGTTGAAGACATTCGGCTTGCTGAAATTGCCGACGCACAGCACACCCCTAGTATCAGCATGTCCGAATACTGTACCTTCCCTCTCAATGGGATGTATCCGCTGACGGAAGGTTTACAAATCGAGCCGATTTCTGAATACCGGAATCCCGATCTACTGGAAAACAGGATCAGAAAAGCCTCACAGGGATGGCTTGTTGTACGTGGCCAGTCACACAACAGAAGAGTGCAAAAAGTTCTGGTTAAAATGTTTGGTCCTGATGGTTTTGCAGATCACCGAATCCCGGGGAAGGTGAATCTCTACTTCTTTCAGATGGTCCAATAACGGCAATTGATTGGCTGAAATCAGTAAATGCATTTCAATAGCGTAGTTGTTAGTTTTGGCTGATAGACAATAATGGGGAATTGGCAACTACCGACGCATTCATGCCTAAGGAGCTACGATCCATCGTGACGACTGATCGAACAGCACAACTGAAAAAAATCATGCAGGAACGTGTGATGATTCTTGATGGCGCGATGGGAACGACTGTCTTCTCGTTAGGTTTTGACGAACAGACAATTCGTGGTGAGCAGTTTGCCAATCACCACAAAGATGTCAAAAACTTTGTTGACCTGATTGCTCTCACGCACCCTGATACGTTAACCGACATTCATCGTAAATTCCTGGCTGCCGGCGCTGACATTGTGGAAACTAATACATTTGGTGCCACCCCGATAGGAATGGCTGAATTTGATCTGCCGGACCTGGCCTATGACCTTAACGTGGCGGCCGTTCAGGCTGCTCGCCTTGCGTGCGACGAATTCACCAATGAGAATCCTGACAAACCACGGTTTGTAGCCGGGTCGATTGGCCCAACCACGAAAACATGTTCGATCTCGCCGAAGGTTGAAGATCCGGGATTTAGGGAAGTCACGTTCAATCAGCATGTAGATTCGTATTATGCTCAAATTGCGGCTTTGGTGGATGCCGGTGTCGACATTCTGTTCCCGGAGACGACGTTTGACACACTAAACCTGAAGGCCTGTCTGTTCGCGATCAAGAAGTACTTTTCCGATCACGCTGTGAATCTGCCGGTGATGGCTTCTGTTACCATTACTGATGAAGCTGGGCGGACTCTAACCGGTCAGACGATCGAAGCGTTCTGGAACAGCATTTCACATTTCGATTTATTAAGTGTCGGAATTAACTGTGCCCTTGGTGCAGAAAAGATGAGGCCCTACGTCGAAGAATTATCACGTATCGCGCCGGTACACATCAGCTGCCATCCCAATGCCGGTCTTCCTAATGAGTTTGGCGGTTTCGATCAAACACCCGGTGAAATGGCCGGACACCTGCAAGACTTCCTTTCCAATCAGTGGGTCAACATTCTTGGAGGGTGTTGCGGCACCACACCTGATTACATTGCGGCCATTGCCGAAGCTGCAGCAAATATGCCGCCCCGGCAAGTTTCCCCTGTAGAACCGCTCATGCGCCTTAGCGGACAGGAACCGCTTACACTACGGGATGACTCCAACTTTCTGATGATCGGCGAACGAACCAACGTTACCGGATCGCGAAGATTCGCCCGACTTATCCGTGATGATAAATACGAAGAAGCTGTTGAAGTTGCACGACAGCAAGTGCTCGGCGGAGCAGCCGTGATTGATATCAACATGGACGATGCCTTGCTCGATGGTGAAGCAGCAATGAGCCGGTATCTAAACCTAATTGCCGCTGAACCGGATATCGCCAGAGTTCCTGTTATGATCGATAGTTCGAAGTGGTCGGTCATTGAGGCCGGCCTGCGGTGCGTGCAAGGTAAAGCAATTGTCAATTCCATCAGTCTCAAAGACGGTGAAAAAGAATTTCTTGAACGTGCCCGACTGGTTCGACAGTATGGTGCTGCAGCGGTCGTGATGGCATTTGACGAAAAAGGGCAGGCCGTAGAAACGAGTGACAAGGTTCGAATCTGCAAACGTGCCTACGATCTGTTAACCGACAACATTGGCTTCCCGCCGGATGATATTATCTTCGACCCTAATATCCTTACGGTAGCCACGGGAATTCCCGAGCATGACAACTATGCGGTGAACTTTATTGAAGCGGTGCGGGAAATCAAAAAAGTTTGTCCCGGAGCGAAGGTTTCAGGTGGTGTTAGTAATATCTCATTCTCGTTTCGTGGCAACGATGTTGTTCGCGAAGCAATGCACTCCGCATTCCTTTACCATGCCATCAAAGCCGGACTTGATATGGGAATTGTTAATGCCGGACAACTCGAAATTTATGAAGAAATCCCCGCTGACCTGCTTGAGCATGTCGAAGATGTGCTACTCAACCGCCGCGAAGATGCCACCGATCGATTGTTAAACTTTGCCGAAACGGTGAAAGGACAGGGTGGTAAAAAAATCGAAGAGGACCTGAGTTGGCGAGAGGCTCCGGTTGAACAGCGGCTAAGCCATTCAATGGTCAAAGGAATCGACAAATTTATCGAAGCGGATGTGGAAGAATATCGCCAAAACACTGAGCTAGCGCTGCAGGTCATTGAAGGTCCACTGATGGATGGAATGAGCATAGTCGGAGACTTATTCGGCGACGGAAAAATGTTCCTGCCACAAGTTGTCAAGTCCGCTCGCGTCATGAAAAAAGCGGTCAACTACCTTCTACCATTCATGGAAGCAGAGAAAAAGGCTGCTGGTCTCGATGAAAATTCCAGCCGTGGCAAAATACTCATGGCCACCGTCAAAGGAGATGTACACGACATCGGAAAAAATATTGTCGGAGTCGTACTGGGCTGTAATAATTTTGAAATCATCGACCTTGGGGTTATGGTTTCAAGCGAAAAGATTTTGGAAACTGCTCAAAAGGAAAACGTGGACATTATTGGACTTTCAGGTCTGATCACGCCAAGTTTGGACGAAATGATGCACGTTGCTAAAGAAATGACTCGTCTGAAAATGCAGATCCCGCTGCTGATTGGCGGAGCGACCACCAGTGCCAAGCATACTGCCGTTAAGATTGCACCACAGTATGTCGAACCTGTCGTGCATGTATTGGATGCCTCGCGCAGCGTTGGCGTTGTGGAATCGCTGCTGGGTGATAACAAGCAATCTTTTGCAGACTCAAACCGCGACAAACAGGCCAAATTGGTAAAAGCATTTGAGGGAAGACAAGTAAACAGTGTCAGCTATCAGGAGGCTCTCGAAAATCGATTTACCAGCGACTGGTCCATTGTTGATATTCAAAATCCTGATTTCACAGGCATCCGTGTCATCGAAGAGCAATCCTTAGAAGAGTTAGTGGAATACATCGACTGGTCTCCATTTTTTATGGCCTGGGAGTTGAAAGGTAAGTATCCACGTATTTTCAAACATCCAAAGTTGGGGGAACCTGCTAAAGAGTTGTATGACAACGCCCGGACTCTTTTAGATCGAATTGTGGACGATAAACTATTTCAGGCGAAGGCGGTTTATGGTTTTTGGCCGGCTAATTCAGTCAATGACGACATTATCCTGTACGAAAACGATGACCTGCAGACCGAAGTGAACCGCCTGCATACTCTGCGTCAGCAGACCCGTCGTAAAGGTCAGAATTACTTCCGCTCGTTAGCAGATTATGTGGCTCCACAGGATTCCGGTCGCGCTGACTATGTTGGTGTTTTTGCTTTAACAACTGGTTTTGGATGCGGCGAACTTGCTGCCGAATTTGATGCCCAAACGGATGATTACAACTCGATCATGGTGAAGGCTCTTGCGGACCGGCTTGCTGAAGCGTTCGCTGAAAAATTGCACCGGCAAGTTCGTGTTCAATGGGGTTATGGAAGCACTGAAGGACTAACGAATGAAGAGTTAATAGCTGAGTCCTATCGGGGGATTCGTCCTGCTCCAGGCTACCCGGCTCAACCGGATCATACGGAAAAGCAGACGATCTGGGAACTATTGGACGTCGAAGTCAATACAGGTATGAAGTTAACCGATAGCTATGCCATGATGCCAGCAGCCAGCATCAGCGGGCTCTATTTCGCTCACCCAGAATCCCGTTATTTTGCCGTCGATCGAATCGGTCGTGATCAGGTGGAAAGCTATGCAAAACGTAAAGGCATGAGCATTCAGGAAGTGGAACGCTGGCTGGCTCCAGTGCTGGGCTACTAGCGGTTCTTCGGCTGAAGAAAACGATCTTGATTCAGTGGAAATCGAGGAGCTTAACGACTAATCAGTGACTTGGGGATAGTCCAGAATCGATATTCCTGCCTGAGCTACTTTAAGCAGCCGCCGGAATCCCCGCGTGACTTCCTGTTCCCGCGTTGCGACAAACTCGGCGTCTAATTGACGCTTGTCAAAATCAC
Source organism: Planctomycetaceae bacterium (assembly GCA_002709045.1). Classification (GTDB taxonomy): domain Bacteria; phylum Planctomycetota; class Planctomycetia; order Pirellulales; family Pirellulaceae; genus UBA721. The sequence goes on along the minus strand of PAPJ01000056.1, from coordinate 35,421 downwards.
CTTCCACATGCAGCGGTGGAAACTCCGAGTGAACAATATACTGTGCAAACGTGGGGTTACATCTAAGATGCCGTTCCGAAGCAATATGCAGAACTTCAGGATCGACTAAGCCAAGAATGTATCGCAAATACAGGTCACTTTCCACGATGTTTTCCACCTCCTGGCCGCAAACCTGACAGAGATACCCTTGATCGCACTTGGCCATTACAAACCCAATACGTCGTACATATTGTAAAGACCGGGTTGTTGCTGAGCTACGAACTTAGCAGCACTGAGAGCACCCAATGCATAACAGTCACGATTGCTGGCTTTAACCGTAAGTTCAATTGTTTCACCAAGCACTCCAAAGACAATCGTATGTTCGCCCGGGTTATCACCGGTACGAATCGCATGATACGCAAGCTCGTTTCGCGGACGAGCTCCAATTTGCCCTTCACGTCCGTGCACTTCATTCGTGATTCCCATTGCATTGCAAATAAGGTTTCCGAAACGCAAGGCCGTACCACTGGGTGAATCTTCTTTGAAACGATGATGACGTTCCAGAACCTCAACGTCAGTACCACCCGGATAGTCCTTGAGAACCTCGGCAGCTGTTGTCGCCAGTTTCATCGTAAGATTCACCATCGTACTCATACTCGGAGCCCAGACAACCGGTATTTCCTGAGCGGCTTGTTCAATTAACACCTTTTGCTCGTCACTGAGTCCTGTTGTGGCAAGTACTAAAGGAGTCCGGCGTTCCAGACAGGTTCGGGCAATCGCTTCGGCACCGGCTGGTACTGAGAAATCGATCACCACCTGAGTGCCTTCATCCCACTCCGGACTCAGAGGCAAATTCAGTTCACCAACACCAGCCACAAGGCCAGCATCCTGACCAATCTTTGGATGGTTGGCAAACTCGATGGCAGCAGTCAGTTTTACTTGATCATCCTGACTGCCCAAAGCAATCAAACGCTGTCCCATTCTTCCGGCAGCACCATGAATTGCAATTCCAATCATTTCTCACTATTCCTTATTCTTTGGACAACGATAGCAAACTCTCTTACAAAAAGAGGGGAACGGTACTAACCATAGAGTTTGATCGCTTTAATTATCTCATTCAAATTATTGGGCACCGCGACAGCCCGGTTGGCAAAATTAGCTCGGCTAACGCCTCGTGCACCCAACACTTCATTAAACTTGTCCTGATCGGTCGTATGATAGGCAACTGTTGCTGTGGGATCTTTCAACTGATGTCCGGTCAAAATACAGACTACACGATCACTCGGAGCGATCACCCCCTGTTCGCGTAAAATCTTGGCACCGGCCACACTTGCAGCACTTGCAGGTTCACAGCCGATTCCACCCGAGCCGACTTTTGCTTTCGCATCCAGTATCTGCTGATCCGTCGTCTTGCGAACAACGCCATCACAGAAGTCCAATGCTCTTAGGCACTTGGCAAAGTTAACCGGCCGGTTGATTTCAATTGCACTGGCAATCGTAGATGCTTTTTTGTCATTCGCATCCAACTCATCGTAATAGGTCTGTAATGCGGAACGATCAATACGCCCGCCGTTCCAACGAACGCCACGATTCTCATATAACTCATGTAAAGTATCAGCCCCGGCGGCATTAATAATCGCCAGCCGCGGCACCCGGTCAATCAATCCAAGTTCTTTTAATTCAATGAACGCTTTACCGAATGAACTGGAGTTTCCCAGATTTCCACCAGGTACAACAATCCAGTCAGGCACTTGCCAGCCAAGACCTTCCAGTACCCGGAACATGATTGATTTTTGACCTTCCAGACGAAACGGATTGATACTGTTGACCAGATAGATACCAAGTTCTTCAGAGACTTCCTGAACGCGTTGCATCGCGTCGTCAAAATCTCCGCTGATTTGTACAGTCAAAGCACCATATTCAAGAGCCTGCGAAAGCTTGCCATAGGCAATCTTTCCGGAACCAATGAAAATAACTGCTTTCATTAATCGACTGACTGCACAGTACATCGCCAGTGATGCTGACGTATTTCCAGTCGATGCGCAGGCCGCACGTTTAGCACCAACACTGTGGGCATGCGTAAAAGCGGCAGACATACCATTGTCTTTGAAACTGCCCGACGGATTCATACCTTCGTACTGTAGGAAAAGATTACCTGCATCCACACCTACAAATTTCGAAACGAAATCGGCCTGCTGCAGCAATGTTTGACCTTCACCAACGGTTACAACATGTTCAGAATTAGCAAACGGCAACAGCTCGTGAAAACGCCAAATCCCACTGAAATTTAAGCGATCAGACTTACGCGTCCATTTGTTCTGATAATATGACCAGTCGGTTGGTGTGCCAGCCTTATTCCAGTCATATTTGACATCTAACAAACTTCCACAGCTTGCACAGGATGTTAAAACCTGTTCAATACCAAACTGCTGACCACAGTCCGGGTGAATACATTGTTGATAAGCTGCGTCTCTAAAAATCACGACCACAATCCGATTTTGTCAATTTCTGGTTTTATAAAACAGGTGCCTAGTAATGGTTATATTCCGCTAAGTTAAAATTCCAGAAATCAATCTTAAACACCAAGATTTACAGTCTAAAACTACATTTATTAATCATCAACCACTATTAAGAAAGAAGCAATTAGTAATTATTATTATTAGTTTTTCTGATAGTAAGACTGTCTACATTTGACAGTGCTTGCAAGCATTTCTACAATTTTCTTTTTGAAAGATTCAAAATGCCGGTTGGCGACAATTTGATTTTAGTCAAACTGTTGTTTGCGTATAGAAGATTTGCAAGCAGAGTAAGAGAAACATGAGTAAACCTAAAAATGCAATGACAAAGCGGGAAGCTAAACCGTTTAAACAGATGCTTACTGTACTTCGCGCGCGACTACGTGGTGATGTTAGTGGTTTAGCTGATGCAGCCCTTAACAAGAATCCTGCGGCAGGCAGCGGCTCCACCCTTTCCAATCACATGGCTGATATGGGATCAGATCAGTACGAACAGGACTTTTCACTGTCTTTAATGGCCAATGAGGAAGAAGTTCTAGAACAGATTGACGCTGCGTTGATGCGTATTGAGTCAGGTACCTATGGCGCCTGTGACGAGTGCGGATCAAAGATACCAAAGATGCGCCTCAATGCGATTCCATTTACAGCGTATTGCGTTCGATGTGCCGATCAAATCCAGCGAGGTGGTTAAACCGACGATGCATGGATGATCAAAACGAGCTGGCTTCTACTCAGTATAAAACAGCTCCGAGTCTGGCAAGACGCATGACTCTCTATTTAATGATCAGTATTGGTGGTTTGGTAGCTGATCTGTGGACCAAATCCTTCATGTTTGCAGAACTTGGGTTACCCCATGAAACTATCGGGGTGGATTGGTGGGTCATCGAAGACTTTTTCGGTTTCCAAACGGCTGTCAATCAGGGAGCGTTGTTTGGAATGGGACAGGGGGGCAGTAGCGTCTTCGCTCTCTTTTCAGTCGTTGCATTCACTGCGATCCTGTTTTGGTTTATCCGGGGTAAAGCCTGGAAGAGTCTGTTTCTTACCATTTGTCTAGGATGCATCACCGGTGGAGTCCTCGGTAACTTTTATGACCGCATGGGTTGGTGGCATGATAAAGAGATCCACCCTGATTATGCATATGGTGTGCGTGACTTCATTCTCTTTACATATCAGGACTTGGTTTGGCCCAACTTTAACATTGCAGACTGCCTATTGGTTTGCGGCGCCTTACTGCTGTTGGTTTACTCGTTCAAATACGATGAACCTGACAAGGACATAAACGATCAGCCTGAGACACAGACAGGTCAGCAAGCTGCTGGGAATTCAGACCCACATACGGCCTGAACACAGCCTGATTTAGACCTTGATAGCTGCCAGTACTTGTTCAAGAACTAGACCATTGGTTCCGATGCCTTCACCACCGTGAATCGTGGCTTTTCCATTCCAGTCAGTAAACGTACCACCAGTCTCGATCATCACTGGTAGAATCGCTGCAGCATCCCAGACGTTCATGACTGCATCAACCATTACTTCCGCTCGACCTGTGGCAACCAGCAAATATCCGTAAGCATCTCCCCAGGTTCTGGTGATATAGGCTTCTTTTTCAAGGGCGAGGTATTGTGGAGCGCGATCCACTTCATAATAGGTGCTGACCTGCGAAGTAACAAAACAGCTTTCAGCCAGACTGGTCGTCGATGAAACCCGAGGTACGATCAAATCACCGTCACCCTGTAGATACCCGGAGCCAAAACCAACCTCGGCGAAAATCAATTCCTCCAATGCTGGGATATAAATCACTCCAATCCTACTCTCATCGCCGCACTCGACGCCTACTAACGTTGCATAAAGTGGGACTCCGCAGATAAACGACTTGGTGCCATCGATCGGATCGATAATCCAACGGTACTCAGAAGTTCCAGCCACATTCTCAAATTCTTCACCAACGATTGCATCGTCGGGAAATGCTCCCTGAATTCTTGCTCTCAGCAAAAGTTCTGCATTTTTGTCCGCAGCGGTGACCGGTGAACGATCATTTTTCTTTTCAACCAGTAAATCCTGCTGGCAGAAACGCTCTAATGTTTGCTGTCCGGCCTCCACAGCAAATCGAACTGCCGCCAGAAGACGGGGTGAATATTGTTCTGCCACGCCGGTCAACAGAATGTCGAGACGTTCCATGGAAAGCTTGCTCATTGGTGGTTCTTATTCCGAATCAGCTTCCAGCAATTCTTTAACAACATTATCTAGAGACTTGAGTCCAAGATCGCGGTCAACTTCATAAAATCCCGCCTTGTAATGCACTATGCGTCCTTTTTGATCAAGCACAATAAAAAGAGGTAATTTAGCACCGGCTCCACGTGGGTCACCGATCTTTCCAATATAGCCCTTCACATCCGCGACGATCGGGAAACTGAGGTTCATAAAGGAAGCAAACTTACGTGCATTCACGCGAACCCGAGATCGCTCGGCCGGGTCTTCCAACAGCGTATTGGATACAACGCCCAGTACATTAATTCCCTGACCCTTGTACTTACGATATAAAAAGTCCAGATAACCTACCTGACCATAAGGTTGCTCCAGCGGACTGCTGCGATATTCCCAAAAATGGAGAACGGTCACATTGCCCGTCAGTGATTCGTCCGAATAATCACTTCCTCGATACAACTCAAAGCCTGGCTCTTCAACAACTTTACCAATAGCACGGGTCATCAAAGTTGCCACTCCACCACTTCGACCCTTTTGAGTTTTTAGATCTGCCTGCGCCAGACGGGCAACAGCACTCAGCGGAGTGTCCGCAGAAACAGAAACTAAACGATCAATATCATCGCGAAATGCCTCTAACTGTTCGTCATCCCAGACAATTTCTTTTTCCAGCTTTTCGATATCAACTTTGGTGCGGAATTTATTGAAGACATCAAAGGCCGTTACAACTTTCCCACGAGCATCATCCTGAAGCGTTTCAACATTCTTCAAATCGTATTCCAGATCAAATCGGTCACCTCGCCCGATAGTGACATTCTCCCGCAAGCGTACAATATACCCCTGATCGTTCACCCAGAATGTTCGCTTGACGCCGAAGTTGGTAAAACCCAGTATACGCCATGTTTGCTGACCTTCGATCGACTGACGTTCTGTCACTCGATATGTCACCGGACCCTGCTTCCAAATCGACTCCTGATTTAGTTTTTGACCATCGGCAAGCTGAGGTAAAGCAACAGCAACATACGCATTCAGCTCTTCATTTTTATAAAGCAACTGCGGATTATTCCGAGAAGCGGTAGCGGCCTGAACATTCAGTCCATTGCCATCGAGCCATTGGGAAGAACCATAACTATGAGGCCAGGGGATAGCACCCCGGCCATCTTCAACAATAATCCAGTGCAGGTTTCCGCCACTGGCAGATGCATCACGCACAGCGGCCAAAGTAAATCGTTTAGTCGTAGCAACCGGATCTCCCTTCTCACCGATCATTTGCCCCGAATAAGTAAGTAATTCAGCAGCCTGAAGTTGTACAGCACCAGATAGTAACAGTAGAAACAGGGAGGCTTTGAATGTCAGTTTTCGTAAACTCATGTTTTGAAATTGCATCATCCAATTGAGCTTTCATATAAAAAGAGGATACTCAAATCATCTGCCAGTTCAGTGTTAACTCTGCTGGTAAAAAAATACGCAAATTTCGACCAAACGAGCAGTAATCTTATCCACTAACTAATTTTATCCCCAGAAAATGTCTTATGCGAGTATGTAGGTAGTTGGAAATGACAAAGATTCGGCTTTGAAATCGATAAAAAATCAGTCTCAATCATCCACCGCAGGTCCAAGCAACCCGTTGCAGAGACTCGTTATCCAGTTATACTGACCTTTTGAACTTTTAATAAAGTTGGCCACATAGACAGAACTATTTTTTTGAGGATTGCAACTCATGGCTCGAGTTTGCGAAATTTGCGGTAAACAGGCACAAATCGGTAATTCGGTTGAGACTCGCGGTAAAGCTAAATATTTAGGTGGTGTTGGTACCAAAATCACTGGTATTACTCGACGTAAGTTCAAGCCTAATTTACAGCGAATCCGTGTAGCCCAACCAGACGGCACGAACAAACGTATGTGGATTTGCACTCAGTGTATCCGCAGCGGAGCAATTCGTAAGGCAGTCGCAGTTAAACCATTCGAGGTTTAACCTATCGGGATGCGAAATTCATTTTCGCGTCTTATTGCTACAAAAACAAACTCCCGAAACTCCAATTGGTTCGCCAGTGGCGCACCAGACCGGTCAGCTAAGCGGATCGGAGGTATGTTTCGGGATTTTTTTATATCTCCACTAAAACAGGATTACCCACCATGTCACTCACTCGTCAGGATGTAGAAAAAGTTGCGCTGCTGGCAAAGCTTAAATTTGATGACGATCAATTAGACCGGATGACAGACCACATGATCCAAATTGTAGAGTACGTCGAAAAACTTTCCGAACTAAATACTCAGGACGTGGAACCTATGGCCCACGCATTAGATATTTATAATGCCCTGGCTGAAGACGAGCCGCGTCCGGGTCTTACACGTGAAGCAGCCCTCGGCAATGCACCAAAGAGCGACGAGGAATATTTCCGTGTTCCGGCTGTCTTGGGTGAATAAAGGTGAATCCTGACGCATAACGGACCATAAGAAACAGCATGTCAATCATAAATAAAACGGCCACCGAGCAATTAGCACTTCTCCAGTCAAGAGAAATCACCAGTGTCGCATTGACTCAGGCCTATCTGGATCGAATCAATCAGGTCGATCCGGCAGTCGGAGCTTTTCTGCGAGTTGAATCAGATACGGCACTAACTCAGGCGGCCGAAGTTGATCGCAAACGCGAGGCAGGTGAATCACTTGGTAAGCTCGCCGGTCTTCCGATCGCCATCAAGGATATACTCTGCACACAAAACACCCCCACGACCTGTGGCTCAAAAATGCTGGAGAATTTTGTGCCTCCTTATAACGCCACCGTGGTTGAAAAGCTATTCTCAGCCGATGCTGTTATTCTCGGGCGCACAAACATGGACGAATTCGCTATGGGCAGCTCCACAGAAAATTCGGCCTATCATCCAACACAGAATCCGTGGGATACTTCCCGCATCCCCGGTGGAAGTAGCGGTGGAGCCGCAGCCTGTATTGCCGCCGACATGGCTCCGCTTTCCATTGGAACAGACACCGGCGGTTCAATTCGTCAACCAGCTGCTCTTTGCGGATGTGTCGGATTAAAGCCAACTTACGGACGTGTCAGCCGTTACGGACTGATCGCCTTTGCCAGCAGCCTTGATCAAATCGGGCCACTTGCCAGAACCGTGGAAGACACCGCTTTGCTTATGGAAGTGTTAGCCGGTCATGATTCACTCGATTCCACTTCTGTGGATACGCCTGTTCCTCCTTATTCAGAAACCGTTCATCAACCACTGCAAAATCTAAGACTGGGAGTCGTCGAGCAACACTTTGGCAAAGGCATCGATCCTGAGATCGAAGGTGCCGTTAAACAAGCGATTGCAACCTACCAGTCATTAGGTGCCACAATCAAAAATCTTGAAATGCCTCATGCTGACTATGGTATCGCCACTTACTACATCATCGCACCATGCGAAGCATCCAGTAACCTTGCCCGATATGATGGAGCTCACTACGGGTATCGGGCCGATCAGGCAGAAGTAGCAGCCGAACTTGCAGAAGACGGAAGTGACGAAGGGCCTCTGGTCCGGATGTATCGTAAAACGCGTAGCGAAGGATTTGGCTCAGAAGTACAACGTCGCATCATGCTCGGAACTTACGCCCTGAGCGAGGGTTATTACGATGCCTTCTATCTAAAGGCTCTGAAAGTAAGACGGCTCATCCGTCAAGATTATGATAATGCCTTCGAGCAGGTCGATCTGATCATTGGTCCGGTCACCGCTAATCCTGCGTTTGTAAAAGGAGAAAAAACAAGCGACCCGATGACCATGTATCTCGAAGATCTGTATACGGTCACGGCCAACCTTGCCGGCGTTGCGGGAATCTCACTTCCCTGCGGATTAACCAAAAACGGACTTCCCATCGGCCTGCAACTTCAGGCAGCAGCATTTCAGGAAGAAAAATTGCTGCGAGCTGCGCAAATGTTCCAGCACGCCACTGACTTTCACTTACGGAGGCCAGAACTGTTATGAACGAGACTCCATACGAAATCGTGATTGGTCTGGAAGTACATGTCCAGCTAAAAACAAACACAAAACTGTTCTGCCGCTGTAGTACGAAATTCGGTAACCCGCCAAACACACAAACGTGCCCAGTCTGCCTCGGCCTGCCAGGGGCGCTTCCTGTGATGAACAAGAAAGCATACTTTCTGGGAATGAAAACTGCACTCGCACTGAATTGCAGTATTCCTAAATTTACCAAGTGGGATCGCAAGAACTACTTCTATCCCGACCTGCCAAAGGGTTATCAAACAAGTCAGTTTGATCTGCCTATGAGTGAAGAGGGGTACCTCGACATCAAGTCGACGAACGACGAATTTGAACCTCGTCGGGTACGTATCATACGTGCCCATCTGGAAGAAGATGCGGGTAAAAGCATCCATGACGAAGCTGCTGGCAAAGGCGATAGTCGGATCGATCTCAATCGCACCGGAACGCCGCTACTGGAAATTGTGAGTTATCCGGACATGCGCAATGCGGCCGAAGCTAAAACATACATGCAGGAATTACGATTGCTACTTACTTATCTTGATGTGTCAGACTGCAATATGCAGGAAGGCTCATTACGTTGTGACGCCAACGTCAACCTACACATCCCCGCCGATAACGGCGTGATTGCCACGCCCATTGTAGAAATCAAAAACATGAATAGTTTCCGCAGTGTGGAACGGGGAATTGCCTATGAAGCCAAACGGCAGTACAACGTCTGGCAGGAAACCGGGAAAGTGCTTGGCGAACTTCCCAAACAAACTCGCGGGTGGGACGATTCTGCTCAGGTTACCCGCGCACAACGCGAGAAAGAAGAATCTGCTGATTATCGTTACTTCCCATGCCCGGATTTGGTGCCTGTCATTGTTACCGATCAGCAGATCGAAGAAGTCGGCAGGGACATTGGTGAGCTGCCTGCGGCACTACGCGAACGACTGGAAACAGAGTTCGGACTTACCACCTATACCTCCGATGTCATCGTCAATCAGGGTAGAGGTCTTGTTGACTACTTCCTTGAACTGGCTGAAGCTTCAGGGGATAACAAACTGGCCGGCAACTGGGTTCAGGGAGAAGTACTTCGTATTCTTAATGAACAGGAAATTAGTATTGATACGTTCAAACTAAGTGCGGCCCAACTTGCCGAAATGCTGAAGCTGATTCAGTCAGGTGATTTGGACAGTTCGAAAGCAAAAGACGTATTGGCAGTTATGCTCGACTCAGGAAAATCTGCTGCTGAAATAGTCAAAGAACTGGGAATCGAAAAGGTCGATGAAGGTGATTTGGAAGACTTATGTAAAATGCTGGTCGAGCGAAATCCACGAGTCGTCGATGATGTGCGAGGCGGGAACGAAAAGGCTGTCGGAGCGCTCATCGGACAGGCTAAAAAAGAAAACCCAAACGTCAATCCCGGGCAAGTCCGCCAAATCTGCCTCAATATCATCAATGACATCTAATTTTCTCCTCCCAAAAATCGTGAGAATAACGAGATTAGCGAGGTTTCAAAAATGACCTCAGACCACTCTACACCTGATTGGGAACAATACGCCAATTGGGACAGACATTATGTATGGCACGCATTTACACAAATGCGCGATTATCAACCACTGATTATTGAATCAGCAGATGGATGCATTCTAAAAGACATCGACGGCAACGAACTTATCGACGGCGTTAGCAGCGTTTGGTGTAACGTGCACGGCCATCGTCATCCGAAAATCAACGGCGCCATTAATAATCAACTTAACAAAGTCGCCCACGTCACGTCTTTAGGAATGTCTAATCCCGCATCGATCGAATTAGCACGACGTCTTGCCGAAATTACTCCCGATGGCCTAGAGCACACATTCTTCTCCGGAGATGGAGCAAGTAGTGTGGAAGTCGGACTCAAGATGGCATTCCAGTACTGGCATCAACGGGACAAACCCAAACCACAGAAAAACACTTACATTGCGCTGGGATCTGCCTATCACGGTGACACCTTGGGAAGTGTTAGTGTCGGAGGGGTGGCTCGATTCCACCAAATGTTTGAACCGTTGCTGTTCAATGTGATCCGTGTGGAAAATCCAAACACCTATCGCTTTCCTGCAGGTGTAACGCCAGAGAATGCTACGCAATACTATCTCTCACAATTAGAGTTAACTCTGGCCGAACACCACGAACAGGTGGCGGCGATGATCTTAGAACCGCTTGTACAAGGGGCGGCCGGACTCGTCATGCAACCTTCGGGGTATCTGCGCGGCGTACGTGATCTTACTCGCAAATACGATGTGCTACTAATCGCAGACGAAGTTGCCGTGGGCTTTGGACGGACCGGAACTATGTTTGCCTGTGAACACGAAGCAATCAGTCCTGATATCCTTTGTATGGGCAAAGGTCTCACCGGCGGTTACCTTGCGATGTCAGCAACCACCGCGACGACAGAGATATGGAATGCCTTTCTGGGTGAAGGAATCAAGACCTTTTATCATGGCCACACCTATGCCGGTAACCCTTTAGCAGCTGCAGCTGCACTTGCTTCTTTAGATGTCTTTCATGAAGAAAACACCCTAGCCAATGTCGCTGAACAAAGCCAATTACTATGTGATTTATTAGCCACGCGGCTGGCTAAACATCCACTAGTAGGTGATATCCGACAACGCGGGCTAATCGCAGCTATTGAACTCGTGGCTGACAAAGAAAACAAAATCCCACTCGATCCAGCGTTGGGGACAGGGTCAAATGTTTGCCTGGCAGCACGCGAGAAAGGAGTCTGGCTGAGGCCCCTTCGCGACACGTTAGTCATCATGCCACCTTTATCAGTATCGAGTAGCCAGATCACACAAATTGTCGCGTCTCTTGAATACGGATTAAACCAACTCAAATGACACTTGAGTAAATAGTGTTATTGGCGAACGGATTTTGTACCGTGAGGTGAGGCTGAAATATAAAGCCCTTCAGGAAGTGGCCGTCCTGCACAGGCGTATCCCATGGAGAACAATGTTGTCTTAAATTTACGGAACTGGTCAAAGCTATTGGGGTAAACCCAAATCGTTACAGTCGTTGTATCAGGTACCGTCCGTTTGATGTACTGCATAAACTGCGAACCATCTGCCAAGGCCTCTGTCACCGGTTCACCCAAAACTGACTGCACGGGAATCAACTCAAGCTGCAGCATTTCAATCTTCTGCTGTAGACGCGGGCCAGTACGGGTTTTGACCACATCGTTGGTGTACCCCAAATCATAACGCAGGCGATAGCCCGAAACCGGACCGATCGTTTCGGTGATCCGCGGGTGATTATGCAGTTTGTAAACTTTACTCTGAGCATCGCGTTTCATCCGATCCACAAGCTCATCAAACGGTACATATGAAATCCGGCCATCGTCCAGACGAAAGTGGATTTCCTTGCCAAAAACTGTCTTGGCCATTGGTGTTGGCATGTGTTCAATCACATGTACGTCCGGCTTCAATTGGTTAAGAATCTGCCGACTACGAATCAATTCACCAAGCTCTTTGCTCATCGCTTGATACTTCGAAGCCATTTCGATCTCGGCTTGACTTTCGACCGACAGGGATTCCTGTTGTGTCTTGAACTCCTGTTCAGCCAGCGTAATCGCTTCCAGAATTCGATCTCGTTCGCGTTTCCTGTAATCCAGTTCAAATTCCTGCCGCTGAACCGTATCATCGAGTTCCAGGACATTATCTTCCACTCTCATAGCAACAACACGGGCCTCTTCAACCTCCGCCTGCGTTACTTTTTCAGCCGGTGGAACTTGCGGATTTTGTGCCAGTTCGTTGCGCGTACGCATCATCACAACCATCACAAGAATGATAAGAATGCCCACCAGATTGGCTACGATATCCTGAAATGAATCCAGGCCACCGATACCATTTTCACTTACTACTCGCTTACTCATTTAGTCCGTATGCTGCCAAACGTTAATCCCACTGCCATACAAAGTGTATTGCAGTTCCTTAAATCTGAGTTCACCTCCGGGTTGAACATCGACCTGCAATTCCGGCTTCCAGTGTCCGCCGGCAATGGCGATACCCCATTGATCAATGTGTTGATTTACAGCTGTTACAAACTGATCGATGCTTCCCTTAACCGTCGATCCCAACTCAACCACAACCGGTTTTCCTCGTTCGCCCGCAGCGGGCACGATCGTTAGACGATTGGATTCACAAATCACTTTCACCGGGCGCGTAAGCGCGGGGCCTCGCTGTCTATCCGCTAATGCCCAACCCTGTGAACGACCGGCCATACCGATGCCGTCAGGTGGAGCAATCATCTCACCTTTAGATCCACCGGAACCTGTTCGTTGATTACCGGCACCACCATTGCTGCTTCGATTCAGATTTGACTTGTCATCGACTACCGTTTTATCAGCATCCCCGGCACCACCGGTTCCTGGCTGAGAACCTAAATTAGCCGAGGCTTGCTGACCATCACCAAAACCGTCGCCTTGCTGCGTGGTGGTGTTAAAATCTGTATCCACCGGCTCCTGACGCCGGACTCCGTGTTGTCCCCCGTACCGACTTGGCATGGCCATTGCCAAGGCCCGTTGCCGGTCGTTTGCCAGAGCAATAGTTTTCTTGAGTTCTCCTGAAAGTACCGGCTGAGGATTAGGAAAGGCAAGCGGAAGATCATCACTCACTAATTCAAAACCATATTCATCTTTCCAGTCTGCCATAGCACGGCGGGCTTTTCCAAACGCCGTTACACCCTCTGATCGAACAATCAACAGAGGATAGGGCGACTGCTGGTCATCCTGAGTATGCCTGGCATAAAACTCGCGAATCGTGCGTAAACAGGCATTCAGTGGATTCCCAACGCCCGAAGGCCCGTCCAGTTCATTATGTGAAATTAAAATTCCTTCCGGCTGAATAACAACCCCCTCTGCAACACATTCCAGATACACCGGACGTCGATGCGTTCCATACTCGCCCTGATAGGGAACAATCGCATAAGACTTTTCATACTGTTGAGCTTCAACGCGGATTTGTTCCAGTTCCGTGCGAGCCGTTAGGATCTCCTGCTGCAAACGCGTTAACTCATCTTCTAGATCAATTTGACTGTCATTAGAGTCGACACGTTTTTCCGCAACCAGCCTGGATTTATTAATTAAAGCCTGCCAGCGCTCTTCAAGATCACGGATATGAGTTTCCAACTGCGCGAGACGCAGACGATTCTGTCGTATTTGATCATGGTATTCACCGCGCTTCGACTCAAGTACTTCACTACGCCACTGGTAGCTTTCAATTTCCAGTTCCCGCTTCTCATTAAGTGCGACGATACGTTGATGCCCCTGACTTATCGTCTGACTATCCTGAGCAGCATCGACACGGGCCTGCTGCACACCAACAACCAGCACTGCTATCAAAGCCCCCATCGTACAAATTAACACCGCCAGAAAAGGAAACATGGATGGGGCGAGCCCCTGACGACGTCGTTTTCGTTTTGACGTCATGCTGCCTTACCACCATTTAATGAATCACCGCGGAGATCGAGCGACCTGGATTCACCTGTTATACGCGTGGACAGTAACTGAATCGCTGCCGAAAGACTGATCACCGCATCTTCAAATTGTCGGGTCTCCTGTAAATGACTAAGGTTGGAATTCAAAGCCTGTTCCAATGAAGTCACTTCACCAGTGGCTTGTACCACTCGCCCCAACAACTCAGACTGCAGGTTCATCTTCTCCTGATTAGCAGCTAAAAGCTGCGCATTCTCATGAAGCAATCCCTGCCACTGTTGCCATTGTTGCTGCTGTAATTGCTCCTGTTTCTCCATTGCCGATATCATCGCCAGCGACATCGAATCGCCCATCACCTCGCCTTGTTCCGCCGTCCACTGCTGCCATTGTTGCTGAATCTTAGTTATTGCACCGGCCCACTGAGAGGCCTGTGTTTTTACCATCTCGTCAACAACATTTGTCAAAGCATCGTTAGACAACGCATCAGCCCCAACGGCAACGGTTGAACAGAAGCGACTGCGAAGCTCATCTTCCACCTGCCGGTCTACGTCGATCAGTAGTTGTGACTCCAACTGGTCAGACATAAACTGACAAAACATCAATACGATTGATAGGGTAAGCGCGACTGCGGTGGTATCAAAAGCAACATAGAGACCACTAAAGAGCCCCTGCATCGCACCGTTAAGATCATTACCAATTTGCTGGCCGGCAAGATCGCCAAGTGCCTGAGTAATCCCCATTACCGTGCCCAAAAATCCCAGCATCGGTGTTGCCCAAATAATAATGCGAACCAGCGAAGCACCTTCATACTGTCGATCTGCATCACGTTCCGAAGCATACTTCATTTCTTCACTAAGTGTGGACGCTGAACCGGTACTACGAATCATCTCTAATAAGCTAATCAAGCGAAGACCCAGATAACTATTAGCAACCCGGTGCGACCAAGAATCAGAATCTGCAAGTATTTGACTTGCCTTATCGCGATCTTCCTGCTTCCATTGAAGATCACTCTCCGGAAGTTTAAACGTACTCAGAACCAACTGTTGCCCCAGCAAATTCAGTCCTCGCAAAATCAACGCCGACATTGCTACGAAGAACATAATTGTGGTGGCTACGGCAATTGGGTGTCCAAGAAAATACCGGTGCAGAAGCGGGTTGCTTTCAGCATCCAACGGCCCCTGAAGCAACTCATAAAAAGTAATACTAAAGACTGAGCCCCACAATAAAGGCCAGCCTAGATTCCAGATTATATTAATAACCGAATTTGATTTGGGCCGAGACAAGGTTCATCCTCCAGATCTGAGTCATTATCTAACAGCAGCGCGCACCACACACCGCACGTAAGGCAGGCTTACACCGTCAAATTCGGCATAATCGTTACAGTTTATACACTCTTTTTTGAGCTTTTTGAGTGCACAAACTGCCGTCCAATTACTATGCCGCCCAAACAGCAATGCGATTTGATGTTTCCCACAAGTCGAGTTCCACAATACAGGAACCGTGGTGCACTGCGACCAGGAAGATAGTTTGGCAATATTTTCTAATGCAAGCTGATCGTCGAACAGATAGAAGGGCTCATTTTGAGAGTGGAAATATTTAACAACCTGATCCCTATATTTAGGAGCATACCGTGATTCCAATAGGCTACAGTCCAGCCGTCCGCTGGCATCTTTACGTCTTTAGATCCGAGCACCATTGCCTAATGATCAAGCTCCAAACTCGATCATAGCCCGACCATTTAGATCCAAGTAAATCGCGGCATTTACTATCGTTTGTTGAGCAGTAGGCGACGGTAACAAAAACGACAGATCCCATAATAAGAACAAAAAACCTTTCTTTCTAACAAAGCATTCTGTTTAAGAATGGATGTAAAACACTTACCAGACTCAGTCTTTATAATCAGAAACAAATCGATTCTCATCTAACAGTTAATATTATTCCGTCTGCATTTGCTTGAACAATTGCGGCACATGCCTAGAATGAAGCAGAGGAGATGATGTGTTCACTCAGGAAGTTGATTTTCCCTGAGGACGCAACAAGGTTTTCTAAGGAGAGAAAATGACCAGCTTGCAGAGAAGATGGGTAATCTGTATCGGTTGTATCGGTTTGATGATCGCGGGAATTATTGGTAGTCAACAGAGCGCAACTCATGCCCAAAACCCGGTCGGTACACGAGTCGGAGTACAAACTTCTAATAAATCCATACAAAGCAATAATCACCTGCTGATGTCTTCAATGGATACCGAAGAAGGTCAGCAGTTGACCGTGATAGACGTTAAAAACAAGGCCATTTGTGTTTATTTGATCCAGCGAGGATCCGGGAAAATCAAATTACTGAGTGCTCGAAATACTCGCTGGGACTTCGAATTAGATGAGTTTAACTCGGAATCACCGACACCACGGGAAATACAAAGACTGATCCAGCAATAGCCAATAAACGGGATGCCACCCAAAATTGCCGCTTTTGACTGCGAACAAAATGTAAAGCCGGACCAGTCAGAATACCGAACAGGAATACAGGTAAAAATATGCGCAAGAGGGTGGAACTGTACCTCATGGAAGGGGAGCAGGTTTAACTCGTATAGAGTACTGGTGTTTTATCATGGCAGATCTAAACCTTAATCAAGCTGCTGAATTACTCGGCCTTTCTCCTCAACGTCTCGAGGAATTAGCAGGTACAGGGGATATTCATGCAACCAACTCTGATGATGGTTACACGTTTAGCCAGGGAGAAATAGAGCGCTTTGCTGATATGAATGGTATCACTCTGGGAAGTGGTACGGACGGCAACGAATACAATCTTGTCGATGATGAGGCTGAGTCTGTCCTTGTGGATGAAACACCTGTTTCCGCCGGTGGTGGTGGAAGCGGACCTATTATCGGAGCTGAAGGTGGTGCGAGTGCGCACGACAGTGACCTCAATCTGTCTGACTCACTAGAGCTCGAGTTAGATGACGGTGACGAGCTATCTCTGGATCTGGGCGACGGGGATGTCGATCAGGATGACAAAACACAGTTTGCCGTAGGTGGTGATTTCAATTTTGACGAACAAGACGAATTTTCACTCGATCTGGACGAACAGGGCGAAATTGAAGCTGATGACAAAACACACTTCGCCGTAGGCGAAGACGCCTTGAATGTTAATGCTGAAGACGAACTCAGTCTCGATCTGGGAGGTGGTCCGGAAGACGAAACACAGTTTGCCATTGGCGACAGCGCTGACTTTAAAGTGGGTGAAGATGATCTAGTACTAGGCGGTGACGAATCGCTTCTAGCAAGTGACGCTAAAAGTAGCGACGTAGGACTGGCTTCTGATAGTGGCGTAAACATCGGAAGCCCGCAAGATAGTGGGATTTCACTGGAAGGCGCCGTGGATCTTGCCGGCGACAGTTCGCTCTCACTGGAACTACCGGATGCGGGGGATGTTCAGGCCGATGAAGAATTTATGCTCGGTGGAACACCGGAAAATGACATGTCTGACAGCGGTTCACAGGTAATCGCAATTTCTGATTCTGCCGCTTTCGGTGATGATGCTGCCACAATGGTTGCACCCGAGGGAGCAACCGATCCATTTGCTCAACAACCAGCGACAGACCCGTTTGCAGCACAGGCCGGAGCCGACCCGTTTGCAGCAGCGGCCGGAGTTGATCCCTTTGCAACGCAGGTCGGGAATGATCCGTTTGGTGCGCCAATGGGGACTCCGCAGGGATTCGACGAATCTGCTCCTGAGCCTGTTATGGAAAGTGAAATGCTAGCTGAAGCCCTGGCGACCGGGCCGCAGCTAGAGGAAGCCTCGTATGGCTTTTTCAACGTCATTAGTCTATTCATGATTTTTCTGGTTCAGCTTTCAATCGTATTCCTGATGCTTGACGTAGTACGAAATATCTGGAGTCAACATGATGAAACGCCTAACACGGTTTCTAACTATGTGATCCAACTATTTTCTGACTTCAAAAATGGTACCACATTCAATACACAGCCATGGCTCTGGCCCAGCGTCGCTGCTGGTGTGTTCTTTATTGTGATCATTGTAGGTTGGATTCTGGATCGTGGAAAACGTAACTAATCAGCAGCGTTACTCATTTCATTCCACAACTTAAGTTTGCATTTACCCCCGGTTATGGTGGAAATTTAACAACGCAAGTGGTGTATTACAATTCTGTGAAGTGGCAACCAGTTGCCTGATCCTGTGTTGAGTCGATTTAAGGGCTCAATCCCGATTCCAGAGTCCCCTTTTTTGCAGGCTTCGACATAGTTGTGACTACCAGCTACAACCCCTGCGGCTATAATGTAAAAGGTTGGTCTGGAGTTGAACTTCCACCATATCAACTACGTATAAAGTCCTGAGAACATGCTCAATTTCAGAGTTTGATCCCCATTTAAACTCCCGCCGAAATATCAATAAAAATGGCTCAGCCAAAGCTCGTTTCCACTGATCAACCTTTTGCACTTCGAGCCGTTTTAAGGGCTTACGAACTGAGTGCCTCGCTTAAACTGGCGGTTGTTCTTATCTTTTCGATGGCTTTCGCACTGGGCTATGCCACCTTTGTTGAAGCAGCCTATGGCACGCCTGTGGTGCAATACTTTGTCTATCAAACATGGTGGTTTAATGGGCTCAATATTCTATTGGCAATAAATATCTTCTGCGCAGCAGCGATTCGCTATCCCTGGCAACGCCACCAAACCGGTTTCGTAATAACTCATATTGGCCTGTTGGTTCTCTTAAGCGGAGCTGCCATCGGTCGACAGTATGGTATCGACGCTCAGATCCCCGTGTTCGAAAGCCGTATGGAACGATACGCCTTTGACCGCACCAATCTATTTCTCGATATCAGCATCGAAGATGACCACGACGAAAACTCAGCACACGACCACAACGACTTTGTACAGACACTTAAGCGAGTTCCATTTCCGGCAGGACCATTTAACTGGGCAGACTACGATACGCAATTTACCTATCACCTGGACGACGGAGTTGAATACAAAAGCAGAACTGAAGCGGTACTTAAAAACGGTCTTCGCTGGACAAGCGGTCACATATTTAAACTGGCGAACCGGGCCACTTCCGGTACGGTTCTGACTGACTCTGTAATTCCAGGTACCGGAAAACAATTGAAAATTGAAGCTCTGGAGTTTATGTCCAACTCACAACTCTCAGCAGAACCTCGTGTTGAAATGATTGTCAGCGGGCTGCCAGAAAAATACCTTGACGAAGAAACCGGCAGGCAGGCAGAACGGCCTGGTGAATTTCCAAAAGGTGCAATGCAGCAAACATTCGACATTACAATTCAGCCGTTACCCGAACCCCTTATGGAGTTCTACGGCGATATCTATCCTTACGGCTTCAGCGAGCCAACACAGGCTGGGGGTGGAAAAGTGATGTTATGGATTTCTCCCGATGAAATCTATGACAAGGCTTTCCTGGAGGCCGCTCCTCAAAGTGAACTTGGAACCAAAGGGCAGGTGGTCATCAGCGTTGATGAAGAAATACACCACATCGACTTAAATAAATACCTAATCGGGGATACGATTGAGCTGAAAGGAACAGATTATTCGCTGCGACTGAGCGGTTTATGGAACGACGTCGTCGAAGGTAAACCTGACACTGCCGGCACCATCTATGGATATTCTGAAAAAATCGCGGATCAACCGGTGGTCCCCACCGTTCATCTACAGGTGCTCGATAAAACCGGAGACCTCCACGGACGTGATATCTTGTTATTTGCCAACAAGCCTCAGCATAACGTCTACGACTATAATAACAAAGTTTATGGAACTTACTGGTTTGATTTCTCGACAAAAGAAATACAGCCTTTCGGACCCAATGCGAGTCAGGATGAAGTTTATTCAAGAATTGAATTTTTGCAGGGACAAAACGACACTTTGTATTACCGCTACTGGAATCGTCGTACGAATCAATTGGTCCATGCATTACCTCTAAAAGAAATCGGCAGTCCGGAAACGGCAGTCTTTGGTTTCCAGATGCCTCAATTTGAGACTCCGCTAAGATTTTATGTGCACAAGTTCATTAGTTCTGAAAAACCGGTCATTTCAGCCATACCACTAAGATTTGATCGTGATAAACAAATCGTCCAACGAGAAGTTCGCGCCAAATTAAAAGTGAAGTGGGGGGAAGTTGAGCAAGAACACTGGATTCGAGCATTTGTCGGTGCTCCCGGTGAACGTCAGCGACCCGATCAGCAAATTCGCATCCGCGACCCGGAGGCTGGCAACACATTAGTACTGACAATGCCAACCGAAGCATTTGATATCGGTTTCAGAATCCGACTAAAGGACTTTGAACGAAAACTGGACCCCGGTACAAGCCAGGCCTCCCATTACTCCAGTTGGGTGGATTTCGTAGACCTGAAGAACACTCAGGAAATCTGGACCGCCAGCAAAGAAGGCTCCCAAGCCGAAAGCATCGGCGTACCAATCAGGGCAACGACTGAAGACGCTGTTCCTGACATATCTCATCATTCTGTTAGCGGATTCGCATTCAGTGGGGAACAAGTTTATTGGCTTGACCGCAGCGAACGTACACTCAATGTCACGAATCTGGAAGATAAGAGAACCACCACACTATTAACCAATGAAGACCTTCGATCACTCACCGGAGCAGAAGCCACCAATGCTTTTCTCAACATTCCGCGGGGTTTAATTCTGGAGGGAGGAAGGCTGTTCTGGATTGATGAAATTGGTGGTACTTCAGTCATTCAAAGTGTTGAAACAACCGGAAAGTCTGCTACTCGAATTGTGCATTCGCCAGGCAAAGTTCTAGAGCTTGCTGTCGATACCGCACATTCTAAACTGTACTGGTTAAATTCCTCGGCAGGTCAGATCAGCCGCTCGAACTTCGCAGGTCGTGAAATGGAGATTGGCATTATCAAAGGTCTGAAACGTCCCATTTCTTTGGCCGTCGACGGTCAGCATTCACTGCTATTCTGGGCAGAACGTGATCCAACGGCAGCAGGTAGTGCCGCACGCGGACGAATTATGCAGTCGACTATTCCGGAGAATGCCGCTCAGCAGATTAATCCACGTAGTATCGTAACTCTTGATGTTGATACTTACGCCACATCAATCGCCTATGACGAAAAGTTACGTCGTCTCGTATACATTACCGCTGAGAAACCGAGGCAGGGATACATCGGACACCATTCCGGTACCGTCCACCGCACGCATCACCTGATGACCTGCAATGCTTCAGGAGGTGATATTACCGAAGTACCGGCTGATGGGATCGACCTGGCAGATCGTCTATTGATTCACCAGGGTCGGTATTACTGGAATCAGTCAGCATCCTACCAACATGACATTTACATTACGATGAATGCTCCGGTTGAATTCGACAGCCCAACCAATGGGCACAGCTACCGCCTATTTCAGGAAAGCTTTAGTGGCCCCTGGAAACCGGGCGATCCGGAATACGAACGTGTCATCCCGGCTGATTCACGGCAGGAAGATCTGTTTCTTTCTGTCCTGACAGTCAACCGCGACCCGGGCCGGGCAATCCGCAACTTCGGTTGCTTAATTGTCTGTCTAGGAATTGCTATCATGTTTTACATGAAAGCCTACTTCTTTAAGCCTCGCAAGAAAAAAACCGTCCAGACTCTGGAATCCAAATCAGAAAAGAATGAAGATAAAGAGAAGATCGGTTCTTTATCGATCCAGTCATAACTCCAAAGCTAATTCCATGAAATCCAGAAAACTACTTTCGCTACTCTTCCTTATCTTCCTAACGGGCGTATTGAATATCCAAGATACGAACGCCGAGGAGATTTCCATTGATGAACTTAGGAGCGTACCGGTCTTCCATCAGGGACGTATTAAGCCGTTTGATTCCTATGCCAAGGAAATGCTCGAGCAGGTTTGCAATACCACCAGAGGCTATATAAAGCTCGACATGAACCTCTATTTCCCAAATGGTTATAACTTGGAGGAAAAATTTCAGGGCGTTGCAGATCTGTTTCCCGAGCCGGAGATAAAATGGTCGGCAACGGAGATTGTGCTTAGCTGGATGACCGAACCCGAACGCTGGGAACATGTTCCCTTCATTTACGCTGCTCACAATGACGTACGAGAAGTTATTGATGTCCCAATCGCCGACTTAACATACAAATACGTTTCACCAGCCGAACTAAAAAATTCAGAATCACTAAAAAGATGGCTCGCGGAACCAAGCAATGTCGAGTCGGCCGAATTCAAACTGCTTGAAAAAATCCTCGGACGACTCGATACTTATCGCGGAGTTTCCTTACAGGCAGATTCTCCGCTGACAGGCGAAATCCAGATTGCTGATGTTGGTGACCGTAAAGGGTTCTGTACCGTAGTCCGTAAGATCGTTGATCTCTTGAGTGAGTCTAATGCAGAGCAGGAAGTACTCTTTGACCGACTAAGTCGGCTAAACGAATTATTTCGAGGCCAGCCACCTTCCGGACCTGGCCAACCTTCCCCTGGACAGTTATTAGCTCAAAGTATTGAACAAACGCTGGTCTATTCACAACTGATGCAAGTCCGATCTGCCAAAATACTCGGCATGTTACCAGCGGACCGGGAAGACATTGCAGCCGCTACAACTCCGGAACGCATGACCATCCAGGCAATCGCAGAAGACGCTCGCGCTTTTTGCTTTTATACACTACAACTCGAATCCAATTTTGCCAATACCGGACAGGGATTTTCCGATTCGCCTGCTGGTTTGACGCCGGAGCAATTAAACGAATTCCAATCTCTGTTTCGTGAGATGGAACACAAAGCTCATGAATTCCATCTGCTGGCACTACAGCTACAGGAAGCCCTGTATGCCAATCGCCAAACGATGCTAATCATTCCTTCATCCAACCCTTACACGCTGGCTAAAAACCGTGATGAAGGAAAAAACACACAACCATGGATCAGTCTTCAGGCTGTCCTGCACGACACATTGCCCTCAGAAGACCGACTTGGCAACGGTCTACTGGCCAAATTTGACGAAACCAGTATTAACCGTGTACGTTCCAGTTGGAACGCTATTACGAGTGCTTATCGATCACGTAATAGCAAAGCCTTTGATCAAGCCGAATCCGATTTCCTTGAGGCTCTGCAAATACTTGGCCCTAAAGCGACAGAAGCGCGAGATTCTGCAATTGGACAAACAATTAGCTCTACAAATCGAGACGACGATGTGATGCAATACACCGCCTATCCTGAGGGCAAAGCCTACAGTCGGATTCTGGCAGAGATTAAATACAACGACAGCAAACCATTCCAATACACGGCCGTATTCAGTTTCCTCGCACTAATCGCTTTCGCTTTATCATTCGGTGCTGACAAGGTCAAGCGAATTGCACTCTACTCCGGTATCTCAACACTGATCATCGGACTGCTCTGGACCGTCTATGGTTTCTATCTGAGAGTCACAATCACTGGCTGGGCGCCGGTCACGAACATGTATGAAACGATTATTTTTGTTCCATTCATCGTATCCTTGCTGGCAGCCTGGTTCCTTTTAACTCCTATCATGCTGACCGGCATCAAAGATTCATGGCGTCTAACGGCTTCACCATTTCTGAAAGACATTCCGCTGTTCAATGAAGCTCGTGAACTCACTGAACAACAGACGAAACGATTTGTCGCTAATACCTGGACAATTGCAGGCTATGTCGTAACGGGGTTGCGTGTACTGCTGATTTGGGCTTTATTTTACTTTCTGACTCAGGTGCCATATGGAGACGGTGGACGACCCTACATTGAGCTTTGGCCTTCGGATCTTAGCAGCTTAAACCGCATTGGCGTTTGGGCTGTCGGATTTCTCTGTCTGCTGCTGACGCTTTGGATTATTCCGCGTTTTATTCTGGCTGCAATAGTCAGTCCAGCATTAGTTTTGCAGGATTACTTCCGCAGAAAAAATGATAAAGCAAGTTCCAAGAAGGCATTTGATGAAATGCACAAGCGTCGATTCTTTGGTATTGGCGGAACCTTCATGACTGGAATTGGTGGACTCGTACTACTGCTTAGCAATACCTTACCGGCAGATGCACAAATTGTCAGTGAGAACTTTTCACCACTGCAACCAGTGTTACGTTCGAACTTCTGGCTGACGATCCACGTGCTGACCATTGTTGCCAGCTACGGTGCCGGCGGACTGGCCTTAGGACTCGGAAACATTTCACTGTGTTACTACATCTTTGGTAAATATCGTCCACCTGCCGGCAGTGTCGAAGGTGGTGCTTGGCGTCCACCGGAACAATGTGCTTCACTGGCGCAATACTGTTACCGGTCGATTCAGGTGGCCGTACTTCTACTGGCAATCGGCACCATCCTTGGCGGACTCTGGGCCGACGTTTCCTGGGGGCGATTCTGGGGCTGGGATCCCAAAGAAGTCTGGGCATTGATCTCACTATTGATTTATCTGGCCTTTTTACATGCTCGTTTTGCTGGCTGGTTAAACAACTTTGGGATGGTGGCCGGAACGATCGCCGGTTTCTCGATGATTATGATGAGTTGGGTCGGAGTAAATTTCGGCCTGCCACTTCTGTCTGATACCGGATCAGTTGGGTTGCACTCTTACGGAGCAGGTGAAAATGCCGGTCGCGCCATTTCTTCAGTAATCTTGATTGTCGTAATTAACTGGGCTGTTCTGGCCATTGCATGGGGCCGGTACAAAGTTGGGATTACTGGTATGGGCAAACGTATAGTCGCTGCGGAAACGGTCGAAAGCGTCATAGAACAGGCTGTTAACCTCGGCTCTGTTCCGCTCAAAGAAATTAATCTGCCTCAAACACATGACGACACCTCAGACAAAAATGGCGAATCTAACCAATAGTCTGGCGATGTAGTTCATTACGTTCTTCTTGCCTCGCTGTCGCTCTTTTTGCTATTCTTGGGCATCGCACTAAAGGTACACACCGTATCTGACATCCGCGAAATAGCCTGATATGAAGCATAAGAGCCAACGCATTGTCAATCGTCTGCTATTTGCAGCAGGGATTCTCTTACCCTCTATCCTGATAGGGGGGACGCTCATGCTGCGTCACACTGAAATTGGACAGTCGTGGCTACGCGGACAATGGATTGAAGACTTAAGTCAGGCAACCAACAGTAACATTGAAATTGACCATATTCACTTTCTGCAGCCAGGGAAATATGCCCTCGAAAATGTCCGTATTAGTGACAGGGAATCCAACCGGCTTATCTGCCAAGCTAACCATGTTGACGTAGATTACTCAAGTTCATCGACCAATCTAACTATTCACACACTACAAATTCCAGACGTAACACCAGTTACCTGGATGAACTGGTGGAACGAACATATTTTGGCCATTTCCCAAGAATATCAAATCAATATCAAAGTAGGACTAACATTACTTAACGACCTCCCTATTGATACCCTCAATAACAGCACAGCTGAAATGGAACTATCTGAAGATTCATCAAAATTAACTGTTAATTGGGGCGATCAACAACAACCATTTGCACTACAGCTAACCCGTACACACGCTTACCCAATAGTTTCTACATTCCTGCTACAAACTAATGGCAATCAACTGGAGTTATCGGCCATCAACGGAGCATTACCGCTACAAATCGAACTTGGCGATAAGGCAACCTTTAATGGCCAGTTCATCAGCAAGTACCATCCGGGACAATTTACTTCAGAGGTCGACTTTGCAGCAGACGGGGAAATCAGGAATGTTGAACTTAACCGGATTCTGCAGCAATCTGACAAAGCAATGATTGATGGTCTGGCTACCGTCAAAATTCATCGGGCCATCTGTAACCGCAATCAATGGAAACGTCTGCAGGGCACTATTGTCGGAGGGCAGGGAACGATCGCCCGAAGTTGGTTACCTCAACTCGCTTCGAAGCTACAGCTTCGCTGGCTTGGTGACCTCCGGGAAGAAACTGTTCCCTACGAGTCCTTGCACTGTGAATTTACCTGGGACCCCAGCGGATTTACTTTGCGTGGTGAATCCGATGGAGCTTATATAGGAACGATCCTGCGGCATAAGAATGGCCCTATTCTCGGTGACAAACCTGATTCGGTGATTCGCTCAGCAACGCTCAATGAAGCGCTTAATCGTTAACCGAAAGATTAGCAATCTCTCACGACCCCACTTGTTCAGGAAACGCCTTATGTTGATTGAGACGACGGGTCTGTTCAGTCAGGCGATCTGCGAAGATTGTATCCACAAAAAGCTGACAGACATGGTAAAGCACCATAGGGATCACTAATACGCCTATCTCTGTACATATAAGTAAGCCGACCATTAACGTCTTCTGACTTCCAGCGAATCCAACAGCAATATAGTCCTCTCTAGCCAGACCTAAAGCCTTTCCCGTATATAAACCTGTCCAGAAAATAAGGCAGTGAACAAAAAGCACGCTAACCACTGATATCAATATCAACATTACACTGTTGTCGGAGCCGGCCTCGAGCAACTTAGGAGGAACTTTGATCGCCCCAATAAGAACCATTGACAAAATGCCGCATTGGGCGGCGATACTAAAGTACTTTTTATGCTCGGTTGACCAGATTGCCGTTGGTTTGTGAATTCGGGTCAGTTGTGCCAATGCCATTGGCAAGACGACCAATGTTCCCAGCTTCATTACCATCTCCTGCAGAGAAATATTCTCCATTCCATTACTCGAACCAAAATAAAACATCAGCCAAAGCGGAGCAATCAAAAAACAAAGCAGATTGGTCAGCAAGGTAACCAGAATCGAAATGCTGTCATTACCGCCGGCCTTCCGTGTCCAAACCGAGGCCGAAGCCAGTGTGCAGGGAGTAACAGCCACGACCAACAGACCCTGCCGAACCTCGTTATTTGTTATTACGCATGAAACGGCATAAGCCACGACGGGTAACAAACCGTAGTTCATCACAATTGAAAGTAAAGTACCCTTCGGACGTTTAATTCCTGAACTGATAGCTTTCAGGCTCAGCGGAAGTGCCATCAGGTAAAGTACGACAAAGACGATCCCGGACCGAAGTAATTTCATTTCCGGGATAACGGCAAGCGCTTTATAGAAAATGATTCCAAATGCAAAAACAACAACTAAAGAAACAAGAAACCAGCGTTTTTTTATTCGTTCAGCGAAGCCAGCCATACCATTGGTCCGATTCTTTAGAAATGCCGTTATCCCAAGCGTTCAGTTTTAACGCACCTATCCGATATTTGCTACTCAAGTTAAACTGAAGTCTTAACAATAAACCAGCCAAGAAATCTTTAAGACCACACAGATATGTTACGTTACTGGACAGCAGGAGAATCACACGGTAAAACGCTTTTAGCGCTTGTCGATGGATTTCCCGCTGGTATTGAATTAGATCTGGAGTCGATCAACTATGACCTGAAAATGCGTCAGGGGGGCTATGGTCGAGGCGGCCGTCAGAAAATTGAAACGGATAAAGTAGAGATTTTAACCGGCATCTGGAAGAACACCACGATGGGTTCGCCCGTTACACTTCAAGTTATTAATAAAGACTACAAACTAGAGCGGATGAAAGATCTGGAACGGCCACGCCCGGGCCATGGAGATCTGACAGGTGCTGTCAAATATCTGGGATCTATTCGTAATATTCTGGAACGAGCAAGCGCTCGTGAAACAGCCGTGCGTGTTGCAGCCGGAGGCCTTGCCAAACAAATACTCAAGCCCTTTGGAATTGAATGCATCGGCTATGTTTCTGAATTAGGTGGCATCGCTATTGAACCTAAAAAGGGAAATATTCAGCAACTGCGGGAGTATCGCGAGGCTAGTCAAGTGTATTCCCTAAGTCCTGATCGGGATGCAGAGATTTGTAAACTAATTGACGAGGCCGGAAACAACGGAGACACTCTGGGAGGTGTTCTGGAAGTACGTATCGAAGGCCTGCCATTCGGACTGGGAACTCATTCCCAATGGGACCGTAAGCTCGATGGTAAGATCGCGCAAGCGGTTATGGCAGTGCAGGCAATCAAAGGTGTTGAAATCGGACTTGGATTTGAAGCCGCACGTCGTCCCGGATCGCAGGTTCATGACCCAATCACCTATAACCCGACTACAAAAGACTCCGCCACTCTGGGTTACGAACGGCCTACAAACAACGCTGGCGGGCTGGAAGCCGGGATGACCAATGGTCAGCCATTGGTGGTTCGAGCGGCAAAAAAGCCTATCAGTACACTGCGGAAATCACTTGAAAGCATCAATCTCGCTTCGAAAGAAAAAGAGGTGGCTAATTATGAACGATCTGACGTATGTGCCGTCTCAGCCGCTGCTATCATTATCGAAAATGTCGTTGCGTTTGAAATTGCAGTGGCCTTTTGTGAAAAATTTGGTAATGACAGCCTGACTGAAATTAAGGCTCGTTATGACCTTTTCCAGCAACTGGCGCAACAACGTTAAAAAGGATTACCTCACTAAAACAGGTGATAAATATAATTCTTAATGTTCAATAGCAGTTCTTGTCGAAATCGATTGTTCGGACTATATTCAGAGGTCTGAACCCTAATAATTGCTGGGAAACTTTAGGGTTGTGAATATGAACATCCCTGAGAATTAACCATTCAAATCATTAACATTGGAATTGAGCGATGCAAGAAGGCATTCATCCTGACTACGTCGAAACTAATGTGACTTGTGGTTGTGGAACCTCCTTCACCACTCGTAGTACACGTAGTGAGTTGAAAATCGATATTTGTTCTGAATGTCACCCTTTTTACACAGGGAAGCTAAAGTTCGTC
This sequence comes from Planctomycetaceae bacterium, assembly GCA_002709045.1. Classification (GTDB taxonomy): domain Bacteria; phylum Planctomycetota; class Planctomycetia; order Pirellulales; family Pirellulaceae; genus UBA721. The sequence continues at coordinate 6,584 of PAPJ01000056.1, read as the reverse complement.
GACACCGCCGGACGTATCGAAAAATTCAAGAACAAGTTCGCTGCTGGTTCTTACGGAAAGAAAAAGTAGCTTATATAAAAGTGGCCATGTCACAGTGGTGCTGACATGTCACTAAGAAGTCAACTAACGCAGTGATCGGCCTTGCTGATCACTGCGTTTGTCATTTAGGCTGTAAGTAATCGTTGCGGAATATTACATCTGGCTTATGCCCGGAATAACATCAAGGATCGCTATTTAATGCGAGAAATGCTCGAAGAAAAACTCGCCCGTTTTATCGAACTCGAAGGGATGATGATGGATCCCGAAGTTCTGGGGAATTCTGCCAAACTCCCGGCCGTGGCTCGTGAGCACGGTGGTCTGGCAAAACTCGCCGGACTCTATCGAAACTTCAAGAGCGTCGTAGAGGAATTAGCCGAACTGAAGGAAATGGCGTCCAGCGAGGACGCCGAAGAACGTGAATTGGCGGAAATGGAAATTCCAAGCGTGACAGAGCGCCGTGAGGAATTATGGTCTGAACTGCTCGATATGAATATCGGTGGTGAAGATGCCGTACGCACTCGTTGCGTGATGGAAATTCGAGCGGGAACCGGGGGAGACGAAGCTGCCTTATTTGCTCGCGACCTGTACGAAATGTACAAGCGTCATTCGGAAATCAAAGGTTGGAAAACAGAGGTTATGGAGTCCAGCCCCACCGAACTGGGGGGATTTAAAGAAATTACTTTGACGTTTGAAGGAGACGGAGTATTCCGCGAACTTGGTTATGAAAGTGGCGGGCACCGTGTCCAGCGCGTACCGGATACAGAAACAAAGGGGCGGGTTCATACATCAGCGGCAACGGTCGCTGTCCTGCCTGAGCCGGAAGATCTGGAAATCGACATCAAGCCAGATGACTATCGCAAAGACATCTTTCATGCCAGTGGCCCAGGCGGTCAACATGTCAATAAAACCGCTTCAGCGGTGCGTGTGACTCACTATGAAACCGGCATCGTGGTTTCCATGCAGGATGAAAAAAGCCAACACAAGAATCTGGCCAAAGCACTTCGCATTTTGCAGGCACGCGTTTACGAATTATTCCGCCAGCAGGAGCACGAAAAGCGAGCTAACGAACGGCAGTCTCTAATCGGTTCCGGCGACCGGAGCCAACGTATCCGAACCTATAACTTTCCCGAAAACCGAGTGACCGATCACCGAATCAACGCAACACTCTATAAACTCGATCAAATCCTTGCCGGAAACCTGCAAATGGTTTCTGACCTGCTGATTGATCACGATCGAAATCAATTGCGTGAATCAATGGGATCACTCGACGACTAACCCCAAATCCCTCCGTCGGCAATTCATTTGTAACACCAATTCATGTCTCAAGCCAATTCCTCAGAAGCCGACAGTAACGTCTGGACCATTGGTCGGTTAATCAACTGGACTAATCAGTACTTAAGTGACAATGGCTCTGATTCCTCTCGTCTGGACACCGAAATACTATTAGCAGAAGTCCTTGGCTGTGAACGGATAATGCTTTATACAAGATTCGAGGAAGATCCCGGCGAACAGATTCGATCCAAATTCCGTGAACTCGTAAAACGACGTGCTGCTGGTTGTCCAGTAGCCTATCTCGTCGGACACAAAGAGTTCTTCTCGCTTAAATTTAAAGTAACAACAGACACCTTGATTCCACGACCAGATACTGAAGATGCCGTTCAGGCTATCTTAGATTTAGCCAAAAATAATCCATCACAGGTCAATACGATTGCTGACGTTGGAACCGGCAGTGGTATCCTGGCGGTTACCTTAGCCAAAGAACTACAGGATTGTCGATTCCTGGCTACTGATATTTCTGAAGCAGCTTTGGCCGTGGCGCAGGAGAATGCTCATTCCCACGGAGTGATCGACCGTATTAAATTTCGAGTTGGTGATTTGTGTATTCCGCTTCAGGGACAAACATATGACATCATCGTTAGCAACCCGCCCTATATCAGTGAAACGGAAATCGAAGAGTGTAGTCGTGATATAAGGGACTACGAACCACAACTAGCATTAGTCTCTGGACCCACCGGTATGGAGATCTATCAACGTCTTGTGCCGGAGGCACAGCCACTCTTAAACCCGGGAGGTTGGTTGGTTTTAGAGACAAGCCCGATGCTTGCCCCAACGCTGAAAGAGACGCTGGAAAAGCAGGGCTATCAAAACGTTGATATCAAACAGGATTACACAGGTAATCCGCGAATTGTCCTTGGCCAGGTCTAAACAGATGGCTCCGGCTGATAGGCCGGCATACTCCGGGCCGACAAAGCAAGATTCTCCTCAAGACGTAATCGTACTTCATCCATAACCGGATCGCTCCCGGCGCCACGCGGCAGTTTCTCTGCGGGAACTTCAACAGCATCCAATACGTCAATAACCAGCTTAAACCGGCGCGGCATCGTGATTTTATCCGTTAAGTCTTCCTCAAGTCTCTCCAGCGTTTCAATAATCCGTTCTGCGGTTACCTTACCAGTCTTACCTGAAAGGTAATCAATCGGATAATAACAGAGTTGTTGGACGAAATTCAGGTCATAGAGATCCGAGCGTCGACTTATCGTTTCCTGCCGATCTAAATTTCCTTTGACCAGATCCGGTACAATAATTGGACGCAACGACTTAACTCGCAAAATATAGTCTCCCCGCTGAACTTCACCTTTCCACTTTTGTTCCTGCTCGGAAAGAATATGGATGATCAAGGCTTCTATTCGCTCGTAGTAGCACCCTTGCTGAGCCTGTCCGAGATACTTTTCTTCACGTTCAGCAAGTAAGCCGCCCGCCACTTTAGCAATACGTTCAAGCAGCGGCAGGTGAGCTTGCGGTTCCCAATCCAAATGATTTTCAAGCAAACTCAATGTATGCTCACAGCAGGCTTTAAAATCGCCTACAAAGTAATAACGAAAGGCTACCGGGTGCACCATCACTTTCCCCGAAACTTTACCATCTGCTAACTTCGCGCGTTTTCGGGCAGCCGTTCTTGCAATGAATCCTGTACCATCCAAAAAAGGATGCATGAAATCATTACTGCGGGAAATCGATCCTTCAGGGTAAATAACCAACATGCGTTCGCCATCAATCAATGTCTTAATTGAAAAACTAATTGCTTCCTTATCGATCCCTTCACGGTTGATGCTAAAAGCCCCCAAATGCTTAATCATCCAAGCGCTAAACCTGTCCTGATTGTAAAGATGCCAACTGGCCATCAGATAAGCATAACTGTCGACAACATACAACAACTCACCAATCGCCATGGGATCTGCATTACGACAGTGATTACCGGCAATCAGAATACTATGGCCGGCATCCAACGAATCCTGAATACGATGTTGATTACGCACTTCATATTCGCAGATGCCTTCCGAGCCTTTCAACCACAGGCGGTAAAGGCGAAAACCGGCCACTGCCCACAATACAAAGCTCCGCCTGGGAGGTCGGACAAACTTATAGGGCTTTTCAATAATTAAGTCCTGCATGAATCTATAACCAGCAACCGTGGAGTGAATCTATGAAGCACAATCGAGCAAAAATTTTCAACTTGTTTTGTAACCCTGAGGATGACGCCGATGCCATTGCCAGGCACTTGTGAGAATCGAATTCAAACCGGAATACTCCGGAGTCCATCCAAGGATGGAATTAGCTTGCGAATTATTTGCGACTAACAAGGGTGGATCACCTGATCGGCGAGCGGCAAACTCTGCCGGAATTTCATGTCCTGTTACCCGTCTAGCATGCTCGACTATTTCCAGAACTGAAGTCCCAACACCGGATCCCAGATTTATCTGAATACCCGTGCCGGGCTCGAGTAGATTTAAAGCTTTAAGATGAGCTGCCGCCAAATCACAAACATGGACGTAATCCCGAACACAGGTACCATCAGGTGTTGGATAATCATTACCAAAAATCTGTATTTTCTCTCGTTGACCAAGCGCCACTTGAAGCACAATAGGAATCAAATGAGTTTCCGGATCATGGTCTTCACCGAGCATTCCATCAGCCGCCGCTCCAGCTGCATTAAAGTAACGCAAAGCTGCAAATCCCAGACCATCACGATCTCTGGCTTCCTGCAAAAGACATTCAACATCCCATTTCGACTGTCCATAAGGATTAATTGGAGCAGGATGCATCTCTTCACTAATCGGCATGGTCTCCGGTTCACCATAAATCGCTGTTGTACTGGAAACAACCAGTCGTGATATTCCTGCTTGCTGCATTGCCTTCAGTAAACTCACTGAACCTTCGACATTGTTGTGATAATACAGCTGTGGGTGTTCTACAGACTCACCCACCAAACCAAATGCAGCAAAATGAAAGACAGCCTGAATGGCCTCGTCTCTCATAATTTGGCCCAGCAAAGAAGTGTCGAGCAGATCGCCCTCAACAAATAAACTGCCCGCTGCTGCTCTCTCGAATGCCATATGATGCCCGCGAGAAAGGTTGTCATATCCGACGACCTGATGACCTGATTCGATCAGCAATCGGCAAGTATGGCTACCAATGTAGCCAGCAGCACCAGTGACAAGGATTTTCATAATATCGTTTTAGTTATAGAACAAGCAATAGACTGACCGTAATCCTATTTTCGACAAATCAAACCTGCAGTTTTCAGGTCAAAACCTAACGGATTACTATCCTTTGAAATTATATCCTTCCAATCGGCATAATCGGTACAAACAAAATGCAAGCTTGATCTTGAATCAACGCTTATAACGTATCAATAGAGAACGATGACATCAGATGCCGACGCCTGTAATAGTAGTTTTCCTATCAAATATTCTCACTTTACCGGAAACCTCTGACCAGTCATGCCAAGATTGATAAGACGACGCCGAAACAAAGCGAAACCTGCTCTGAAAACTGAGTTTCCAGTTTTTCAGGAGTTTGAGAGATATCTGCGCAATGAATGTCAGTTGGCCGACAATAGTATCCTTGCCTATCGCAACGACCTCAAACGATTTCAACAATGGCTGGGCGGCAAGGAAATCACTAAACTGACCATCCAAAAACTAGCGGACTACGTTGTGTTTTTGAAGAAAAGCAAACTGGCACCCAGCAGTATCTCTCGCAATGTTGTTTCGCTGCGAGTATTTTTCAACTATTTACAGCTGGAGGGTATCGTAGCGAAAAATGTTGCTGAGCTATTGGGGAGCCAAAAACTGTGGCAACGCATTCCGCATGTGATGACCATCGGCACCGTTGAAAAACTACTTCAGGCTCCGTGCAATAAAGATACGTATCCATTACGAGACAAAGCCTTATTGGAATTGCTCTATGCCACAGGTTGCCGGGCATCTGAAGTGGTAAACCTGACACTCAATAATCTGCATTTGGAATCAGGCTACTGTCGTTACCACGGCAAAGGTGGCAAACAACGGCTTGTTCCTCTGGCTTCACGGGCCATTAGGTCACTCACTGAATACATACAACAAGAACGTCCGATGTTGGCTGAATGCATTTCCGACCAGCAACCGGAACGAGTGATTCTAAGTCGTCGTGGCAGACCACTACGTCGTGAAGCAGTTTGGGAACTGGTAAAAAAATATGCTGCGCGAGTCGGTGCTCCTAAAGAAATAAGCCCACACTCTCTGCGACACAGTTTCGCCACTCACATGCTTGCCGGTGGCGCTGACATGCGACAGGTTCAGGAATTACTGGGACACGCGAGTATTGCTACTACCCAAATTTATACGCATGTCGATCAGACCCGGCTAAAAAAGATACATGCCCAATTTCATCCCCGCGCATAAAGACCCCCTTGAGAATCCGGATCCTCAAGGGGTGTTGTTCTATGAAACCCTAAGTGATTTAACTTACTCAGCTGCTGCCGGCGCTTCCGGTGTATTGAAGCGAATCTTTTCAATGAGTTTTACCACATCACCGGCCGTCGTCTTTGTACCGGAAACAGCGGTAACTGCCCCAATCACAAATTCATATCTCAGGTCGTAATCAAAACCAATCTCGATTTCTGCACTTTCTCTTGCTCCCGGACCACTATCGGTTCCGACAAGCTTCTGAATCTCCTGATTCAATGCCTGAAACGATGTTGGCTGGGACTCATTGAGACGGATACCTGTCAGAGTACCGTCGGCATCGGCAGACAAATAGAGCGTCATCGGAGGAAATTCCATTTGCTCCGGCGGGGCAGCCTGCGGAGCCGCTGCCGGCATCCGGATATTAAAGTCACCCTCCATGGAAACAATTTTAAAAGTCATGATGAAGAATACCAACAGCTGAAACACAATATCAATCATCGGCGTCATCTGCAGTTCAATCTTTTCACCGGCCTTGTTGGCATTTCTGATTTTCATATCAATTAGCCTCCTGATGGTACCGGTGAAATATACTTAAAGCCACTGTTTACGTTTTCTTCGGCTCGCAACGCAAACCTCTCAAATCCTGCCTCCTGACAGATTTGGATCAATTCCTGAACCATTCCGCCTTTAGCATTCTTATGAGCTCGAATAATGATTGTGGTATTTGCCGGTTCCTGATCACTGAAATCAATCTGACGATACTGCAATTCAAGAGCTGTTCTTAAACCTTTGTAGTGCTCTTCCTTGGTACCCATA
>PAPJ01000055.1 GCA_002709045.1 Planctomycetaceae bacterium | reverse complement strand
AGGTAGTAAGCAGGATGCTCACGGAGATGATCACGGACACGGAGATGATCACGGACACGGAGATGATCATGGACACGGAGATGATCATGCTCACGGACCATCTTTTGAGGCCTCGCATGGGGAATATTACACGCTTGGTTCCTTTGGCGATTTGACATTATCGATCGGTTATTATATTGACTCACTCACAATCGCCATGTTCTGTATGGTGACATTCATAGCGACTTTGATTCACTGGTATGCATCTAAGTATATGGATGATGAACTACCGGAAAGTAAACGTGATCATCACGTAGATCCTGAACACAATCGTTTTCTGGGTAACTTTTACAGTAAGTTTTTGACTGGTGGGTCGGACGATCATCACGATGAACACCATCATGATGACCACGATCATCACGATCATCACGATCACCATGGACATGACGGTGAAGATGTCAGCGAAGAAGATTACCAGTTCATTGATCACGAAGTTGTAATGCCCGACGGAAGCCACTGTCACAGAAAAGGTCGGTACCCTCGATTTTTTCAGGCACTATCACTATTCTGTTTTAGCATGCTTGGGCTTGTACTAGCCGGTAATATTGCCATGACCTTTGTGTTTTGGGAATTAGTTGGCATCTGCTCGTTCTTCCTGATTGGATTCTACGTGGAACGCAAGAGTGCTTCGACTGCAGCCAATAAAGCATTTATTGCTAACCGTGTTGGTGACTTTGGAATGATTATTGGTTTGATGATTTTCTGGACAGGTTTTGGCACATTTAATTATGACGACCTTTTTAGCCAAATGAAGACTGCCGGCACTCATGTACAAGTGGAGGCCTCCTATGGTCATTCCCATCCCGGAGTCGAAACGGCCATTCCCAGTGGATTCGCCACTGAATTCTATAAGAAGGAAATTCAGACATACGCTGATGAGCATGGAGTTTCTAATGCTGAAGCTCTGACAGCGATCAATCAATCGCGAGCTGAAGAGGGGGAATCTCCGCTGGGCTACTGGCTGATGATTGTTGGTGGACTTGGTATCTTCTGCGGTTGTGTTGGTAAGAGTGCTCAGTTCCCACTGCATATCTGGCTGCCGGACGCGATGGAGGGTCCGACTCCTGTTTCAGCTCTTGTACACTCAGCAACGATGGTGGCCGCCGGTGTTTTTCTGGTTGGTCGCTTTTTCCCGATGCTGGTTCCTGAAGCACTATTGACGATTGCGATTATTGGTACAATCACTTTGTTTATTGGAGCCACCATTGCCATTGTCGCGACCGATATCAAGAAGGTTCTGGCTTATTCAACAATTTCTCAGCTGGGCTATATGATCATGGCTCTGGGAGTTGGTGGTTGGGTTGCCGGACTGATGCACTTATTTACTCATGCATTCTTCAAGTCGCTGCTGTTTATGGGATCAGGTTCGGTGATTCACGCCGTCCACACCAATGAGATGACTGAAATGGGAGGTTTGCGCAAGAAGATTCCAATCACAGCCTGGACTATGTTCATTGCCTGTTTGGCTATTGCGGGAGCCGGGATTCCGTTTGTTATCGGTACCAGTGGATATTATTCGAAGGATGCGATTCTTGAGCAGGCGTTTAGTTGGGGAGATCACAACGGATTTGGTTTTGGCGGCCCGTTTTTCTGGATTGCTCTGGGAAGCGCAGCGATTACAGCTTTCTATATGTTCCGCATGTGGTTTATGACGTTCGTTGGCAAGCCACGCGATGAAGAGCGTTTTTCACATGCCCATGAATATCCCCGAATGGTTCATCCGCTGATGATCCTTTCTGTGATGGCCATCGGTGTTGCCTGGGCTAATCCGCTATCTTCCGGAACTGAGCTTGGATATATGTTGGAAGCTGCCCGGCCTGAAGCTGTTGCGGGTCAAACATTGGCAGGATTAGCGTCGGATGTTGTTATTCCGGATGAACATTTGAGCCACATGAAGCGAGTGAAAGTACCTGTCACGTTGTTGGCAACTTTGTCCGGTGTCCTTGGGATCTCACTTGCTTTCCTGATGTATGCGACTCCGGCAAATAAGTACCTCAAAGCTTCAGAAGTGCACCAGCAATTTGGAGGTATTTACAATTTCTTAAGCAATAAATGGTGGTTTGATGAGCTCTATGAATACCTCTTTGTACGACCTTCGAAAGTTATTGGAGGCTTTATCTCAGCCATTGATAAGAATATATTTGACGCGATCATTCACTCTACCGCCCGGGTTACCAAGAAGGTTGCCAATATCTGGACGAAGATTTCGGACGGATTTGTGATTAACGGATTCGTTGATTGGGTAGGTCGCTCGGTATACCGAGTTGGTACTTCGCTGCGACGAGTTCAAACCGGAAATCTACGTCAGTACGTGTTATTTATCGTGATTGGCGCAGTCGCAATTTTTGTCTTTGTTAGCTTTATGTGGGATCCGGTTGCGGCCACCACCAAATAAAGCATTTTTGAAACTAACTGAACGAAACACTTTTTCCTGCAACTCGAAGTACAACGCTTCAACCAAAATTGGAAGAGTAAACACATGTTGTTAATAATTAGCCTAATTGTATTTTTACCAACTCTCGGAGCACTTGTAATTGCCTTTATGCCGAGCAAGAAGGACGAGAACGGAGTGAATGATAAGGAAAACCAGAACCTGTTGCTCGGTGCAACGCTGGTTGTGGGTATTCTTACGTTTCTCTTAACGGTAGTAGCTTTTCTATTCGTTGGCGAGTCCAAGTTTAGTGTTGAAGTGGCTTCAATGCAGCATGCTTTTAGTGTGGACTGGATACCTTCATTTGACATTGCTTATGCAATGGGAATCGATGGAATCAGTTTCCCATTGATTCTATTGACCACCGGTGTAAGCATCCTTGCAATTCTGGCTAGCTGGTCGATTAAGAAGCATGTCAAAGCTTATTGCATTCTATTTCTATTGCTGGAAACCGGGATGATTGGTGTCTTTCTTGCGCTGGATTTCTTCCTGTTCTATGTGTTTTGGGAAGTGATGCTTCTTCCGATGTATTTTCTGATCGGAATTTGGGGTGGGCCGCGTCGTGAATATGCAGCGATTAAATTTTTCCTTTACACATTACTGGGTTCTGTCTTGATGCTGATCGCGATTCTGATGATCTACTTCAACAGTGATCTGCGACTTCTAGATACAGCAATTCGTTCTGATTTAATAAATCAAAACGTGATTTCTGCAAGTGTGGCGGAAACAGTTGCTAATGCGACCGAACCCGTTCATACCTTCAATCTGGTAGCTTTGGCTGAATTGGCTCAAACGACAGATTGCTTTAGTGCTGAACTTCAGTGGTGGTGTTTCTTACTGCTCTTCATAGGATTCATCGTGAAGGTTCCATCGATACCAGTGCATACCTGGTTGCCTGATGCTCATGTTGAAGCTCCGACGCCAATTTCGATGATTCTCGCAGGTGTTCTATTGAAACTGGGTGGCTATGGTATTATCCGAATTTGCTATCCAATCTGTCCCGCGGGCGGACTGGAACTTTCCTATTTAGTTGTCGGACTTGGTGTTGTCAGTATGGTTTATGGTGCTTTTGCAGCATTAGCTCAGACTGACTTTAAGCGAGTGGTTGCCTATAGTTCCGTAAGCCATATGGGATACGTAGTCGTTGGCTTTGGTGTCTGGACTATGCTCGGCAACGGTGATTACTGGAGGATGGGAATCACTGGTGCCATGTACCAGATGATTGGACACGGTATTTCTTCTGCTGGTATGTTCTTTATGGTTGGGATTATCTATGACAGGGTTCATCACCGTAACCTTGATGAATTCGGCGGCCTTTACGGGTTGATGCCGAAGTATACTGCTTTGGCAATGGGATTATTCTTTGCCGGTCTTGGTCTTCCCGGGCTTTGTGGATTCATCGGTGAAGTGCTGGTTGTTCTTAGCGTATGGCGATTTAGCCCACTGCTGGCAATCATTTCGGCAAGTGTTGTTATCTTCACGGCAGGCTATATCCTCTGGACCATTCAGCGTGTTTATCTGGGATCTGAATACAAAGGGCCGCATGCAGAAGAAATCAGACCTGTTAATTCGCGTGAGTTTTCAACGGGGGCGATCTTGTTGGCATTGGCTATCTTCTTCGGTGTATTCCCTAACACATTAATCAAGTTCATGGACAAAACTGTTGATAAACAGGTCACTTCGTTGAATGAATGGCGGTTGGTTTACGAAGATGATTTAGCTCAGGCTGAACAAACCGAAGAGGCTGATCAGCTGGCTCCTGAACAAGACGATGACTCCGATCAGCTTGAGCAAGCTCATAGTGAAGATGAAACAGTTGGCATGGTTAAACATTTAGGCGTTGTCCTGATCAACAAACTCGCTGACCAATAAAATAAATTATGGTTTTGTGAATTAATAAATTTTCCAAAAGTTAAAAAACCAATGGAAGCAACAACTGACTTTTACCAATTGATTGACGCTCTGAAAGCGGACTCTGCTAATAGCCTTGGGTTATTTATGCCTGAGCTTACGTTATCTGTCTTTATTGCACTGTTTTTGGCAGTACGGTTGATTACCAGCAAATTGGATATGTTCTGGGTTGCTCTTGCCGGCGCAGTGGTTGCGCTTATTTCAAGTAATCCTCTTCAACTCTGTGAGGGAGTTCTTCAGAGTGAAGAATTATTTACCGGTCTGTTGGTTCACGATGGATTAACCGTCGCGATTCGTTCTATCCTCATGCTCTTTCTCTTACTCTTTCTTATTTTCACCAAGATTTCCGGTGTGCCGGATAAGGAAGATGGAGCAGATGTGTACTCATTAGTCTTTGGTTCCACACTGGGTATGTGTCTGATGGCTTCAGCAAACCATTTACTGATCGTATTTTTGGCGATCGAAATGGCTAGTGTGCCTTCTTATGTTCTCGCCGGGCTTATTAAGGGACGTAAGCGAGGTAGTGAGGCTGCCTTAAAGTATGCCATCTATGGTGCTGGTGCGGCCGGGGTGATGCTTTACGGTATTTCACTTTTAGTCGGACTGACCGGTACCGCTCATCTGCCCACAGTGGCATTGTCTTTGGCTAAAGTGATTCCCGCCGCTGGTCTGGGTGAACAGGCTGTACTCTGTCTGGCTGCCGTGATGATTTCTGTTGGAATTGCATTTAAGCTTTCGGCTGTCCCGTTTCACTTTTGGGCTCCTGACGTTTTTCACGGTGCCTGTGCAGAAGTAAATGCTTTTCTTAGTGTTGCTTCTAAAGCTGCAGCATTAGCATTGTTGTTACGACTGGCTGTTGGTCTCGGTTCTGTTCCACTTATTAACGAAATCGAAGTTCCTCAGACAAAGGAAGTTCAGTCAGAAACGGTATTGAGCGAGATTGTTACGGCTCAAATGGTTGCTCTTGAAGGAGATAAAGGTGATGTTGATTCTGCTGGTCAGATTGATTCTTCAGCAGACGACCGGAATCAAGAGGCTGTTGTTGCCTATGATTCTCCTATCGAACTTAAGCAAGCTCAGGATGAAGCGTTGACGCCGGTTCGTAACTTCATCAGTTTGTTGATAGCCTTCTTTGCCGTTCTGACGGCCACTTTCGGCAATCTGGCGGCTTACGGACAAAAGAACATCAAGCGACTGCTCGCATATTCAACGATTGCTCATGCTGGTTATATGATGATGGCTGTGGCGCCTCTGATGGTGATGCTGGGTACGAATAATAATGCGGCCGAAGATGCTGCCAGTGCCTTAATTCAATACATCGTGGTTTACGTCTTCCTGAATTTAGGAGCATTTGCCATTATTGCATTTCTGCGAAACTATGTTGGTAGTGAAGAAATCGAAGATTATTCCGGTATGGTCAAAAACCGACCAGTGCTGGTTATTTGTCTGGCTCTGATCTTTTTTAGCCTCGTAGGACTTCCGCCCCTTTCCGGGTTCCTCGGGAAATTCGCGATTTTCGCTTCATTGGCAGACGGATATACTACCACGGGTTCTTCGGTCTTGCTAATCCTACTGCTTGCCGGAGGCATGAATACTGCGATTAGCCTTTTCTATTATCTGAGGGTAATCAAGACGATGGTAATGGGTGAGCCCAATGAAGAACATCATCTTGGTGACCGACCTGTAGGTAATATTGAAATGGCATACGTCATTCTGGTAACAATTCCAACAGTCTTTTTAATTGTATGCTGGCAATGGGTGGCCGGATTTGCGGATGAAGCCGTCAAGAACTTTATCAGCTAATTGAGACCGGGTGAGAAATAAGGGATAGAAAAAATGAACAGCACAATCGACATCCTGAATAGAATTTTAGGTGTTTACAATGCTTCACTTGTGTCATACATCAAGTACGCTGAGCCCTGGGTGGCCCATGGTCAGGAAGAAGCAATGTCGTTGATGAATGATGCGATTGAAGACCAAGAGCGCAGTGTCAAAATCCTTGGTGAACGTATTTTGGAACTTGGGGGGATTGTACAGCCCGGAGCGTTTCCACTCACATTTACCAGTTTCCATGATGTTTCGCTGGACTATCTGCTAAATGTCCTGCTGGTAACTCAGCAAGATGATATCGCTGTTATTCAGCAATGTGTTGATTCTTTGGAAGTAGATACTCGTGATCGAGCGATTGCTGAAGAGGTTTTAGGTAATGCGCAGGCTCACCTGGAAACTTTTCAGGAAATTGTTTCCGGCGAAACAACTGAAGCGTAGATCTCCTGACCGGATTATCACAGGTTAGGTATTCAAGCGATCAAATAATCGGTAAGTGTTCTCGACGGTTTGAGCAGCAAGTGTTGTCAGCGGCAAGTCTTTGATATTCGCCAGACATTCAGCAGTATGCACCATGAATGCCGGTTGATTAGGTCGTTTGCTTCTTAAAGGGTGTGGTGACAAATAGGGACTGTCGGTTTCCAGCAGAATACGATTAAGCGGGATTGTTGCAGCGACTTCTCGCAGTTGATCATTCTTTTTGAATGTTACCATGCCGGCAAAGGAGATATACATTCCTAGTTCCAGACACTTATCAGCCGTAGCCTGATCTCCTGTAAAGGAATGCATGACACCATGTAGGGGCCCGCGTTGTTTTGCTTCGATTAGCATGTTCAGAATATCTTGTTCGCAATCGCGCATATGAACTATAAATGGAATGCCGGTCTTCTGACTCAGACGAATGTGTCGATCAAAATAGTCCTGCTGTAATTCGAACGGGCAAAAATCCCAGTAGCGATCGAGGCCGGTTTCTCCTAATGCGACTGTTTTAGGATGCATCGTCATTTCCACGATACGGTCCCAGTGATCAGGGTTCGCATCACTTGTATAATTTGGGTGGATGCCTACTGCAGCGTAGACATTGGAATATACCGACGTCAGGTAGAGGCATTTTTGACTCGAACCCCAACTGCATCCGATTGTAATTATTTTTTCGATTCCTGCACGTTGCGTTTGTTCCATGATCGTCGCTCGGATTCCGTCGAATTGTTCGCTATCAAGGTGTGAATGCGTATCAATCAGCGGAATATCGTTAATCATTTCTGTGGTCGGCATTACGTCACAGTTGGATATTGTTTTTGAGAAATAAGAGAAGAATCCTGTTGGTAACTTAGATTACCTCAAAGCAGTCAATCCTCCAATTGTCTGCGTGGTTTTTGTTGGCATTTGTAGATAGTAACGTTGCTGAACTTAGTGCGGTACAATGGATAGTTTGAGAAAATAAGTTGCTCGCGAAGATCTTAGGAACGCATTTTCATGTTGCAAAACCTATCTAAAATACGGCTTGGCCTATTATTGTTCATTGTGACGGGTGTCACGACTATTTATGCCTGGGAACTGCAGGATTCGCCAATCAAATTCTGGATTTCAAAGAAGGATTTTGCGGAATGGAAAGCATTGGTCCAAATCGAACTTGAGCCGACCGAACAGGGATTGGCGGTTACTTCCACCGGCGGTGATCCACATATGATTGCAGATGTTTCAGGACCGGCCGGATGGAAGAAGTTGATTATTAAAGCTGCCTTTAAGGGAACTCTGAATAGTCAGATATTCTGGACAACAACGAAAAACCCAGGTACCAGTGAAGGACGGTCTGTCCGTTTTAAAATGGCTGGACGTGGAGAAAGTATTGGTACCTATGAGACATACTTTTATACAGAAGACCCGCTTGCTGCATTACGTATCGATCCTGATTCACGCCAAATGACAATGCGAATTGAGTCTATTGAGATTGTGGCATCCGCAGCTCCTCCGGCGGAACAGGCAACAGATCCGAACGGGCTTGTGATCCAGGATGGGTTTAAAGTTGAACTATTGTATTCAGTACCGAAGGCTGTACAGGGATCCTGGGTAAGTATGACTTCCGATGATAAAGGACGACTAATCGTCTGTGACCAATATGGCGGTTTATTCCGTGTCACCTGTCCACCGGTTGGTGAGTCGGGTGAAGCGGAGCTTGAAAAAATTAATGTGGAACTGGGAGAAGCTCAGGGACTCCTTTATGCCTTCGATGCTCTCTATGTTGTAGTCAATCACGGCGGTAAATACGATTCAGGGTTATACAAAGTTACTGATTCAGATGGAGATGACCAACTTGATAAAGTCGAAGTATTAAAGCTTCTACCAGGGAGGGGGGGAGAACATGGTCCTCATAGTATTGTCCTGTCACCGGATAAAAAGTCACTCTATGTTGTAGCCGGAAATAACACGAAGTTGCCGGAGGGAATTCGTCATTATCGTATTCCCAATAACTGGGGTGAAGATCAGTTGCTGCCGAGGCAGCCTTGTAGCAATGGTCATAATACAAATGTGCTGGCTCCGGGCGGATGGATTTGTCAGGTATCGCCAGATGGAAAAGACTGGGATCTAATGGCGTCCGGTTTTAGGAACCCTTTTGATATTGCATTCAATAAAGATGGCGAGTTGTTTACTTACGATGCAGATATGGAAATGGATGTAGGTACACCCTGGTACCGTCCCACTCGGGTATGTCACGTCGTCAGTGGTGGTGAATTTGGCTGGCGATTTGGTACTGGCAAGTGGCTGCCATATTTTACGGACAATCTGCCTCCAGTTATCGATGTTGGTCAGGGGTCACCTACCGGAATTACGTTTGGTTACGGAGCGGATTTTCCGGAACACTGGCAGGACACGCTGTTTATTAGCGACTGGACTTATGGCAAGTTATACAGTGTTCGGTTGAACCCGGAAGGTAGTAGCTACTCTGGCGAATTGAATGAGTTTCTTACCGGTATTCCGTTACCGCTTACTGATATCATTGTTAATCCTCATGATCATGCCATGTACATTACGATTGGGGGCCGGCGTACTCAGTCGGGATTGTACCGGGTAACTTATATTGGTGATAAGGAAGACGGCTTAATTGAGAAGGAATCAAAAGAGACGATTGACCTGCGGGCTGAGCGGCATGCCCTGGAGCAATTCCATGGTGTTCAGGCTGGTAAACAGATCAACACCATCTGGAAGTCGTTAGGTCATTCAGACCGTCATATTCGCTATGCGGCACGAATTGCACTTGAACATCAATCAGTAGATCAGTGGGTAGCTCAAGCGCTACAGCAGACTCGTCCGGATACAGCGATTCAGGCGTTGTTGGCATTGATTCGAAGTGGAGATGCTAAGCAGAAGCAGGCTGCGGTAGAAAAATTAATGAAGCTCGACACTGATAAAATGCAAGCCAGACAACAGTTAGACTGGTTGCGTGCACTGAATGTCGGTTTTGCTCGTACTGACGGAATAGATGATGGTATCAGGGAGCAGTTAGGCGAGATTGTTCAAAAGCTGCTACCTACCGAGCATACAAATCTCAATCATGAGGTTTGCCGAATGCTGGTCTACCTACGAAAGCCAAGTGCGATTTCCGCTTTTGTTCCAAAGATGGAGTCAGCCCGAACTCAGGAGGATCTTCTTTTTTACGGTATGACTTTGCGTGTTGCTGAACAAGGATGGAACAATAGCAGTCATCAAACTTATCTGAACCGTATGAATGATGCTGAACAGGCCGCTGCCTTAGGAGATTTTATTGGAGGTGGACATTACCAGATTTATGTCCAACGTATGCGTGAAGATTTTGTGGCAAGTCTTTCCCTGACACAGCAGCAGAAGTTGGATGCACTTATCAATGCTAAAATTGAAAGTGCTGTGCCGACAGGATCTCCGACTCCGCGTAAGTTCATCAGGAACTGGAAAATTGATGATTTACTAACGGTTGCCTCCAATCTTCCTGGAAATCGATCATTTCAAGTTGGAAAGCGGATGTTTACGACAGCAACCTGCATCCAATGCCATCGCTTTGGAAATATTGGTGGTATTTTGGGACCTGACATTACGGGTGCCGCTCGTCGTTATAGCCCACAGGTGTTATTGCGAGAAATTATTGAGCCATCAGTTCAGGTCTCCGATCAGTTTAAAACGCACTCAATTATTACCCTTGATGGAAAGATTTATCAGGGGCGTATTCTGGAACAGAATGCGAACCAGTTGACAGTTGCAACTGATCCGAAAGCCCCCTCTGCGGTGATTGAAATTAAGGTGGGTGATGTGGATGAAATTTATCCCAGCAAGACTTCGATGATGCCTATCGGATTGCTTAACACACTCACACGCGAGGAGATCCTTGACCTGTTGGCTTATATTCAGTCTGGTGGAGATCCTGAACATGCGTTGTTTAAGTAATCGTCTCGCGTTGATTATGAGAGACTATTCAGAAACTGAATCTTCCGGCGGAAAGACACCTAAGACCCGCTGTGAGTAGTCAATGCACGACCCGGTGAGAATTCCAGATTCGTCGCTGAGCAGATAGTTTACTAGTTTGGCCACATCATCGGGTTTAAGAAGACGTCCAAATGGTGAAGCTGCTTCGGCTGTTTCCAGCCAGTTATCCGGACTGCCCTGGGCACGTTGTACCAAATGTTCTTTGGGAGTGTCAGTCCATCCTAGATTAATTCCATTGACCCGGATTTGATGGCGACGTAATGCGTGTGCATTGTTTTTTGTCAGTGTTCTTAATGCTCCTTTGGTCGTACTGTATGAGCAAAGAATGTCCATACCACAGAAGCCGGCAACAGAAAGTATATTGACGATTGAGCCGGCGATGTTCTCTCGTTGCATAATCTTTACGCATTCTTGAGTTAACAAAAACGGAGCACGAACATTGACGTTCATTTGGTGGTCCCAGAATTCGACGGTTGTTTCCTCAACGGTGCCACGGTTTGTATCTGCAGCAGAATTAACCAGACCGTCGACTCTCCCCCACTTCGCATCGCATTGCGCAACGATATTTCGACATTGCTCCGGATCGGATAATTCAGCCGCAACAAAGATAGCTTCTGTTCCCAGAGCTTCTACGGCTGCTTTTACGTTATCTCCACGCTGGGTGTCGCGTCCGGTGATGACGATACCAGCAGCTCCGTTTTCAGCGGCTTCGATAGCACAAGACTCGCCGACTCCTGATGTGCTACCAGTAATGATTATGACTTTGTCTTTGACACATGCCATGACTGTTACCTCTTATAGATCCTGAATGCCTGTTTACTTCGCGTCAATTTACTTTCATTTTAATGCTTATTGCTTTCAGAAACAGATAGGACGAAATAAGAGTAATTAGAAGTTCAATGTTCTATAATAAAATTATCATCTAGTATGGAATTGCTGCCATATCAACCAGAAGGAGATAATTATGTCAAACAATCACTCTAAGCTAAACCGTCGGAATTTTACTGCTGCTGTTGGAGTATCTGTGATCAGTTCCGGTGTGTTTGTGAATCCAATGCCTGCTCAAGATTCAACCTCGCCAAATGAGCGACTTAATCTGGCGGCGATTGGAGTGACTGGCCGAGCGGCCGGGAATATTAAGGGATGTGCTACTCAGAATTTGGTTGCCATGGTTGATATTGATTCCAAGCTGTTAGAAACTGGCACCCAGGCTTTTCCAAATGCACGCAAGTACACCGATTTCCGAGTGATGCTTGAGAAAGAAGCAGAGAAAATTGACGCGGTAATCGTCAGTACTCCCGATCATACCCATGCTCCCGCTGCCGCGATGGCATTACGGTTGAAAAAACATGTTTACTGTGAGAAACCTCTGACTCATACAGTCCATGAGGCCCGTACACTGGCCAATATTGCCAAAGAGAATAAGTTAAAAACTCAGATGGGTACGCAGATCCACGCCTTGGGAAATTATCGACGTGTCGTGGAACTCGTTCAATCCGGAACAATTGGAAAAATTCAACGCGCTCATGTATGGGCAGGTGCAGTCTATACAGGTGCTAAGTTTGTGAAAGCAGAAAAACCGGAGCATGTCGACTGGGATTTATGGATAGGGCCAGCTCCGCAGCGGGACTATTGCGCTGATATCCATCCGTTTAACTGGCGCAAGTTCTGGGATTATGGTCGCGGATCACTCGGAGACTTCGGTTGTCACTATATGGATCTAGCCCATTGGGCGCTTGATCTACGTAATCCGGTTCGAGTGAAGGCTCAGGGGCCTGAAGTAGATCCTGTGAGTACACCGGCCTGGTGTATCGTCGATTATCAGTACCCTGCCCGCGGAAAGAAACCTGCTGTGCATCTGACATGGTATGACAGTGGTAGAAAACCTAAGGAGATTCAAGGACTGAAAGATCTGGCAGGCAATACGATTGCGCCATGGGGCGGCGGACAGTTGTTCATTGGAACCAAAGGCATGATTCTATCAGACTATTCACGCCATATCGTCCTTTCACCGGAAGGCCAGCAGATTGAATATAAAGTACCTGATCCCTGGATTCCTGACTCAATTGGCCATCATAACGAATGGTTACAGGCCATTAAGGAAGATGGTGAAACAACCTGCAATTTTGATTACTCAGGTGCTTTAACCGAATCGGTACTGTTAGGAACGGTTGCCTATCAAAGTGGTGAGCATTTGCAATGGAATAGTAAAAAACTGCAGGTCACCAACTCAAGGCGAGCTCAGCAATTGATTCACAAGCAATATCGCAAAGGTTGGGAATTGTAAGAGCAGTTTTTACCAGTATTAATTGAAGTGGGAATTGGATTTGATAAAATTGATATGAGTAAGAGATATTCAGGACCCGTAAGAAAAATATAAAGGCAGGAGAATTACCAATGAAGTTTATTTCAAAGGTCATTAGTTTTGTATTAATAGCGGCCTGTTTTGCGGCTGTTGCTGACGCACAGGAAGAAGGAGTTGCGATTGAATATTCAGATGCAGATAAAGCACGCATTACACAGATTCAAGAAGCGGGTGCTTCTGTTCTGGAAGTTGCCCAAAACGATAATCGTTTAAATGTTGCATTTCATCTGGCTTCAGGTGAGATCGGAAACGATAAAATTGCCAGTGTTAAAGATCTTGGCTTCATTCTTTCATTGAACCTGCGAGGTACAAAGTTGAACGACGAAGGTGCTGCTAACCTTGCTGGTTTGATAGGCCTGGAACGTCTACATGTTGAAAAAACCGAGCTGACCGATGCTGGCTTAAAACATTTTCTGGCTCTGGAGAATCTGTCGTACCTCAATGTTTACGGCACCAAAATAACGGATGCAGCGATCGAAGATCTTGCTAATATTAAGTCACTTAAAAAAGTGTATATCTGGGAAACTGGGATCACAATTGATGGAGTCGCTAAGCTTAAAGAAGCTCGTCCTGACCTGAAGATCATCCCGGATCTGATTGTCGAAAAAGCCAAGGCTGAAGCTGAAGCCAAACGTAAGGCTGAAGAGGAAGCAGCTAAGAAAAAGGCTGAAGAGGAAGCAGCTAAGAAAAAGGCTGAAGAGGAAGCAGCTAAGAAAAAGGCTGAAGAAGAAGCAGCTAAGAAAAAGGCTGAAGAGGAAGCAGCCAAGAAGGCTGAAGAGGAAGCAGCCAAGAAGGCGGAAGAGGAAGCTAAGAAGGCTGAATAAAAAAAGCCTGAAGAAGCTACACAACAATAAAATCAACTTTGATGGATCAACCGCAGGCGAACTCATCACGAAGTGCGTCGGCGGTTTTTCTTTATAGATGGAGAATAAGATAATGGCGTTACCGGGAATCAAACAGTTCGATATGACCGGCCGTGCGGCAATTGTCACCGGGGGTTCTAAAGGACTTGGTAAGGCAATGGCTGCCGGGTTGGCATCGGCAGGAGCGAATGTATTGCTTGTAAGTCGTAATCAGCAAGAAGCAGATGCAGCGGCCGCTGAAATTGCAGCTGATCACGGTTTACGGGCGATTGGACTTAAAGCTGACGTTACATGTGAAGATGATGTAAATGCCGTCGTTGATACGTGTATCGGTGAATTCGGCAGGGTTGACGTGTTGATTAACAATGCTGGTATCAATATTCGCGGGCCAATTGATGAATTATCTTTTGAAGATTTCCAGCAGGTTATGGATGTTAACGTAAACGGTGTTTGGAGGATGGCCCGGGCGGTTGTTGTGCCTATGAAGAAGGCAGGCTACGGCCGTATTGTTAATTTGGCCAGTACGCTTGGACTGGTTGGCCTTTCCAACCGAACTCCTTATACATCGAGTAAAGGTGCTGTTGCTCAAATGACCCGGGCACTGGGGCTTGAACTTGCTGAGTTTGGGATTACTTGTAATGCCATTTGTCCGGGACCATTTCTGACTCCCATGAACGTACCGATTAAAGATGATGAGCAAACCAAGAAGTCTATCGTAGGTGCGGTTGCTTTAGAACGATGGGGTGAGCTGGAAGAAATACAGGGCGCAGCCATTTTTCTTTCGAGCAATGCTTCCAGTTATATGACGGGTAGTATGCTGGTTGTGGACGGAGGCTGGACTGCACGCTAGTCAGGTTTTACCGATGAAAACGCTGCAACTAAAATTACTGGTTCGGGGTCTCTGGCTGCATTTGGTCATTTTAAGTGTCGCGTATGGTCAGCAAAATCATCAACTAGGTCAAACTCAGACGATTCATGAATCGCTGCGTCAGCAAATTTCAAATGCAAAATTAAATATGTTGTTTGCCGGCGAAACATTTGCGCAAGCTCAGCAGTGGCGTGAAAAGTTTTCCAGAAAACTAAGTGAATTAGTGGGTTCGACCAGTCCGCCAAAACGCTGGGAGACTGTAATGGTGGGAGGAAAGAGGCTGGAAGACCACACTCGCTATGAGATTACGCTTAAAGCTAAAGGTGTTCCGGACCTGCCCGTCTATTTACTCATCCCCGGCGATGGTATTTTGCGTAGAAGACCGGCAGTGGTGGCAGTGCATGGGCATGGAGAATTTGGACATCATGCAGTAGCTGGGCGACATGACTTACCTGATGTAGCTGAGGATATTGAGCGGGCAAACTACGATTACGGACTGCAATTCGTTCGACGGGGCTATGTTGTCGTTTGTCCTTGTTTGATCCCGTTTGGAGATCGGGTTGAGAAGGACAAGTACGGTTCAGATCCATGTGCCGTGACCTTTGTGCGAATGATGGCAATCGGACGAGTTCCCATTGCTGAAAACGTCAGGGATATTCGTTGGGCTGTTAGTTTTTTGCAAAGCCGTTCCGAAGTCGATCCGGATAAAATTGGTTGTGCCGGACTGTCCTATGGCGGAAGGATGACTATGATGGCAACAGCTATGGAACCACGTATTAAAGTTGCCGCTATTAGCGGAGCTTTAAATCTTATGCAGGAACGAACTTCGCTGAGGTACAGTTGTGGGTTACAGATTATCCCAAATTTGTTGGAGTATGGTGACTACAGTGAAATTGGTAGTTTGATTGCACCAAGACCGGTTGTTTGGGAGATGGGAGATGAAGACGCTCTGATTATAGGCAATGGCTGGGATGAGAAGTTTAAGCATCGATTGCAAAGGATCTATAAAGCTTATGATCAAAGAGAGAATTTACACTACGATCATTTTGAGGGCGGTCATCGCTGGAATGGTGCCGTTGCATTTCCACTTTTTGATGAAGTGCTTAAGGGTGAGTAGTTAATTTTTTGCGCCGGTAGTAAGTAAAAGTTAGCGTTTTGCTTAATTGCGCAGTTGTTAGTGAGTAGTCATTGAAAAATATCGGTTCTTCCGAAATTTCCTGATCGGATAAAAACCAGACCATTTCGGCGTGGTTTTGATTAGTAGTCTTAGCGACCGTTCCTTCAGCTGGTCCCAGAATGATATAGTCTGGATTACGTAAAAGGATGTATTTTCCGTCTCCCTTGCTATGTCCAGGAAACTGTTGCCAGTGTGTTCGTATTGGAAACTCAGCGCGTTTCGCAATGGTGCGGTCATTCAGCCCGAGCATATCGATGAAGTAGTGATCGGGAGCAAAGTAGGCTACCGCGCCAGCAGAATTTGTTGCAATTACTGATTGGGGGGGGAAATGCTCTGAAATATAATTCCCCACTTGTTTACCGATGGCTGCGGCAGGGTCTGGATGCCTAGCATTCTGCATGCGTTCATCTGTAACTATGAACTGGATCAAACTGAGGAATATGAGTATCGCTGGTATCAAAGCCGATTGTTTGAACTTTGGTATATCTGCCTGTGATGACCAGGCATGAACAATAAACCAGGCATAAATAGGGATTATTGGAGCCCAGAATCTATAAGCTGGCATATGATCACCACCGGTCCAGATCACATAAATTGTGGCAGTCAGGCTGATTGCTGTCATATACTTCCAGCTGCTTGTACATCGGGCGGATTGTTTGAAAAGTGTGTAACACCAGCTTGCCAATGCCAGCACTGGAATCCAGGGTGGCGCCCGCAGAAATGTGTGTAAGTAATAGAATCCATCGGTAATTCGTTTGTAGAACGGTGTGCCGATTTTTACGTAGTACGTGTTTGGAAATATGTCACCGTAGTAGGACCACCGCCAAACGAAATAGGGAATATAGAGGATGCTAAATGCCAGTAGTATACAAAGTGAGGTCTTTAGTGACTTATGGAGAACCAGTGCTGCAGCAATAGTAATTGCCACAAAGAGAGCCGCCTCTGGCCGAGTAAGCGTGCAAAAGGCAAGTAGTAGTCCGACTGTAATTGCCTTGCTGTTAGCGATGTTCTGTTCAAATGTTGTAAATAGATAAGTGGCTAACATTAAGAACAACATGTACAGCGGCGTTTCCAATCCTCCCAGACTCCAGGCAATGGTTGTAAATGCAGTTGGGATGGTACTCATTAGAATCAGCATCGTCATCAGTTTGCGATTTTGATTCGATTCGGTTTTGTAACTGTAGTAACCGATAGTCAGCCAGATAGCGAGGTAAGAGCAGAGGCCAACGATCCGCGCAGACACTTCGGGTTGCAATCCAAATTTTTGCAGTGGAGTCAATGTAGCCAGGTGTAGAAAACTTGTGTAGCCTTCCACGCGTTCGTTGGAATTCCAAACAGGTCCAACGCCGGCTTGCCAGTGATTGGCATAACGTAAAGTGATGTAAGCATCGTCATGAAAGAACGATCGGTGTACTTGAAATCCGAAATAGGTAATGAGAGCTAATAACAGGCACAAGACGAGTACGCTTTGCTTCGCAATTGAAGAGTCAGAATCGGACTGTTCAATCGTCGGGAAGGTTGTATCGGCCGTGTCGTCTAACGTTGCCATGCTACTGTATCTTTTCCGGGATAGGCGTTAGTTCAGGACCATCAACGAAGTCAGGAAGTCTATATTGGATCGTAGAGGGATTGAAAAATACAGAGAATATTTCTAGTTGATCATCGGCGTGATCGAATCCTGCAAGTCGTTTCTCATGAATTAGTTCCAGTGAGTCAGGTTTTCGCTGTAACTGATGTTTTTTTGTGAAGTGTCGAGGTGTCAGAGTAATAATGTAGTCAGAGCTGTATAAAAGCCCGCGTTGTATCGCATTGACTTTGACGTTTTTACGGTAAGACAAGAGTCCCCAGTCGACGACTTTAGATCGGTTCAGTTGGTAAGGAAGAATACCAGCAGCATAAACATGTACCTGCGGTCGACGATTGATCCCTTCCTGTTCCCAATGTGAGTTAATTACTTCAGCTTGTTCCTCCAGAATCGACATGAATTCTATATACGTTTGTCGTGAAAGGTTTGTGTACTCGCCGTAGCGACCGGGGTTCACTGAGATCTGATCGATATAATAGAACTGCAGGCTTTGAGTTGTAATGGCCAATGCGATCACCAGACTCCAGCCGCGTGTTCCAAATCTACCAGCGCGGATTCCATCGGTATGTATGTTGTCCATCCATTCAAGGACGATTATGGTAAGAATCGGTAAATATGGGAGTAGCATCCGATAGGAGAACATCATATGAGCAGTAGCCGTTCCTGTTGCATAACAGAAGAAAATGAGGCCACCGGTTAAGAGTCCCCAGTGGTTTTTTATCGTTGTTGCCATTGTTGCACTCAGCCTCGATCCGTCGTGTTTTATGTGGCTAATTAATGTCCAGACAAGCAATGGAAGGAGGCCTGTTAAGATTCCAAATTGGATCATGTACAGGACGTTGGTGCGTTGATGGTCCCAGCGTGCGGGTTTGTGGTAGACCGATGTTGGGAAGATGTCGTGGTAGTAGATATAGGCTGTAGAAAGCCAGGCCAGTGCAATAAGCAGTCCGGGAAGTAACAGACGCAGTATGGAGCGAAACCGGTCACTGCTGTAATATTTCCATTGGTGACCGGCAACATGAAACCATAATGGCAGAGTAACCAAACAACTGTCGAATCGGGTGAGAAATGCGAGTCCCAGACAGACTGAAAAGATGACTTGTTTTGATCGCGAGAATTCCCGCCTGCAATTGCATGCTATAGCAAAGGAAACTGTTAGGAAACTGGATAGATACATAGTTTCCAATCCACCTGCAGTCCATAGAATGGCATAGGGACTTGTCCAAACGATTAGCCCATAAAGTACCAGTGTTCGTTGTTGCTTTAATAATTGGTAAGCATATGCCGTGGATCCGAAGTGTATTATCAAGGCAATAATACGATTGGTCCAAACGGATTCTCCGCTGAAAAAATAAAGTATGCTTACAATCAGGCTGTGCAATGGTGAGGTCAGCGCAGAGACGTACTCACCGTGGTTGAAAACTAGCCCGTTTCCGGCTACAAGATTCTCACTGTAACGGTAAACAATGTAAGCATCTTCTGCGATGAAACTGCTAAACCAACTGAATAGGCCGGTGTTTAGCACAGCAAATGCCAGTATGATTTTTGTTGTTTTGGACAACGTTGCCTCTTGGAATGATGATTTCTGTTTGTCCTAAATCAGTATCTATGGAATTATGAAGGATAGATTCAAATGACGGCGCATTATTCTTCTGATAGCACGCTGGAATAATCGTTATGACTGTTGCAGATAGATCTTTAGAGGTACTGACCGGCCAGAAAGCCAGTGGCAAATGCCGCAGTGAAATTGTAACCGCCAATAGGACCGTCCAGATTTAGGATTTCACCTGCTAGAAACAGACCGGACTGACACTTACTTTCCATTGTTTTTGAATGAATCTCCAGTAGATTAACTCCACCGGCAGTTACTTCTGCTCGGCTAAATCCAAGTGTCCCATTCAGTTCGGTAGAGAGTGCATGGAAGGCCTGTACTAATTTGCGAATATTGACCTTGGAAACCTCTGCACAGCGTGTCACGGGTATGATACCGGCCTGTTCGAGCAACACATTGATTGTTCTTGATGGCAGCAGTCCTTTAAGCACACTGCCAATCTGTTTCTTTGCTTGTTTTTGCAGCAGAGTTTGTATGTGATCGAATTTTTGTTCCTGATTCAACTCGGGTAAAAAGTTGATTTTTAGACTGAGCTCGGAATTCTTGGAGTACGAGACGGTTTTACTGATGTTCATCGCTGCCGGTCCGGAAATGCCCACGTGTGTGAAAAGGGTCGAGCCGCGTGTTATTGCCAATGTGGTGTTGGACGAATCGACAATAGATAGTTCGAGATCTTCAAGCGTAACTCCCTGTAAGTCACGCGTCCAACTTTGATCCGGTGTCTTGAGAGGAACTAACGCCGGAACGGTCTCGACAATGGAGTGTCCGAATTGCTTGCACCAGTGGTATCCGTCACCGGTTGTTCCACAGCCTGGATAGGAGATTCCGCCGGTAGTAATAAGGACATGTTCCACCTGATAGACAGCATTTTGAGTATGAACCTGAAATCCATGGTCTTTGGATGTAATAGTATCCACTGGCTCATTTAGGTTTATCGAGACGTTATTTGATTGCGCATCGGTGACTAATGCGTTTAAGACATCTTTAGCCCGGTTACTTTTGGGGAATACTTTTCCGCTGGGCTCGATTTTGGTGGGTACACCGCGTTGATTAAAGTAATCAATCAAATCTGCGTTTGAGAATGCGGCTAGTGCTGAGTGTAAGAACCGCCCTTGTTTGCCAAACCCAGAAATGATTCCGGAAGTGTTTGTATTTTGCGTAATATTACAACGTGTACCTCCCGACATCAGAATTTTAACGCCAGGTTTCGAATTCTTTTCAAGCAGTAATACGCGTCGCCCTCTCTTGGACGCTTGAATCGCTGCCATCAGTCCAGCTGCGCCGGCTCCGACAATTACACAATTAAATGTGCTGATTATGTTTTGCTTCGTATCAGACATTGGAATGTTTACGCTTGTGGGTGATCCAAAGAAAGATACTTGCCGTTACAAAGGCAATCAGTGTTAGCGGTGGAAGCCTGCCGGGCCATGTTTCCGGACTGAACCATCCTTTGAATCCCATCAAGCCCGTATGCCCAGCCACAAGAATCAGCAGCAGGCGTCCCAGTCCATTTACCAGACTCAGGTCTGTTCCTTTACGAGTATTAATTGATACTCTCCAGAGGTGTGTCAGGCAGACAAAGGCTAAAGTTCCGCAAAGTAATGAGAGGCTTGCGAACAGTGTCAGTCGTTTGGAATCTTCTATGAAAAACTTTGAGAAGTATTCAGGTGAAAATAAAGTTATTGTCATGATAACGTGAATCAGCAGAAAATAGGCTGCAGCCATTCCCACCTTATGACGTTTAGAGCTTCTTGATTGCAGGCCGGCAAAACCGAGTAGTAGTAACCCGCTGTAGGCTAATGCTTTATTAAGTAAAAATGCAGGAATATCAGACAATGGTATATCACCAAAAAAGTGATAGCGCAGTATCACGTAACTCATGGAGATAATAAATACGAGAAGCGTGAGCTTTTTGGCGGACATAGACAATCGTGATATACACTTGCAAAAGGTCATTTTCACCTCCCCGGAAATTCGGCACAACCTGAGAAGATGTTCAAAACTATGGCTACAATTGATTTTGCTATGATAACGGCACGATGATTCTGAAGTTGTAAGTTATCTAAAGCTTCTGTAGGATTGCAATCATAGAATCCTTTGGGGTTTTTAGTCTCTCGTGTGCTCTATGTTTTTTACGGGTCTATAAGTTTGATGATCAAGCCAAGCTTTCTATTTATTATTATTTTTACTTTTGTTACCACTTCTTTATTTGCTGATGACAGAAAGACGTTTACCGGTGATTGGGAAGTTTCCGCCGCCATTATTGAAGGCAATCAGGTGCCGGCCGATTTCAATAAAATGATTCAACTACAGATGCATGGTAAAAGTTATGCGACTTCTCGAATGGGTGAAGTTGTGGACGAAGGAACATTTGCTTTAGTGGCAGATTCCAAACCTGCCAAGATTGAAATTATCGGTGTGAAGGGTGAAAACGCGGGTAAGAAAATACGGGGAATCTATAAGCTTGAAGGTAGAGATAGACTAATTATTTGCTACACATTGGAAGGAAAGGTTTATCCCGAGACATTTGATGGTAAGCGTCCCGGTATGGTGCTTATTACCTATACGCGAAAAAAAAAGGACTAACCTGAGACTTTGAATAGATTTTGCACGAACTGTTTTAATTCTTATTATTGAGATTACAGTTCAAATCGGGGAACTTCTGACCGCATGCCTACATCTAAAATTAATGGATATCTTTAACAGAAAATGTTAAGACATTCCGGTTATATCGTGTTCAAATAAGGTTTCTGCCCTGGGATTTGGTCAGCTTGGCGATTGTTTTGTAAAATTAGCTAGCAATAGGTCGAAGTTGATAGTGTGGTATTGTGCTTTAAGTTTAGATTCTGAGCCATTCATAGAATTGACTTAGGATTTCAGGGGCACGTATCATAGTAGAAGGAGAAAGGTCTCTTTATGGGATCAATAACAGCTAATTCAAAGGGGAACCCAGTGCTGTTCAAAAATTTAGGTTTATCGCTGCTCTTATTCAGTTGGTTTTCGTCTGTGACGGTAGCCATCGCACAGGAACCTTCATCTTATACAGAGATTTCGATTGCTCCTCAGTTTGATCTGGCACCACATCAGGCCCCGGAAGCCAGAACTCAATTAAACCAGGTAAAGCAAAATATTAATCAGGCTCGAGCTCAAATCGCACTTGTTTTGCGTGGTGAAGCTCAACTGAATGCTTCCTTTACGCTAGGAGAAGGGACACCAAATGCAGTTCAGATGACCAACCAAGCTCTGCTAAAAGGTTGGTTTGAGAATTATGTTTTCGCTCAGTTTACTCATGCAAAGTCGATGGGAGATTTGGCAAATCAGCGTCTGGCCTTTGTGAATGAACTCAATACTCGTTGTCAGAATGATGCTGCCTATCAACAAATTACTAACAACATTGTTTTGCCACAAATGCAGACGTTTATCACCGGTAACTTTCATCCGGCTGTAAAGTACAACGCAATGTTGATTATTGGTCAGATTAATCAGCAGTCGAATTACAATCCTGATCAAACTCGGCGTGTACCAGTGCCGTCGACCGTGGCTTTGAACTATCTGCTACAGAATGTTCAGGGAGGTGCTGCAAACGATGCACTTCTCCTAGCCAGTTGGGTTGGTATTTTGCGTAACGTTAGTATGAATCGTGTGACCAATCATATTCCGGGTAACAATCAGATTGCTATTGCAAATGAGGCAATGAATTTATTGAATCAGGATGCCTCAACAACCGGCCGCACACTTTCTGGTCAGAACTGGTTACAACGACGAGCTCTCGAAGTACTTTCTGCCATCGGACGTGATGATGGTCAGATTCTTCCGAAGATTGTGGCGATTATTAAAGATGATAACGCGTCGATTTCTTTACGCTTGTCAGCCGCCAAAGCGCTACACTACTTCTATTACGATACTCAAACCAAAGTAGTCGTCGAAGATACATCTAATGCTCTTGGACTACTGGCCATTAAGATCTGTCGAAATGAATTAGCTCGAGTTGAGGCTGAAAAAGAAGCAGAAGCTGCACAGGCTGCTGGTGGTGTGGGAGACTTCGGTGCCGGCATGGGCGGTGCTATGGGCGGTATGGACGGTGCTATGGGCGGCATGGGTGGTATGGATGGCGGCATGGGTGGCATGGGCGGCATGGGCGGCATGGGCTTTTAGAGCAGAGAATAAACATGCCCCATTTCAATGTAAACGGTCTAAATTTTCATTATAATTTAATCCAAGGCGAAGGTCCAACTTTGATGCTCTTGTGCAGTACAGGATTAGATTTTAGACAATGGAAGAAGCTACCAAGCCTACTTCCTGACCGTAAGATGATTTGTTTAACCTACTTAGGATATGAACCATCTGAATCATGGAATGAAGATTATTCAGTAGAAAATGATTACTATGCAGCAGAGTTCCTACTAAACCAAGAAATTGGAGAAATAGATATCTTTGGACATTCATACGGTGGTTTTATTGCTCTAAAATTAGCTGCAAATTATCCCCATAAGGTAAGAAAAATTGCACTTCATGAACCTACTGCATGGGGCTGTTTGAAATTTACAGATAAGGATGAATTAAAAAATGAATTCGGAGAAGTTGTAGAGACCTTTTTTACTGAAGATTTACCGCCAGAAGAATTTCTTCAAGATTTTGTAGATTATTGGAATGAACCCGGGCACTGGAATTCTATGAACAGAGAACGGAAAAATCATTGGAGAAGTATTCAACCAAAAATTTTAGCTGAAGTTAGACATCTATGTTATGATGAAACTACTCCCGAATTTTATAGAAGAATTAGTCAGCCAGTACTGATGTCCTTGAGTAAAGATACGCCTAAACATCATTATGAAGTATGCTCAATTTTATCTAAAAACATCCCTAATATCAATCTAATTCATGTTCCTGGCGGACATATGGGAATAATTACACATCCTGAATCAGTTCTTTTTCCATTCTCAGAGTGGATAAAATACTAATTGGATTTTGCAGAAAATGGAAACCACTTACCAATCCATAAAAAAATAATTATTAGAATAAATTGTATCAAACCTCTTACTAAATGCCCGGTTTGTGATAATTTAGAACCACCAATCGGAATATCATTTATCCACATATTCAGATTTGCCCAATAGAGTAAAACCAACATTATAGCCATTGATAAAGCTGAGATTTTCTGAGTATTAGGGATCATTACTCCCATCCCAAGGATAATTTCAAAGATACCACTCGAGTATACCCAAAATTTCGGATTCCCAAGAATTGATGGAACTATAGGTTCAAACCATTCAGGATCTCTGAAATGTTGAATTCCAATCCATATGAAACTGATTCCAAGAATAACTGATGTAATTTGGCGTGCTATTTCTTCCATGATTAACTATTCTTACTTCTAGTTAATAACATATGTAATATGACTCCTATGGGCATCAACATTACACCAAAGAAAACACTAACCCATCTGATCCAATCGTCACTTTCAAACTCTAAACATCTTCTCCACATCCATCTAGTGATGAATATATCTCCTGCTACCATATGGGCCCATGCAGCTGATGCACCAGCTCTAGTACCTAACAATTCTACTAACGAATTCATTACATTTTCTATCTTAAATCCGCCCTCGAGCATCTTGTTTCCTGCATCAATCATTCCGCTTGGATCAGAAATTACTATCATTAGCCAAATTATAATTGGTCCCATGAATGACCAATTCAGATTCATAATTCTTTCAGTTAGTTTGTGATGAGGATAAACCAGCATTGCTATCCAAAAAGGACCGATCCACATTGTTGAAGCAAAGAAGAAAATATCGTAAATATCCATATTTATCACTAATTTACAATCTTTGGTTTTCTCAAATCTTCAAACCAAGTAGATTCCCCATTCCAGTCTGGCTCAATTCCTAATTCGGCACAAATTAATTTTGCAGTAATTCTTCCACTTTCTAGAATTGTTGGAAGGCCACTACCAGGATGTGTCCCCCCACCCACAAGGAATAATCCTTTCAATTCTTCAAATTTATTTTGTGGCCTTCTCCATAGCATTTGGTCAAGACCGTGTGCTAGATTGAATACAGCCCCTCTAAATATATCTCTAGATGACCAATCGTCTGGAGTAACAATCGTCTCTGATACAATATGATCTTTTAGATTAGAAAAACCTAGATTTTCCATCTGCTTCAATATAACATCCCTGTAATCATATTTTATTTCATCCCAGTTTATCTCTGAATGTGACGTACTAGCAGGCACTAAAACATAAATTGTTGAGTGTCCCTCAGGTGCCATTGACGGATCTGTTATACAGGCATTTTGTACATATATTGACGGATCATCCCATGTAACTTGATTCTCTGTAACTTCTTTCAGATTTTTCTTATAATCTTTTGCGGCATAAATTTGGTGATGAGGTGTATCATATAATTTATCAATACCGAGGTATAGCATAAATGTAGAGCATGAATATTTCTTTTTATCTATTTTCTTATCAGACCATTTTTTACGGAGTTTATCTGGAATGAGGCCCTTCATTCCCGTTGCAAAGTCAACATTCATGACATACTTATCCGCTCTGTAAATTCCTTTCTCAGTCTTTGCACCCGAAACAGCCTTCCCTTCAAATAAGAACTCTTTTACAGGCTCATTT
>PAPJ01000054.1 GCA_002709045.1 Planctomycetaceae bacterium | reverse complement strand
TGCCGCAACAGAAGCTGTTCAGGCTGTCGTGATAGACGAATTCCTGCGAGTTCGTGAAAACCAAATAGGTTTGTCTTACTTTACCGGAGGTAGTCAGGATGTTGTCGAAGAGGATAACAGTGAACTGGAATCCACCCTTGACGAGTTGGCTGACGATGTCTTCGGGCAGTGGTAAGTAGTAGCTAACATCTGAAAAAGCTATAATGCCCCGGTGGTTCGAGTAACGACCGGGGCTTTTTTATGCGCGATACAACCTATCAATACGGACGCTGTTTGGCTGCAGCATTCATTGTAAAGATCACTCCCCCCGAAAACATTTATCACCGGATGTGGGGAGCTGCACTGCACGATCAGGCTGAAGGTGTTCATCAACAGCTTGAGTGCAACGTATTGTGGTTGCGTGCTGTCGATGGTTCAGCTGAACTTCTGCTGCTGTCAGTCGATCACTGTCTGTTCTGGAAGGATGTCAATGAGGCCTTCAAACAAACGGTTAGTGATGCTTGTGGCGTGCCTCTGGATAACATCGTTGTTTACTTTACCCATACCCATGGCGCCGGCCTAATGGATCCCGGACGAAGCGAATTGCCCGGTGGTGACTTAATAGCTCCCTACCTCGCCGAATTAGGGCAAAAAGTAGCCAAGACCTGTGAAGAGTTATCGGATCAATTGGAACAAGTCTGGCTCACGGCAGGTATGGGAAATTGCGGTCTCGCCACCAACCGGGATTATTATGATGTTGAGCGGCAGGGATTTGTTTGTGGATTTAATCCTCTGCAGTCAACTGATCAGACACTGCTTACCATTAAGGTGGCACGTGAGAATGGCGAGCTATTGAGTGTCATTTCTAACTATGCCTGTCATCCGACGACACTTGCCTGGGACAATAAACTGGTTAGTCCTGATTATGTCGGAGCGATGCGAAAAACAATGCGGCATGCGTTGGGTAGAATCCCCATTGTCTTTGTTCAGGGCGCCTCAGGAGACGTTGGCCCCCGTGAGGGTTACGTGGGCGATGTAAAGGTTGCCGAACGCAATGGACGGCAATTGGGACTTGCCAATCTGGAGGTACTGGCCGGGATGCCCGAAATCCCGTCTCGCTACAGCTATGATGGTGCTGTTGTGTCAGGTGCCACAATTGGCGTCTGGTCTTATAAGCCGTTTAGCGAAAGCGAATTGGAAGACCTGTCTTCCTTTACCTCCTGGTCCCGTGAAGTACTGCTTAACTACCGCGAGGATCTTGGTACGGCGGCCTCGGTATCTCAGAAAATTGATGAACTGGAAGCGGTCCAGGGATCTGCAGATGCCCGGGCATGGACAGAGGTGCAGCAACGCGATCATCGGGCTCTATTAGAACGTGAGCATCGCAAGCTAACAAGAATTTCGAAGCTGGAGTCCATCGAATCATTTACCTATACGATTCGTAGTTGGTCGGTTGGTGAGATTGTCCTGCTGGGACTTAACGGTGAATTATATAACTGTTACCAGACCAGGGTCAGAGAGGCTGTGGGTGACCGGGCTGTGGTGGTGGGAACTCTGGCAGACGGTTCGGATTGCTGGTACCTGCTGGATCAGGCCAGTTATGGAAAAGGGCTCTATCAGGAGGAGGCATCGGTAATCAAGCAGGGTGGCCTTGAAATGCTTATCGAAGCCACGATAAAAGTTCTGAATTTAGCATAGCCATTGTTTACCATCCGTTTTATCTCTTTGCCCAGAAGCGTGGTTACCAGTCCCCGACACTACCATCGGGATAGAAGACAACCTGTGGTAGTTCCTGTTCAAACGGATGTTGTT
Organism: Planctomycetaceae bacterium; assembly: GCA_002709045.1. Classification (GTDB taxonomy): domain Bacteria; phylum Planctomycetota; class Planctomycetia; order Pirellulales; family Pirellulaceae; genus UBA721. Next base: position 61,835 of record PAPJ01000054.1, on the reverse strand, counting down.
TGATAGCGTCTTCGTTGATTTCAATTCCCAGTCCCGGACGGTTATTCGGGCGAACAATACGCCCCTGCTCTTCAATCGTGTATCCCTCTGTGACGACATCGTTTCTCCAGGGGACATCTTCGTGGACGGATTCACAGATGATGTAGTTGGGTTGTGAGAATCCGAATTCCAGAGAGGCAGCCGTGGAGACCGGCCCTTGTGGATTATGGGGTGCCATGGCGATCCGATGTGCATCGGCGAGTGCGGCAATTCGTCGTGCCCCGGTAAAGCCGCCGCAATGCGTCAGATCAGCCTGACAAATATCGCAGCCGCCGATGGCGAATAACCGCCTGAAGTCCTCCAGTGCGCAAAGCCTTTCACCTGTCGCAATAGGCGTAGTTACCGCCTGATTAATTTTTGCCAGCCCTTCAATTTGTTCGGGCCAACAGGGTTCCTCGAAAAAATAAAGTCCATAAGGTTCCAGTACTTTGGCAAATTGCAGCCCCATGGAGGGTGAGGGACGGGCGTGGCAATCCACCATGATATCGATATCCGGCCCGACAGCATCCCGCATCGCAGCAACAGCGGCTTCCGCTCTCTTGATCGGTCGTAACCCTTCAACAGGCGCGGTCGGCGGAACGGCCATACTCTTGAAGGCGGTGTAACCCTGCTCAACCGCCTGGGTTGCCAATTCACCAAACTGTTTGGCGTCTTCGACCGGGGTTTCGTAGAAATCTTCCATCCGACCACCGCCCAGATGACAGTACGTACGAATCCAGTCACGAACAGGTCCTCCCCAGAGTTGGTGACAAGGGACGCCCGCTGCTTTTCCGGCAATATCCCAAAGCGCGATATCAATCCCGGAAATCGCGGTGCTTCGCGTAATCCCGTTACCGTGCCAAAAATGCTGTCGGTACATCTTTTGCCAGAGGTGTTCAGTGCGGCGGGGGTCTTCACCGATCAGTAGAGGTGTCAGGTCCTCAATCGCTCCGACAACGCTGCGAGTATACCACTCGAGTGTTGCTTCTCCCCAGCCGATGAGACCGGGTTGGTCGGTAGTGATTTTTACGAAGATCCAGTTCCGCATGCGGGCATTGCAAATCAGTGGCTCGATGGAGGTGATTTTCATGAGTGAGATTTACTAGAATAGGGTTTGGCAGGAATCGTCCTGTGGGATTAGTTAACAAGGCGTGATGAACCGCGTTGAGGCAACGCTTTTATGATAAGACAGATTCACGGAGTGATTCCAGTTGTACACACTCCATTTTTAGAGAATGGTGAGTTGGATTATGAAAGCCTTGTGCGCGAATTGGAGTGGGCATGTTCCCTGGAAATCGATGGACTGTGTACCGGGATGGTTTCCGAACTTCTTCGCCTCAATGATATTGAACGGCAGACATTGCATCAATGGATCGGTGACTTTGACCGCGGAGACCGTGCGTTTGTAGCGAGTGTCGGAGCTGAGTCCACGGAGCAAGCTGTTAAATACGCTCAAATGGCCCGACAAGCGGGTGCCGACGCCGTAATGGCGATTCCGCCAACGAAAAAACAGCTCGATGCTCAGGGACTGATGCATTACTACACTCAGATTCTGGAGTTGGGTGGCTTGCCTTTGATCGTGCAGGATGCATCCGGATATGTTGGGAATGAAATTCCTCTTGAAGTAAGCACGGATCTGTTTGGAAGATTTGGTGCAGAGAAGTTGATGTTTAAGCCGGAGGCTAATCCGATGGGGCCTCGTTTGTCGTTACTGCGCGATGCCACAGGAGGCGAGGCAAAAATATTTGAGGGTTCCGGCGGTATTTCATTGATGGATTCATTTCATCGGGGTATTACCGGTACGATTCCCGGGATGGAGTTCTTGTCTCAGGTATTAAAAGTCTGGCAGGCGTTGCAAAAAAACGAAATTGGTAAAGCCTATGAATACTACCTGCCGTTGTGTGCATTGGTGAGTCTGCAGTTACAGGCAGGACTGGACGGATTTCTGGCGATTGAGAAATATATGATGAAACGGCAGGGGCTGTTCACCACTGATTTAAGGCGAGATCCGATTCAATGGGAAATGGATCAGGAAACACAGCAGGAGTTGGAGCGTTTGCTGTTGTTGATCGATTTATAAGATGTCCAGAATATGTTGCTTAGGTTTGCTTAATAAATACTGTCAAGTGCATTAGAATAAAGAGAGCCGGGATGGAAGGACAGAAATGGTCTTCGTAAAAACAACCTGGCCAGTCTCAGAAGATATTCCCCGGAGTTTAAGATGCAAAATCGATTGAAGTCAGTTTTGGCACTAGCTGCCGTTCTTATTGCTACTACCGTTTACGCAGAAAATTGGCCGCAGTGGAGAGGGCCCAATAATGATGGCATTGCGTCAGCAAAAGGTCTGCCTACTACCTGGAGTAAGTCTGAAAATGTAGCCTGGCGGGTTGAACTGCCAGGTCCTGGCGGCGCCACGCCCTGCATTTGGGAAAATATGGCATTTGTCACAAGCACATCAGACGACGATCTTGTCCTTGTGGCTGTTGATACGAAAGCCGGTAAAATCAAATGGCAAACCAAGATTAGTCAGGGGGATAAAATCGTTCGCGGCGATGAAGGCAATGCAGCATCACCTTCTCCGTCGACTGATGGTAAGCATGTCTGGGTTAATTTCTCCAATGGAGCGCTGGCCTGTGTTGATTTCAAGGGTCAGATTGTCTGGAATATTAGTCTGCAGGAACGCTTCGGTCAGTTTAAGATTGCCTTTGGTATGACGTCGACACCTATTCTGGACGGTGACCATCTTTACTTGCAGTTGATTCATGGTGAAGGGAATGCCAAAACACGTGAAGCAACCATTGCATGTCTTGAAAAGGCTAGTGGAAAAACTGTTTGGAAAACAGGACGTCCGAGTGAAGCGCATTCAGAAAATGAGCATTCTTATGCATCGCCGGTAATTTACCGGGACGATATGCAGGAATTTCTCTTGACGCATGGCGCCGATTACATCATTGCACATGATCTTCAAACCGGAGATGAACTCTGGCGATGTGGAGGTCTGCACCCGCCGGCAGGATATGATCCAACCCTGCGATTTGTGTCTTCTCCGGCAGTAGCTCCCGGCATTATTATTGTTCCCTCAGCCAAGCGTGGAATTACTCTGGCTCTTAAACCAGGCGGAAAAGGTAATTTGACAGAACAGACTGATTTCCATCAGTGGAAGTTTGGCATAACTCCTGACGTACCAAGTCCCCTGATTCTTGATGGGATTGTCTATCTTTGTCGCGAGAACGGTAATCTGATTGCATTGGATCAAAAGACCGGTGAACAATTCTATGAAGCTCGCACCAATCGTGATCGCCACCGTGCGTCACCAGTTTATGCTGACGGAAAGATCTTCCTCTCTGGACGTAACGGGCTGGTCAGTGTCTGTAAGCCCGGAAAGAAATTCGAACTACTCAGCCAGAATAGTCTTGAAGAGCCACTTTCGGCTTCGCCGGCTATTTCGGGTAACCGAATTTACCTGCGAACATACAACGCTTTGTATGCGATTGGAAAGTAGTAGTTTATTGCTGCGGTGGATGTAGCAGGAATTAATTAGACGATCTGGTTTGGACTGAAAGAAGTTTCTTTTCTCAATAGGTTAATTGGGGAATTTCACCGGCTCGCTGATAGTCAATTTTGTTTCGCGTTGGCCTGTCGGGTTTTATGCGATCATGAAGTGTTCACAGGGGCATTGCACGATAGGCATTTACGACTTTCTGTACCGTGGCTAAACTGGCTCTTTCACTTCCCCGCCCTTTGTTTAGCTGTTGGTGCTGCCGTGCGAACGGACATTCGAAATATCGTTATCATTGCTCATGTTGACCATGGTAAAACGACACTGGTTGACTGCATGCTTAGACAAAGCGGACAGTTTCGCGATGCGCAATTACAGGGTGAGAGGATTCTTGATAGCAATGATCTGGAGAAAGAACGCGGAATCACGATTCTTTCAAAAAACATTGCTTTGCCTTATCGCGGAGTAAAGATCAATATTATTGACACCCCCGGCCATGCAGATTTTGGCGGTGAGGTTGAACGCGTGGTCGGCATGGCTGATGGGGCATTATTGTTGCTTGATGCGGCGGAAGGAGTGATGCCACAAACTCGTTTTGTACTTTCCAAAGCACTCGCAGCCGGGCTCAAACCGATCGTTGTTATTAATAAGATTGATCGGCCCGATGCGCGTTGTGATGAAGTGGTGGATGAAGCGTTGGAGTTGCTAACAACACTCGGAGGCGATCACTTCCTGGATCAGTTTTCGTTTGTATTTGCCAGTGCGAAGGAAGGCTATGCCACATTGGATTATGCCGTCCAGACAGATGATATGACATGCCTGCTGGATAAGGTGGTTGATGAAATTCCGGGACCTGATGTGGATGAATCCGGATCGTTGCAAATGCTGGTCACCACGCTGGATTGGTCAGAATATGTTGGGCGTATTGCTGTTGGACGAATTCAAGCCGGGGAGATCCGGGTGGGACAGTCGATCGCCTTATGCCAGGCAGACAATGTTGTCACGAAGTGCCGCGTCGGAGGTTTGCATATCTTTGAAAATCTGGGTCGTCAGGAAGTTGAGTCGGCAAGTGCTGGTGAGGTTGTGGCAATTACCGGTTTGGATAATGTTGAGATTGGAGATACTGTTTGTGAAGCCGGAAATCCAATCCCGCTTGGTCGGGTGAATGTGGATGAACCGACTTTGGAAATGCTGTTTACGATTAATTCTTCTCCGTTGGTCGGTCGTGAAGGTAAATATGTTACGTCACGTCAATTAAAGGATCGACTGTATAAAGAATTGGAGCGGAATGTTGCTTTGCGTGTTCGTCCAAGTGATACAGGCGACGGTTTTTCTGTTTCCGGGCGTGGTGTACTGCATTTGTCTGTATTGATTGAGAATATGCGACGCGAGGGTTTCGAATTATCAGTTGGCAAGCCAACGGTGATCACCCGCAAAAATGCGGAGGGGCAAACTGAGGAGCCTTTTGAAACACTTGCGATCGAGGTGCCGACTGATCGTTTTGGGTCAGTGATGGAGTTGGTTGGTGAACGTCGGGGATTACTGGATGTGATGGAAAGTCGTGGTGAGTACACGATGGCGACGTTTAAGATTCCTTCGCGCGGTTTGATTGGACTGCGTACCCGTATGCTGAATGCGACTCAGGGAACGGTTGTTATGAATCATCGCTTTTCAGCTTATGGCGTTGTGGAGGGAGATATTCCGCGTCGCCCACAAGGTGTACTGGTGTCTAAGGTAGGCGGCAAGGCTTTGGCCTTCTCGCTGGATGGGTTGCAGCAGCGCAGTGAGCTTTTTATTAGTCCCGGCGATGAGGTTTACGAAGGGATGATCGTTGGTGAGAATTCACGAGATAATGATATGGATGTGAATCCAACGAAGGGTAAAAAACTTACGAATATTCGTGCTGCCGGAAGTGACGATAACATTCTCTTAAAACCTGCCAGAATTATGTCTCTCGAAGCAACGCTTGAATATATAGAAGAAGGTGAGTTGGTCGAAATTACACCGGAGACGATTCGTTTGAGGAAAGTGTTGCTTAAGGAATCCGATCGACGAAAAGAAGCTCGCAAGGCAAAGGGCTAATCAAAAGGTACTAATCGCAAATTATATGTTTGCGAATCTTTTCAAGTGTTTTTCGGCCGAGACCCTTTACCAGCAGTAATTGTTCCACCGTTTGATATTTGTGGCCGGGTAATTGTTTCCGTGTTTCGATAATTTTTCTGGCTAAGACTGGGCCAATGTTGTCGAGTAAGGACAGCTCACAATGGTCAGCATTGTTGATGGCAACATGAAAGCTCCAACTGGATTTGGTTAAGCGTTGTCGATTTTTTTGCCCGCCATCCCAACGGAAGTGAGCGTTACTGAGCTTGTTCCAGTGACAGGTAATTAATGGTACGAATAGACAGACAGCCAAGAGCAGGTATCTTTTGTGTAATGCCGGTGAAGTAGTCATCGTAATGGGCAGTCCGGGGTGGTTATTGAGATTGTTATGATCTCGTGCCAAAATATGCTTTGTTATTATTGTGAGGTTCTTTCAAATGACCGCAACTGTTTTTAAGACACCGGACTATTTTTAAGACACCGGACTGACATATGGTTAATGCATTTACACAACTGACTTGGGATGGAGATACACTTGAAGATGCAAGGTATCTGATTCGACTTGCAGTTCGAGAAGATTTGTCTAATCAGCAGGATTGGACGACTATGGCCACTGTCGGGGATGAACGTAGAAGTTCAGCCTCGATTGTTTCCCGCCAATCCGGAGTTGTTGCCGGGATTGGGATTGTGGCGACTGTTTTTGAGGAGATGAACATTTCTGCGAACGTAGATTTGCAGGTGGCTGATGGCGACAAACTTGAGTCAGGTACGGTTCTTTGTACATTGAGTGGTTTGTCGAGAGACTTATTGACGGCGGAACGGACGATTCTAAATTTCTTAGGGCGGTTATGTGGAGTGGCCACACAGACAGCATCCTATGTCCATTTGCTGCAAGGTACGGGTGCACGCGTCTATGACACTCGAAAAACAACGCCCGGATGGAGACGATTGGAAAAGTATGCTGTTGGCTGTGGAGGAGGAGTTAATCATCGGACAGGATTGTTCGATGCGATCCTTATTAAAGACAATCATCTTGCCGCCAATGCTCAGCAAAATGACTTAGATGATATGCAGGCTGCGGTTGTTGATGTTCTTAGTAAAGCTCGACAGTTCATCGCAAACTTAGGACCTGAACGTATAGCCAATACACCCGTGGAAATAGAGGTGGACACGCTGGAACAATTAGCAGTTGCTCTACCCTGTCAGCCCGATATTATCCTGCTCGACAATATGTCATTGGCAGAATTGCGGCAGGCAGTCCAAATGCGTGATGAGTTAAGTATCGAGACACAATTAGAAGCTTCAGGCGGTGTAACAGCAGAGACGTTGGCAGATATTGGCAAGACCGGAGTCGATCGCGTTAGTGTCGGTGCGTTGACTCACTCAGCAATTAATCTGGATCTCGGGCTTGACTGGCAGTAGCACCTTCGCCATGACAAGTTATGAGTGTTCTGTTTGCACAGTTAGTTCTTCCGAGTTTTTAGCCTGAGGGTCTTCCTTATCAGGCACATCTTCCTTCCGACCTCGCCACGATTCGATCAGATCTTCGATATCGCCATTGAGTTGTTCGAGTTCCTCCAGAACGGATTCCTGACGTTCATCGAGTTCTTTAAGAAGAACAGCAGCGGCATTTTCGCGTTGATTGGCGTATTCGACAGGATCGCTGCTAGGTTGGTGAGATGAATCTGACATGCTCTTGTTTTCGGCGATCGGTTCGAAGCAGAGTTTGTTGGATAGGGAAATTGCCAGTTGTTCGGTTTAGATAAACTTTGACGGTTGCAGCCGGTGAAATGTGGTAGCGAAGATGTTTTTGTTACAATAACGGGTTGGTAAGTGGCGTTATTATGTGTGCAGGAAGACAGCCTCCCCGTGCAAAACCGTGAATTTCAATTAGAAAGTCCTTTTGAGCCGGCTGGTGATCAGCCTAAGGCGATTGAGCAGCTTGTGCGCGGTATTCGTAAGGGGCAGGATCTGCAAACCCTAATGGGAGTGACTGGTTCCGGGAAGACGTTCACGATGGCTAATGTGATTCAGGAGATCCAAAAGCCGACACTCGTTATATCTCACAATAAGACTCTGGCTGCACAATTGTATTCGGAATTCAAGTCATTCTTTCCGACCAATGCAGTGCACTATTTTGTGAGTTACTACGATTATTACCAGCCAGAAGCTTATATTCCGCAGCGAGATATCTACATTGAAAAGGATGCGTCGATTAATGATGAAATTGATCGCCTGCGTTTAGCGTCAACCAGTGCTTTGGTGAGTCGCAGCGATGTGATCATTATCGCTAGTGTTTCCAGTATCTATGGTTTGGGCTCTCCTGAAGATTATAAGACAATGATGGTTGGGCTCACCAAAGGTATGGAAATCGACCGTGATCAGATGCTGATGAAGCTGGTTGATATTCAATACGAACGTAATGATGTGGAGTTTACGAGGTCGAAGTTTCGTGTTCGCGGCGATTGTGTAGAGATCTGGCCAAGCTATGAAGAGTTTGCCTTCCGAGTCGAGTTTTGGGGCGATGAAATTGATCAGCTCTCTATTATCAATCCGATTAGCGGTGAAACGGTGCAACGTCTGGATCAGGTATTCGTCTATCCGGCAAAGCACTTTGTGATGCCCGAATCGCGCATCGAAGCAGCGGTACGCGCAATTCGAAATGAATTGCGAGAGCAGCTCGAGTATTTCAAGAAAGAGGGCAAACTTCTGGAAGCTCAGCGTCTGAATGCCAGAACGCGTTATGATATCGAAATGTTACAGGAGGTCGGGTACTGTTCCGGAGTGGAGAATTATTCCAGACATCTTTCCGGCCGAAAACCAGGACAGCCGCCGGATACGTTGTACGACTTCTTTCCCGAGGACTTTATGTTGGTGATTGATGAATCACACGTAACGGTTCCTCAGATACGGGCCATGTGGGCAGGAGACCGCAGTCGTAAGACGACACTGGTTGAACATGGGTTCCGGTTGCCCAGCGCTTTGGATAATCGCCCCATGACTTTTGGGGAATGGGAGTCCAAAAACAACACGGTGGTCTATGTCTCTGCAACTCCGGGAAATTACGAACTTGAAAAGACCGGTGGTGAAGTTGTCGAGCAGATTATTCGTCCTACGGGTCTACTTGATCCGGAGGTGGAAGTTGTTCCGGCCACCGGTCAGGTTCCACATCTGCTTGAACAGATTCGGGAACGTACCGGGCTTGGCGAGCGTGTGTTGGTAACCACTCTGACCAAAAAAATGGCAGAAGATCTGTCTCAGTATCTGGTTGAAAAAGGAATTGCGGCTAAATGGCTACACTCAGAACTGGATGCCTTTGAACGAGTTGAATTACTAAAGGAATTACGGGAAGGAAAGTTTGACGCGTTAATTGGCGTCAACCTTTTGCGTGAAGGACTGGACCTGCCGGAAGTCTCGATGGTTGCAATTTTAGATGCGGATAAAGAGGGTTTTTTGCGTAGTGAGACTTCTCTGATCCAGACGATCGGACGGGCGGCTAGAAATGTGAATGCCAAAGTAATTCTTTATGCTGACAAAATGACAGACTCGCTGCAGGCGGCGATCGATGAAACTTTGCGTCGTCGTGCTATTCAGGAAGCCTTTAATAAAGAACATGGAATTACCCCCCGGTCTGTCGAGAAAAAAATCAATGCCGGCATTGAGGGTGAAGCCAATGCTCATCGCGAAGCTAATGCCGCTGTAGGGCGAACAGATGAACAAATCTATATCACTCAGGAATACATTAATGAACTCGAAAAAGAAATGATGTCGGCTGCCGAGCAGATGGAGTTTGAACGGGCCGCGGCATTACGAGATCGTATTATGCAACTGCAGGATTCGATTGGTAAAACTCTTAATGAAGTTGATGTTAAGTCTTATGACAGGAAAGCTCGTCGGAAAAAACAATCCAGCGGCGGGCCAGGCAGTAAAGTTCCGCGGCCAAAACGTGGCCTGTAACGGTTTGTTTTGCCTTGGAACAGGCAGTTTTAGAAGAATTTGGGAATAATCTCGGCTTCAACCGCATCATATTATTCACACAGGTAACAGTGATCGATTGTGAAACAGTTTATGCCTTCTATTGAAGCAATGCTCGAGATTCCCGGGGATTCACAGACGGATTTACTGCCGGAATCTAGAGACGTGACATTGTCGGCAGAAAAGCGTCATGTGATTGTGACGGAATACGTCGAGCAGTTTCATGGAGATGTTTATCGCTTTGCCTACCGACTGACCGGTGATGGTGATTGGTCGGAAGATATTGTGCAGAGTACATTCCTGAAAGCCTTTGAGCGATTAGAACAACTCAGGGACTCGAAAAAAGCTAAGTCCTGGTTGTTAGCAATCGCCCGGACAACGTTTTTAGCCGAGTTGCGCAAACGCAAGTCATGGGTTTTCACAGACACCGAGATGGATGAAGGACAGCTGCCTAATGTTGATTTGGTTCCCTCGCTTGATACGGCACGATTGCAAGATGCACTGCTCCAGATGCCGGAACAGTTTCGGATAGTTGTGGTGATGCATTATTTACAGCAGGAAAGCTATCGCGCGATTGCCGAACATCTGAAGATCCCAATCGGAACGGTGATGAGTCGTTTGTCGAGAGCCAAACGGATGTTGAAAACAAAATTGATTGCCCTGGAAAAGCAAAACGGTCAATAAGAGATTAATAATGGAACAGTTATCTAAAAACGATTTATTCGAGCTCGCAGAACCCCTGGAAAAAAAATCAGATGCGAATCACGCTATCCAGCAGTGGCCGCTGGAATTGAGGTCGTTATACGAATCGTTCGTGAAAGATGATGATGAGGCCGAAGCATTTGCTCAGCAATTGCTTTTGAATCAGGAGTTAGACCGGCTGCTTGCTGAGATAATGGCGGATGTTCCTCTGCCGGTCGATTTGGCTGATCGGATTGTGGTATCCTTGCGTCAAGAGATCGGAGCAACAGATGTTGGCGAACTTGTGCAACCGAAGCTGGCTGAAGTGCAAGACACTTCCTATGTCGCTGCACGTCGCCGCCGTTCACTGCAGTTTATATCTGTGATGGCTGTCGTGATTTTCGGATTTGCATTGTGGCCGTTTTTTGCAAGCGATCGGATTGCTGATTACGATGTTACTCAGCTACAACAATCCATCGACCCCTGGATGATCGAGTTGGATCAGCGAGCAGCATGGAATGATGTTGCCGGAGAAGTTAATTCAATTGTTAAGACGCTGCAGCAATATATGCCGTTGGGTACTAAAGTGCGACATGCAACTGTCGATGACGGTCACTTAGTCCTGGACTTCTCATCACCTCGTAATGGGAAGGTCGTGATTTTTGTACTAGATCAAAATGCAATCGAAGTGCCAGAGCCTCAGTTCGAAGTATTGCAGGTTTCGGGGCCATTTGCTGCAGCCAGAGGCCGTATCGGTAATTTGCATATTCTGATTGTTACGAATGAATCTATGAAACGAATCGGGACATTTCTACAGGGCCAGATTTGAGTCATCCTGCTTATTATGAGTTTCGCTGTGCCCCGGCATCCGTCGTTGGTAGAGTCAGGATGTTTCCTGTCTCCAAAACAGCGATTGATTATTTTCCGTAACCCTACTGTTCTAACTGTTGCAGACCGTACAATTAGAACTCTTTTGCCGGTGATTACGTATTGCACACATGGTAGCGTGTCTTGATATCGATAGTTTTGCCGAATTGAAAAGTAGCTTAGTCTTTACTTGGTTTAACCAGTTGCGGGCGTGTTATAAGTGACAACGGTTCTCGGACTTTCTGCTTTTTATCATGATTCAGCCGCTGCACTTGTGGTGGATGGCCAGGTCGTGGCTGCTGCGCAGGAAGAACGGTTTACTCGCAGAAAGCACGACCCGAATTTTCCCGGCCGTGCAATCGAATATTGCCTGCAACAGGCAGGCTTGTCGGCCAGTGAGATCGACTATGTTGGTTTTTATGATAAACCCTTTATGAAGTTTGAACGGTTGCTGGAGACTTATCTTTCTTACGCTCCATCAGGTTTCAGTTCCTTTTCCAAGGCGATACCTTTATGGCTCAGGCAAAAGCTGCACTTGCCGCGCGAAATTCGTAAAGGACTTGGCAGGCAGTATAAAAAAAGAATTGTCTTTACCGAACATCATGAATCGCATGCTGCCAGTGCTTTTTTTCCCTCGCCTTTTGAAAATGCAGCTATCGTAACTTTAGATGGAGTCGGTGAATGGGCGACTGCTTCGATTGGCATTGGCGAAGGTAATAACATTCGTCTGACACATGAGTTACATTTCCCTCATTCTCTTGGCCTGCTCTATTCAGCGTTTACCTATTATTGCGGATTTCGGGTAAATTCCGGTGAATACAAACTCATGGGACTCGCACCCTACGGTGAACCGGTCTATGCCGACCTTATCCGTGAACACCTGATGGATATTAAAGCTGACGGTTCATTTCGTCTCGATATGTCTTACTTCAACTATTGTCAGGGGCTGACAATGACCAGTAAGAAATTCCATAAGTTATTTGGTATGCCACCTCGCAAGCTAGAAGGTGCGATGGATCAAAAGTATATGGACCTGGCCGCCTCAGTCCAGCTTGTGACTGAAGAGATCATGCTCAAAGTGGCAGAGTTTGCTCATGAAGTTACACAGCAAGACAATCTATGTTTAGCCGGTGGTGTCGCATTAAATTGTGTCGGCAACGGACGGATATTGCGGGAAGGCCCGTTTCGCGATCTTTGGGTACAGCCCGCATCCGGTGATGCGGGTGGAGCACTCGGTGTAGCTCAGTTTATTTGGTTCCAGTTGCTGGACAACCAACGGCACGTGGCCAGACCGGATTTGCAGAATGGTAGCCTATTAGGCCCTGAATATAGTTCGGAAGTTGTCAGGACGTTTCTGGATCAGCAGGGAGTCCGCTATCTGGAGTATCCGGATGACAACCAATTGGCTGATAACGTCAGCATGCTACTCGAATCCGGAAAGGTAATAGGTTGGATGCAGGGGCGGATGGAATTCGGACCGCGAGCCCTGGGGGCTCGAAGTATTCTGGGCGATGCCCGTAGCCGTGAAATGCAGGCAACAATCAATCTAAAGATTAAATTCCGGGAGTCTTTTCGTCCCTTTGCTCCGGCTGTGCTGGAAGAACATGCCAACGATTACTTTGAATTGAATGGCAAGACGAGTCCCTATATGTTGCTGGTGGCACCAGTGAAAGATGATCACCGACTTCATTTGTCGGCTGAAGACTCTGCACGAAAGGGTGTGGAGAAGCGAGAAGTCACAAGATCCACTCTGCCCGCAATTACACACGTCGATTATTCAGCACGAGTGCAGACGGTTGCCAATGGAGTAAATACGCGATTTAGAAAACTACTTGAAGCGTTTTATCAATCTTCAGGTTCTCCAATGGTGGTTAACACAAGTTTTAATATTCGGGGTGAACCTATCGTTTGTACGCCGGCCGATGCCTATCGTTGTTTCATGGGGACGAACATGGATGTGTTGGTTGTGGATCGGTTTGTTATTAAAAAAGAGGAACAATCAGAGTTGACAGATCTTAACCTGGATTCGCAACAAAAGTATATGAGTCAGTTTCCATTGGACTAATACCATATATCAAGGTAACAGTGATGGCTTTCATTGAAATTAATACGAACCCCCCCCGGGCCCAATTGGCTTCATTTGGACGTTTGTGGGCACCTTTGTTTGCTATGTTGATATCATCGATGTTGTGGAATTCCACGCACCCTGAAGGATCTGTCGCTGTATTATCTTTGGGTTTGATAATCGCATTGGCGGGTTGGATTAGCCCTTATTGGTTAAAACCACTGTTCGTTTTCTTAATGGTGATTACCTTTCCAATCGGGTTTGTAGTTGGGATTTTATTAATGGGCTTTGTCTTTTATCTATGCATCGTGCCAATTGGGATTATTTTGAGAGTACTAGGTAAAGATCCGCTGATCAAAGTTTTGGATAGAGATGTTGAATCGTACTGGATTGAGCGTTCTGATTCGATTTCTGTCGCACAGTATTTCAAGCAGTTTTAAATGGATTGAATGATGACGGAAGAAGAGAACTCGGTGGATGCCAATAGTGAATTTGAATTGCAGGCCTCACAGAATGATGTTGGTGTTGTTCGGGAATTTGTTTTGTTTCTCAAGCACAATAAGAAATGGTGGTTAACGCCAATTATCATTGCATTGTTATTGATTGCCGGGATTGCAATATCGGCCGGAACTGGGGCAGCACCCTTTATCTATACACTGTTTTAAAAAACGCGTTGTTGGTGCTTATCTATTGAGGATGTAATTCGCTGTGAAAGTGTTGGTGACCGGAGCCGCCGGGTTTATTGGATTTCATTTGTGTTTGCGTTTGTTGAACGACGGGATCGATGTGTATGGTGTCGACAGCCTTAACGAATACTATGATGTGCGAATTAAACAGGCTCGTCTTAATCAGTTGACGCAACACAAGAATTTTGAGTTTGAGCAGTTGGACTTGGTGGAATCAGAGTCCGTAAATCGATTGTTCTCCCAGGGGTTTGATACGGTTGTTCATCTTGCCGCACAGGCAGGTGTTCGCCATTCGATAAAGCACCCTCGTGATTACATTGATGCCAATGTAACGGGATTTATGAATGTGCTGGAAGGCTGCCGCCACTGTGATGTGGGGCATTTAATTTATGCTTCCAGTAGTAGTGTGTATGGTGCCAGTACGCAGTTACCGTTTTCAGAGAATGGAAATACAGATCATCCAATTAGTTTGTATGCCGCAACCAAGAAGGCAAACGAATTAATGGCTCATAGCTATAGTCATCTCTATCAATTGCCGACGACAGGTTTGCGATTCTTCACGGTTTACGGACCATGGGGACGCCCTGATATGGCATTGTATATTTTTGCCAGAGCTATCACGGAAGGTCAGCCGATTAAATTATTTAACTCAGGCAACATGCGACGTTCGTTTACATACGTAGACGATGTTGTTGAACCTATCATTCGGTTATTGAACACCCAGCCGACTGCCGATAGTGCGTGGTCAAGTGACGATCCTAAAACGGCAACAAGCAATGTGCCTTACCAAATCCTCAATATTGGTGGTGGTGAAGTTGTTCAACTTGGCCGTTTTGTAGAACTGATCGAACAGAATCTTGGCAAACAGGCTATTAAAGAGCTTCTTCCAATGCAACCAGGCGATATCCCAGCAACAAGCGTTGATATCGCAGCATTGGAGACAACGACACAATTCACACCTCAAGTTAGCATTGAAGACGGAATTCAGCGATTCTGCGAATGGTTCTCTTCCTATCACTCTTAATTGGCATTATTGCGACCCGCTTGACCCGTTAATGGACCTAAAACGGGTGGAAAACTGCCAGCTAAAGAACTCTCTACATGAGTGCTTAGTGTCTGAAGCCAATTCCTATGAATGCTACAGCTGTTTTTTTCCTCAAAATCGTTAAATGTTACTACAGAGTGAGCGTGACTAATTCCGAACGATAATATGGGTGGTCGTTTTTTGCCGTTTCGGTGAGCCCATGTATTAACGAGTTTGGCGATCACTTTTGATGGATCAGTTTTTTCGGAGAAGAAGAATGAATTCTGGGGGGATGAAGTTCTCGGTATTTAGAGGGTTAGTCGCATCAAGCGTACTATCCTGCATCGCAGGTGCTTTCTGTATTGGCCAGTTAAGTGCTGATGAGAGTGGTAAGCCGGTCCGATTTAAGCTTTCCGATACCGGAGACTCCGGTAAAGTGATTGTGGTTGAAAAATCATTGGAAAAGCAAAGCGTTACGCAAGTTATCGATAACGGATTGCGATTCAAGCGTGACGAAGAAGGCAATATTCATCGAATCGGCGATTTCAAAGAAGTAGCTCCTCTTTCTAAACAAGAATCTGTTAAGACGCCGAATGCAAAACCAACGGTTGAAAAAACGGTACAAACTAAAAAAGAATCTGAGTCGTCGAATGTATTGTTTCCGGAATTACCGAGTTTGGATACATTGTTTCCAACTTTAGATTGGTCCGGGTTTGATGACACCTTCGATGGATTTCTCAACAAATCAAATACATCAGCTAAACGTAATTCAGCTGTTCCGGGATTAAAAATTAAGACTGCTCCGCCCAAAACAAAGTCAATTCCTGCGGCTTCGGCACCAGCAACAGAGGTGCCTGCGAAGGTTGATTCGCCGTCTGAGAAAATTTCTGAAAATAATCCGGAAAAGGAAACGGCTGTTGCTGAAATAGCGGACAAAGAAAAGTCAGTTGATACGGTCACCGGCCTGCCCATGCTGGCAGACATTGAATTAATTGACCTTAACCTTGGAGAGCTTGGTCTGCCGAAACTTGAATTACCCAACCTGAATTTGTTCTTCGGAACCAGTTCTGAGCCGCTGGTCGATGGAAACGGTGAAGTGCCGGAGAAAATCGAGCAGCAATCACAGGTTGAAGAACCGCTGCAAGAAGCAATTGAAGATATGGTTCCAATGGATTCTCCGATGGAAGACGTTATTGAAAAAGGTGTTGAATCTGAAGACGAGGTTGCGAAAAAAAGAGCTTCAACGGAGCAGGCGTCCAATACATCGGTTTTAGAATTGCCTGCCGCCGATCCTGAATTCATCGACGCTCTGGATGAATTCTTCGGATCCGATGAAGGGGAAGTTTCCAGAAGTAAAAATCTGAAAGGTTCTGTTCAGGAATCGGAACAGAAAACAGCAATTAGCCAAGCTGCAGAAAATGGGACGCCAATAATCCATCGTGCACCCAATCGGAAGAACGTGGGTATGAGTAAGCATAAAGCAAGCAGGCCGACAACAACCACGGGAAGTGTTTTTGACCTCTTCTCAGAATTTAAAATTCCCGAGTTTAATAATCCCTTTAATTTGGGTAGTAATGACGCGACATCGGGGGTTGAACCACCAAAGCCGGCTCAGATTCCGGGACTTAAAATGCCCACGCCGACTTCTCCGGATCAAGCCATCCTCGAATCCTTGCCTCAACTTGATTCAAGTCGCCCGAATGTTCCCGGGTTAAAGTTGATGCGAACCAAGGCTCCTACCAACGTTCCTATGGTGGACTCAGAGAAAACAGCATCAGAAGAAGAGATTTCTAAAGATGATATGGAACTTGGGTCTGGGGTATCTGCAGGCTCAGCAACTGAGAAATCTGCGAAGAAGTTAGTGGACCCGGATAAGATTTTAGACGAATACAAAGAGGAAGAATAAAACACACTGTAAAGAGCGATGCTTTTTACAGCGCGAATTGAGATCGTCTGGTAGGGGGGATTGGACGCGTCTCAACGGCTCACGACCGGTTATCCGGTCGTGAGCTTTTTTAATGCGGTGAACACTAAAAACTGGTAATCATGCTATCCTTGCATGATAATGGTCCTATAGCACTGTAGAAGTATTGGACGACCCTGCTGTGGAGGGGGATCATGAGTATTCGGCTAATGTTAATTGATGATCATGAAATTATCCGTAGTGGCATTCGGAAGATGATTGCCGGATCGGAAATTCAACTTATTGCCGAGTCCAATTCGGGTGACAACGTGCTTGCTGGTATTTCACAGTATCATCCCGATGTGATTTTGCTTGACGTCCGTTTGGAGGAAGGTGATGGTCTTTCAGCTTTAGGGAGGGTAAAGATCGAACGGCCGCAGATCCCGGTGCTGATGTTATCGACTTTTGATAATCCGACTTATGTTGCACGTAGTGTCGCTTTAGGTGCTTCGGGCTATTTGCTGAAGAACTCTTCACGTGATGCGATTCTTGATGCAATACGAAAAGTTGCTTCGGGTGAGAATGCCTGGACACGCGAGGAGTTGCGTCGTGTAACCGGAGCCCTGGCAACGCCGCGTTTGTCAGCGGATATAGAAGTACCCCTGACTCAACGCGAAAGCGAAGTCTTGGAACAACTTGCACACGGTTTAACGAATAAAGAAATTGCACTTGCTTTAGGCATCAGTTACGAAACCGTTAAAGAACATGTGCAGCATATTTTGCGTAAGGTCGGCGTAAATGATCGTACACAGGTTGCTGTCTGGGCCGTGAGAAAAGGGTTAGTCTAGACGGTTAAATATTTCTGACTCAGATTCTATAACCGAGCCCATTTTGGTTTAGTTGCGAAGTTCCGACCGTTCCATCGGTAATGTTAAACATCTCAGGGAACTTTGCATCCCAGCCTTGATTACCTCGTGGACAATATTGTCTTCCGTTACCTTCAATCGCAGTAACGGTTGGAATACGAGCGGCAATACTGGCAGAATGTAAGAAAGAAGCTCCTACACAGGTCAGGTCCTGCACGCAAAGAAAGAGATCATAATGCTGCGCCAATGCTCCCATCATTAGTGCTTCTCCATGTCCTTTACAGGCCTTCAATGCAACGCCTGAATAGCCTTGCTCACGGGAAAGTTCCAGAGACTCAAGGTCGACCAGAGACTCGTCGATCACAACAGGCTTTATCCTTGCTGCTTCGTGCATTTTGTTTTCCGGAAAGGCTTTAAGATCGCGATTAGTGGGCTGTTCAATGTATTGAATGCGCTCGAATGCCGTGGGGGAAACCTCTTGAATTTTTTGAAGAAAATCCAGTACGTACTGGACATTGGCGCATTTTTCGTTGAAGTCAGTTGAATACCACCATTGCTGACAACCCCGTTGTTGCTGGAATTCAAGATTGACGTTTTCAATAGCCGCAACTCGGGCAACATCCCAGTTCAGGTCATCGCCGGCGAGTTTAATTTTCATATGGGTAAGGCCGTCAGCAACAATCCACTCACCTAGTGTTTCTGGTACATCGTCATGCAGTGGTTGATCGAGATCGGCATCGGTAAGAGGGTCAAGTGCTCCGATCAGATGATAAAGAGGCATTGTCGGTTTGGGTGTGCGCAGAGTGAATTCGTCGAGATAATGTCCGGCTAGTTTTCCTTCGAGGAAATGGCCAAGATCGCGGTTCATATACTCACGACTCAGTAGATTGTAAGCATTTGCCTGAAGTGCATCACCATAGGCATCATTAATTGCTGCATCGATTGGACTGGCAGCAACAAGCTGTGCCAGACGGGGGATATCTTCTCCAAGACCCATTTCGCTGACCACCTGTTGCGTTAGGCTGACATAGTCATGGGAAAGATCATGCACCAACTCGATGGGGTGACTTTGTTGTTGTAATTGCCCTGCACTTTTTGCGACTAGTTCTCCCAGACGGATCATTGCATCGAGTGTGCGATCCCCGGGTTCTATTGTGGACGGCCAGCCCCACGCATTTCCAACCGGCATCGAACCGTGTCCAGCGCCACGGCGTCCATCGCGGGTTTCGACGGTGACGTCAACGTTAAACAACGTGACATCAGTGACAACACGACCACCGAATTTCATCGGAGTACGGTAAAGGATATTCTCCAGATTTGTGGAGATGTCAACAATGCGGATATCAGTGGATTTGTTCATGGAAGGATCGCAGGTGAAAAAACGATGTGAATGACTAAACGCTAGTTTAGCAGATGAATGAACTCAATAAAAAAAAGGATTCCTGTGGAAGGAATCCTTGTGAGAATATCGGAAGCTTATTCGCTAATCTGACTAGGCAGCTTTGCGGATAACATTCGGAACGAGTTGTTGTTCGTGCTTGCGTTGAAGAGTCAGGGCGATCAGCAAGTTCATGGCCATATCCGTCAATTTAGTCCGGCGCGATTCCTGAATGCCATAGCGAACTAATGCCTGTTCCAACTGAACCTTTAAAGTTCGTCCGGAACGCCCACGAACATATCCCTGTGCCTGTGGCGTTGTCATTTCATTGATTCGGTGAGACACTTTTTTCCAGACGATAGCGGCACAGGACTGGGCCACGTTTTCTGCAACGGACTTTAGTTTTGCTTCGCCAGTAAGTTTCTGAATGAACGATTTAATAACCATTTCTTGGATCCTTCCAGTGTCATGATTGCTTGGTAGGGAGTTTGCTTGTTTTGGGGGCGGTTCTGACCCGACACTGTGTTTCAGTGTTGAAACAACTCAAAATGCAACGAGAAATTTCCAGCGGAAAGTCCCGTTACCAAAAGAATCGAACCGTTGGCCTTTCCGTCTTCAGGTGCCGTCGATGGATACGCAATTTTATGCATAGGTAAGATATACCGCTTGTAAATAGCCTTACTCTGGGCAATAACCTCGGCATAACCGATAGAGTTTGACTGATTGAGTAGGCAACAGTTAAAAAACAGTCGTTCGCCCGAAATACCCGGATTACAAGAATTGAAGACAAATCTTCTACCGATGCTTGCATTGGCTTCCAAAAATATTGCCGGTATCTAAGTTTTGATAACCCGTCGATGGGCACTGTACATCAGCGAAAGGCGTTAATACGATAAAGATACTACTTCGGTAACTGGCTCCGTGGCCAAGTGGCTAAGGCAGCGGATTGCAAATCCGCCATCACCGGTTCGAATCCGGTCGGAGCCTCTAGAGAAACCCTGCTTGCGAGTTTACGTAGTCAGGGTTTTTTGTATGGGATCTCGATAATTCCAATTTGTAGAACTCTGAAACTCTATCTGGAGTCGGTAATGCATAAGACGATTTTCGTATTAGTCTGTGGAATCCTGTTGAGCAGTTTTGTAAGCCTTCAGGCTGATGAGCAATGGAAACTTGTCTGGGCTGATGAATTTGATGAGAAGCAGCTCGACTATTCCAGATGGGGAATTGAGGTCAATGCATTCGGGGGCGGTAATCAGGAACTACAGCTTTATACCGATCGTCCAGAGAATATTCGTGTTGAAGGTGGTCGTCTGATTATTGAAGCTCGTAAGGATCGTCCGAATATACAGGGGACTTTGCGGGATTATTCATCGGGGCGTTTGCGCACCAAGCATCGTGGTGACTGGAAATACGGGCGTTTTGAAATCCGAGCCAAAGTTCCTGGAGGAAGGGGAATGTGGCCGGCGATTTGGATGTTACCGACCGATGAAAAGTATGGCGACTGGGCCTTAAGCGGTGAAATTGACATTATGGAATTTGATGGAGCCAAACCAAACCATGTTCTGGGAACGCTGCATTTTGGTGATCAGTGGCCAAATAATCGCCAGAGTTCCGGTGAGTACATTTTAAAGGAAGGCAATTTTTCGGATGGCTTCCATACGTTTGTGCTTGAATGGGAACGTGGGGAAATGCGATGGTACGTAGATGGTAAGCATTATCAGACAAAGACGAATTGGGATTCCAAAGCAGCCCCTTTTCCGGCTCCCTTTGATCAACGCTTTCACCTACTGCTTAATTTGTCGGTTGGTGGCAGGCTCGTCGGTGCACCTGATGCCACGACCGTTTTCCCAAGACGGTTTGAAATCGACTATGTGCGAGTTTATCAACGGGCCTCAAAATGATCTGATGCGCCATGTCTGGTGGATTGGAAGTAAAAAATGGATTTTGTATAATCACTTCTATGGCCTCAATAAAAGCACGACACTATGCGACTGGCACCGGTTATGAAGTCATTCTTCAGGACGGTGAGATTTCAGCACTTTCTTATTTGTTTGCCGGAGGAAGGGAATTCCCGTTTGTCGCACCCGGTTTAGTTGACCTGCAAGTCAATGGTTATGGAGGCATGGAATTTAATGACCCCGCATTAACCTCAGAAAAGGTTCGGAAAATTGCACTGGCGATGGATCAGGATGGTGTTGTTGAATTTTGCCCGACGTTCACAACTGCGGACCATGCATTGTTAAGGCACAGTATTCGTACTGTTGCCGACACGATTGAATCGGATGCTGACGTTGCTCGCCGTTGTCAGCACCTACATTTGGAGGGGCCGTTTATATCAGCGGAGGATGGTCCTCGAGGAGCCCATCCGCAAACACATGTGCGACCACCATGTTGGGATGAATTTCAGCAGCTTCAGGAGGCAGCTCGCGGGCGTATTAAAATTCTAACGATGTCACCTGAGTACGATGGCAGTCCCCAGTTCATTGGAAAGATCGTGGATTCGGGAGTAGTGGTGGCTATTGGTCATACGTCTGCCAGCAGTGATCAGATCGCGGCGGCCGTTGACGCTGGTGCGAGTATGTCAACGCATCTGGGCAATGGTGCGCATGGAACAATTCGTCGGCACCCCAATTATCTCTGGGATCAAATTGCCGAAGATCGTTTGACCTGCAGCCTGATTGCTGATGGTCACCATCTACCGGCCGCGGTTGTCAAGACGGTGGTTCGGGCCAAGTCTGTGGAACGTTGTGTTTTAGTGAGTGACATTACAGGAATGGGAGGCATGCCCCCGGGTATTTATGAGTCGACGGCCGGGTTAGGTAAAGTGGAAGTGCTTGATGATGGCCGATTGGTTGTTCCCGGGCAAAGGCAGTTGTTAGCAGGTGCTGCACTGCCGATTGGTGTGGGGATTGTGAAGGCAATGGAATATGCTGAATTACCATTGGAATCGGCGGTGAACATGGCGTCGCTGGGACCGGCCAGGATAGTTGGTTATCGGTTGCCAAAGCTTGAGGTAGGAACCCGAGCCGATCTTGTCTTCTTCGATATCATTGACGGTCAGTTCGAAGTTGTAGCGACAGTTAACGCTGGTGAAATTGTTTATCTGAAGGATTCGTAAGAGGCTCTGCCTTTGCCGCACCCGGACGGAATTCGAGAAATTGCATCTCTGTAGTTAGCAATCCCCTCCCCTCTTCACTCAGATGATTCGTTTGCATTGGGAAAGGCCACGTTTTTACCGGCTCGACTAAATCTCAGTTATTCGACCGATTGTAAGAATAACTTTCCAGCGGTAAAATTGAAAGCTTATATGCTTTCGGCTTTGGCGTGGGTAATTGTAGGTTGAAACACCTTGCGGGTGCCCCGGTTGAGTCGTGAACGATAGATTTCATTGAAGGAAAGTGCGATTTGCAATGGCTGAACCTAAAAACCTAGTTGTTGCCCAAAGTGGTGGACCTAGTCCGGTAATTAATAACACTGTTCGTGGTGTTATCGAAGCTGCTCGTCAGATGGATAATATTGGGACTGTTTACGGAGCTCATCATGGTATTGAGGGTGTTCTTAAGGAAGAGCTAATTGATCTTACCGCTCAGTCAGAAGAAGAGATCTCCTTGCTGCGATATACGCCGGCGGCCGGTTCAATTGGTACATGTCGGTACAAGCTAAAAGCAGGACAGGATGAAGATTTTGAACGTGTGATCGACGTTCTTAAAGCGCATAACGTTGGCTACTTTATCTACATCGGTGGAAATGACTCGATGGACACAGCCAACAAGATTGCCGAACTGGGGCAGGATCGTGGAATGGACCTCGTGGGAATTGGTGGTCCTAAAACGATTGATAATGATGTAGGCGACAGTGAATTTAAACTGATTGACCATACGCCCGGTTACGGTTCCACGGCGAAATACTGGATGCATGCTGTGCAGTGTGCTAACGAAGAGAATCGAGGTTCTTGCCCGGCTGATCCGGTTCTAGTACTGCAGGCAATGGGAAGACGTATTGGTTATATTCCGGCTGCAGCACGTTTGGCTGACCCTAATCGTGAAATGCCATTGCAAATATATCTGGCAGAGAGTCCCTGTTCTTTGGCTGAGATGGCAGACAATATCAATGATCAATTGAAACAGGACGGTCGTTGTATCGTTGTCGTTAGCGAAGGATTTGATGTAGGTGATCTGGGTGAAGTCAAAGATGGATTTGGTCATACAAGTTTTAGCTCAAGTCAAATTACGGTCGCGCAAACAGTGGTGAACTATCTAAACGCGAATGGGCTCGCAGCCTCAGGTGCTGCTCGTTGTAATGTACCTGGCACCGATCAGCGTCACAGCATGGCATTTGCATCCACGGTTGATCTGGAAGAGGCTTATTATGCGGGCCAGAAAGCATGTCTCTTGGCCGCCAATCATGAGAGTGGTTATATGGCAAATATTTTGCGGTCACCAGGCAGTATTTATAACGTTTACTATGACAAAGCACCGTTAAGCGAAGTTGCTAATAGTGAGCGTACGTTCCCGTCAGCATGGATAAGTGAAAACGGTTATGACGTAACCGATGAATTCATCAAGTATGCCAAGCCGCTTGTAGGGGAAGCAATGGTGAGTATTCCAATGATAGACGGCCGCCAGAGAATGACTCGGTTGGAACCGATTTATGCCAACCAAAGCCTCGAGCCTTATGTACCTCAGGCCAAACGCTAAAGAGAAACTAACTAATTCTTACTTCACACCTGTAATAACTTCACACCTGTAATAAATAGATAAAAGGCAGATTCGAAATATGTACGAAATTCAGCCAACCAAAGAGTTCCTGGTCGGAATTGATTCCGACGGATGTGCATTCGATACGATGGAATTGAAACACAAAGAGTGTTTCATTCCCAATACTATCAAGTACTACAATCTGCAGGCAATCAGCAAATATGCACGCGAAGCGGCTGAGTTTGTGAACCTCTACTCTAAGAGTCGTGGGATTAATCGCTTCCCGGCACTTGTTGAATCACTTCAATGGCTGCAAAGACGTCCGGAAGTGGCTGCCCGTGGCATAACAGTGGAAATTCCTCAGGCATTGATTGACTGGATTGAACAGGAAACCAAACTTGGTAACCCTGCTTTAGAAGCTAAAGTGGCCGAAACAGACTGCCCTGATCTGAAAAACGCTCTGCAATGGTCTACAACCGTTAATGACACCGTTGCTGATATAGTACACGGTGTTGCACCGTTTCCCTTGGTACGCGAATCTCTAAATAAGCTGTCCGGGAAATGTGACATGCTTGTTGTTTCAGCGACACCAAATGAAGCCCTTAAAGCTGAATGGGGAGAACACGGAATTGATGAGCACATCACTGCAATTTGCGGTCAGGAATCTGGCAATAAGAAAGAAACACTATCCAATGCGGCAAAGTACGGTGAAAACAAAGTACTGATGATTGGTGATGCTCCCGGCGATTTTAAAGCAGCCGTTGCTAATCATTGTCTGTTCTACCCGATTAACCCCGGTGCTGAAGAAGCTAGTTGGGAGCGCTTTTACAACGAGTCAATTGATAAGTTTCTCAGCAGTGAATTTGCAGGAGATTATCAACAGGCCCTGCTGGACGAATTTGATTCCTATCTGCCTGTAAACCCGCCGTGGCCGGTAAATGGCTAGTGGCAATAATGAAAGAGCCGCTGGCTTTATTACTTCCTAAAAACAAACCCTATGTGGATTATTGGAAAGCTAAAAGAATATGTCTGAAGAACTCGCAGATTTTGGTCTGATTGGTTTGGCCGTGATGGGTGAAAACCTTGCTCTTAACGTGGAAAGCCGTGGCTATAAAATGGCAGTCTATAACCGTTCCACTGAGAAGGTCGATAACCTGATCAGCGGTCGTGCTGCCGGAAAGAATTTCGTAGGATGCCACACGCTGGAAGACCTCGTGGCCAATCTGTCACGTCCTCGTAAAGTGATGATGCTTGTTAAAGCAGGCCCAGCGGTCGATACGATTATTGATAATCTTATTCCACTGCTTGATGAGGGTGACATCATTATTGATGGTGGCAATACTCATTTCAGTGATACTGAACGTCGTACTGAGTATATCGAAGGGAAAGGCCTGCAGTTCATCGGCACAGGTGTTTCCGGCGGCGAAGAAGGTGCCCTTAAAGGTCCCAGCATGATGCCTGGTGGAAGTGAAGCCGCCTGGCCTGCTGTTGAGCCGATCTTCAAAGCGATCGCCGCTAAAGTTGGACCTAATCAAGACATCCCATGTTGTGAGTGGGTGGGGCCCCGGGGAGCCGGCCACTATGTGAAAATGGTTCATAATGGAATTGAATATGGTGACATGCAGTTGATTTGTGAAGCTTATCATATGTTGAGTGAAGCAGGCGGACTCAGTAATGATGAACTGTATGATGTTTTTGATGAATGGAATCGTGGTGATCTTCAGAGTTACCTGATTGAAATCAGCCGCGATATCTTCAGTGTGGTTGATGATCAGGCGGAAGGCTTTCTGGTTGACAAAGTTCTGGATAAAGCTGGTGCCAAAGGTACCGGTAAATGGATGAGTCAATTGGCTCTTGATTTGGGAGTACCAAGTACACTGGTCACTACAGCTGTATACGCCCGCAGCCTTTCTGCTCAGAAAGATGCCCGTGTACGTGCTGAAGCGGTTCTTAATGGCCCTGACGTCAATGTTGATCTTAGTGTGGAAGCCAAGCAGAAACTCATCGAGGATGTTCGACAGGCTTTGTATGCTTCGAAAATCGTGAGCTATGCTCAGGGATTTGTTCAGTTACAATACGCTGCTGAGGAACATAATTGGCCACTAAATTATGGTGACTGTGCCCTGTTGTGGCGTGGTGGTTGTATTATTCGAGCTCAGTTTCTGGATCGCATCAAAGAAGCATTTGATGAGAATCCAAATCTCGAAAACCTGCTGCTGCACCCTTACTTTACCGATGCCGTACACAATGCTCAGGCGGCCTGGCGTCGCGTGGTTGTACAGGCAACGGAGCTTGGAATACCTGTGCCGGCCTTTAGTGCAGCATTGGCATATTACGATAGTTATCGTCGTGGTCGTCTGCCGGCGAACCTGTTACAGGCTCAGCGCGACTATTTCGGAGCTCATACCTTTTTACGCACCGATATTGATGGTGTGTTTCATGCTGAATGGCTTAAGCGACGCAAACAACCACAGGACTAGTTTTCTGTTCTGTTTATAACGCAATCCATAAAGAAAGATCGTTTTTATGTCTGTTTCAGATTACCTGACGCACTTGTTTAGCTACGAAGATCAAATTGTCATCGTTATCGGTGGTACCGGAGTATTGGGTGGCGCCCTGTGTGATGGATTCGGTAAAGCTGGCGGGCATGTTGTGGTCGCCGGACGTAGCGAAGAACGCGGGCTGGAACGGGTTAAAGCGATTCAGGATGCTGGTGGCTCCGCGGAGTTCATCACAGTCGATGTATTTCAACGTGAATCGATCCAGCAACTGCGCGATCAGGTGTTGGAAAAACACGGAAAAGTTGATGTCCTCGTGAATTGTGCAGGTATGAATGCAGCTATCCCCTATGAAGAAATCACGGATGAAGACTGGGATTGGATCATGGATGGAAATCTGAGATCCACACAGATTGGCTGCCAGCTATTTGCAATGCATATGAAGACTCAGAACGGAGGCGGTTGCATACTGAATATCGGAAGTGTCCCCTCACACCTGCCGTTGTCAAAAGTGTTTGCCTATTCGGCCTCGAAGGCCGCCGTCGTTAACCTTACCAAAAATGTGGCCCGTGAATACGGTACTCAGGGTGTGCGTGTAAATGCAATTTGTCCCGGATTCTTTCCCGCAGAACAAAATCGTAAGATTTTGGCTCCCGAACGGATTGAGAAGATCATGTCTCAAACTCCAATGGACCGCTTTGGTGAGCCGCAGGAACTTATTGGGGCCGCCTTGCTGTTATGTTCACGTAATGCGGGTAGCTTTATTACCGGTGCGGACTATTACGTGGACGGTGGTTTTACAGCGAACCGCTTTTAAGCATTTTCGCGGGTGACGATATCTTTTAAGTACTGACCGTACTGATTGGGGATTTGCTGAGCCAATCGATCCAGTTGTTCCAGATCAATATATCCCATCAAATAGGCAATCTCTTCGATGCAGGCAATTTTAAGTCCCTGTCGCTGTTCGATCGTCTGAACAAAATCACCGGCCTGAATCAGAGTTTCATGAGTGCCTGTATCAAGCCAGGCAAATCCACGCGTGAATTTCTCAAGATGCAATTGCCCGCGAGACAGGTATTCACGATTTACATCCGTGATTTCGTATTCGCCCCGGGCCGATGGTTGTAACTCAGCAGCGATCTCGATAACCTGATTGTCGTAGAAGTATAAACCCGGGATGGCGTAGTTAGATGGCGGATTGGTAGGTTTCTCAACGAGCTCAATAGGAGTTCCATTTTGATCAAAAGCGATAACACCATAGCGTTCAGGGTCTTTAACCGGATAGCCAAAAATAGTCGCTCCGGTTTCCTGATTTGCTGCACGCTGTAACATGCCGCGAAACCCCTGACCATAGAAAATGTTGTCACCAAGAACTAATGCCACACGATCACTGCCGATGAACTGACGGCCTACTGTAAAAGATTGAGCTAGTCCTTCCGGTTTTTCCTGAACGGCGTAGTTAATGCTGATACCGAGTTGTTCCCCCGATCCCAGCAGTGATTCAAAGTGTCCGATATCCTGTGGAGAACTAATAACCAGCAGGTCACGGATGCCTGCAAGCATCAGGGTCGATAAAGGATAGTACACCATTGGCTTGTCGTAAATGGGAAGCAGTTGTTTACTGACAACATGGGTTAGTGGGTACAGACGTGAACCGGTACCGCCTGCCAGAATGATTCCTTTGATGCTAGATGTAGTTGCCATTTCCTTTACTATTCCTTCCCTAATCGCTGACCACGGTAACTTCCATCCATGACACGGTTCGTCCACGAGCTGTTGTTTAGGTACCAGTCCACGGTTGACGCAATTCCGGATTCAAAGTTGTGCTGAGGTTGCCATCCCAGTGTGTTACGTATCTTTGAACAATCAATGGCATAGCGTTGGTCATGTCCGGGACGATCAGTGACAAAGGTAATCAGTTCCCGGCTAGACGTTGCCCGGTCGATTCGATTATCCACGATGTCACAAATTGCCTGAACGACGTCGAGATTGCTGCATTCACTGTTACCACCGATATTGTACACTTCGCCGATTCCGCCCAGATTCATGACGGTAACCAGAGCCGAACAGTGATCTTCGACATGCAACCAGTCGCGGATATTACTACCATCACCGTAGACAGGTAATGCCTGCTGATTGATGACCTTCATAATCATCAGGGGAATCAGCTTTTCGGGAAACTGAAAAGGACCGTAGTTGTTGGAACAGTTAGTCGTTAGGACGGGCAGTCCATAGGTGTGATGAAATGCTCGTACTAAATGATCAGCCGAGGCTTTGCTTGCTGCGTAGGGAGAATTGGGCCGGTATTGAGATGCTTCCGTGAAGACTCCGGTCTCGCCCAAAGAGCCATAGACTTCGTCTGTGGAGATGTGCAAAAAACGAAATGTCTGTTGCTCTTTGTTATCCAGTTCTCTCCAGTATTTTAATGTTGCCTCGAGCAGTTGAAATACGCCGAGCACGTTGGTTTCAATAAAGTCTGCCGGTCCATCAATAGAACGATCAACATGAGATTCTGCTGCCAGATTGAAGATGCGACCGATCCGATGCTCACGTAGTAGATTCGCAACCAGCGGTTTGTCAGCGATGTCTCCCTCAATAAATGATACGCGTGAGTCGCCGAGGCAATCCGAAAGTGAATCCAGATTACCGGCATAGGTGAGTTTGTCGAGTACTACGATTGGACTCTTCGTGGTCTTAATTAGTTCACGAACCAGTGAGCTACCAATGAAGCCGGCTCCACCTGTGACTAATACTGAAGTTGACATAAAACACGCTGATAAGTGAGTGAAATAAACTGTTTAGGTAATTCTAGCTTTGAATTAAAGCGTACGATGTGAAGAATTGTTGGCGCTGATGTGTAGATACTGCAGCGACCTTGAATATCCGAACTATTCCCTACAACAGGAACGTTTAAACTGCCGGCAGTCGCTCTTGATATACGTCGTTGAGACTCAAAGGGTTTACTTATGAATATTGCGTGGGAGGTAGTTTCCGGGGCGGTCTTGGCTGTACCATTTACTCAGAACCGCTTCCCAGTCATCACGGCACATAATCTTCTTAAAGTCTTCACGAACATCCTGAAATTCAGGATGTAGTGCCGAGTATTTAATACAGAATTTACGCATCACGATAGAACATCGTTTTTCTCCGTATACCTGTTCGGCAAGATTGAAGTGTTCTGCAATCAGATCACGTTGTTTTGAGACAGTGGGTGGCGGTGGTAAAGAACCGGTTTCGGCGAGTATTCGGGTTTGTGAGAAGATCCAGGGGTTGCCAATACTGCCCCTAGCAACGGTAACACCATCGACGCCCGTTTCTTTGATCATGTTGAGACAGTCAAATGCTTCAAACAGATCGCCACTGCCAAGAATCACCCGGTCAGGAAATCGCTGTTTGAGTTCGCTCAGAAAAGCCCAGCGACTGGGGCCAATGTATCGCTGTTGCACGGTCCTCCCATGAATCGTGGCAGCAGCCAAACCGATGTCAAAGGCTCCTTCCAGAATACGAAAGAACTTATCACGGCTTTCGTCGGTGTCGTCGATTCCGCGACGCATTTTGATCGTTACCGGGATGTGAGCCGGAACCACTCGCCGTGTTCGCCGGATGATATCCAGAGCGACATCTGGTTGGCTTAGATGATAACCTCCCCGACAACGCCCCAGTACTTTTTTTACCGGGCAGCCGAAATTAATATCGATTACGTCGTATCCGGCCTCGACAAGTTTGACGGCACCGGCGGAGAACTGTTCCGGTTCTGCACCCATTAGCTGTCCGCCAACAGGTCGTTCTTCATCACTGATATGGAGGAAATGTTTATTCTTTTTGCGATTGGATTTCATGTTGACTAGAAATTGATCCAGCATGACTTCGCATACACCATAGGATGCTCCATTACGCCTTGCCAGTAATCGCATGGGCCAGTCGCTATATCCGGAAAGTGCAGCCTGCACTACAGGAAAGCCAATTTCAAGATTGTCGAATTTTAGCGGTTTTAGTTGAACCACAGGATGTTTCTCCCCGAGCCTTCAATTTTACCTTGATTCGATTTGCTCAATAGCCCAAATGCAGGCATCCTGCACCATCTCCGAGGTTGTTTCACGGGCTACCCGCTGAAGAAGGCTCAGATGATCTCTGGAACGTTGGTTGCCGAGCACAATTGCCGCATTTCGTATCATTCCTTCCCGTTTGGTTCGCCACAAAGGTGTCTTGCGAAAGGTTTGGCGGAATTGCTCATCGTCCATTTCAAACAGAGTCGTCAGGTTAAGTCGATTGTGCTGGTCGCTCGCCGAAAAGTCTGGTTCTTCGGCAAGTGATCCGCGGTGATTCCAGGGGCATACCTCCTGACAAATGTCACATCCCAATGCCCAGTCCTGTATGCCGGACTTAAGGTCATCATCAATCGCGTCGCGATGTTCAATTGTTAAGTAACTAACGCAACGGCGGGCATCAAGTACAAACGGTCTGGGAAAGGCCCCGGTTGGACAGGCGTCGAGGCAGGCAGTACAGACGCCACAGTGATCGCGTTCGTTGGCCTGATCATAGGCAAGCTCCGCAGAGGTTAAGAGAACGGCTAAAAAAAAGTAGCTTCCCTGTGTTCGGTTGATCAACAGAGTGTTCTTGCCAATCCAGCCAATGCCGGCGCGTTGGGCAAAGTCTTTTTCCAGAATCGGAGCCGTGTCTACAACCGCTCGGCACTGTTCTTCGGGTAACAACTGTTGATGGAATTTCCTGAGTTGCTTGAGACGTTTATGAATCAGGTCATGATAGTCGGTCGTCCCCCAGGCATAGCTAGCAACTTTCCCTTCACCGGGTGCAACCTCCTGTGGAGTACCTGTTCCGTAGTGCATTCCCAGAACCAACAAGGAACGCACATTTTCCAGTACGTGTTTAGGGTGTGAATATGCCTCACGGCGTTTTGGCAGATAGTGCATAGATCCTGCATAACCTTCTTCCAGCCATTGAAAGAAATGATGCAGCCCCGTCGGTTGTACGGCAGCACAGGCACCGGTGATCTGGAAACCCAGTTGGTTGGCCTCGGATTTGAGTTTGCGAGTTAATTCGGAGGACTGCACGGTAGTTAAATTGATATTGGTGAAAAATGGTGGAAGGGGTAAATTATTTGATCAGTACTTTACGGGAGTTTATGTTTCCGACAATCGATGATTGGAAGTACCCTGCCTTTCTTTATTATACGACCGCGGATTGGATTGGATATGCGACAAGTAAGTAATACAGCTCTTCTATTAGCCCTAATGGCGATATGCTTAGGCTGTCAAAGCAATTCTGCGGTTACGCGTGTTCCGGCACCACATACCGGTGTGGTCGGTACAGGTGGAAATTACTATTCGAATCAGGATCGTGCCAATACCACCTATACACCTGGCGGAGCCACCCGTAGTGAAGCCGGTGATACGTGGTCTCCCCGAGCCCGCGGTCCAATCGAAAATATTGCCAGCACCCCGGAAGGGCGTCAGATATCTTATGAAGAACCGGCTGAGTCTTCTGAGATTGAAGTGATTAGAATTCCGGCACGTCATTCGGAACAGAATCAGGTCAATGATGCGTTTCAGCAATCAGGTCTAAAGCCACTTAAGAATCCTATTGAATTGGAAACACCTCCGTCTGCCTCAGGTGGAGCCGTGCTCAAGGAAGATGGTGGGGACAATTGGGTCTCTCGGCAGTAGCGGCTACTGTTGTTAGAATCGAAGAATCGTGTGACTGTTGGGAACTATCTTAGCAGCCGGACTTTCTTTTTTTTGCACTGGCAGAGTACTATTTGAACCATGACACCGAAACCGTTCTATATCGGTGATATCCTAATCGACCCTCCGATTCTTCAGGCTCCGATGGCAGGATTTACGAACTTTGCATTTCGGCAGATGGTGCATGAATTTGGCGGAGCCGGGTTGCAGGCCACTGAAATGGTACATGCTCGAGGCTTTGTATGGATGGATCAAAACAAAGCCGAGCATCCGGAACGACTATGGGGAGTACGTGATGAGTTTCGGCCACTACAAGTTCAGATCTGGGACAACCAGCCCGATGCAATGGCTAAAGTCGGTCGACGATTGGTCGAAGATTATAAGGTGAGTATCGTTGATATTAATTTTGGGTGCCCGGTTAAGCAGGTAACCGAACGAGCTCGTAGTGGTTCCTATTTATTGCGTGAGCCTGACCGCATGGGGCGCATTATTGAAACCGTGGTTCAAGCATGTGCGCCGACGCCGGTAACGGCCAAGATCCGACTTGGCTGTACTCGTGATCAAATGAACTTTATCGAGATTGCTCAGGTTGTTGAAGGTGCAGGAGCAGCAGCGCTGACAGTCCATGGCAGAACAGCTCAGGATATGTTTCGGGGACATGCAGATTGGGAACGTATTTCTGAAATCAAACCTTACCTCAGAAATATCCCATTGATCGGTAACGGAGATCTCGATTCTGCAGAGAGTGTAATGCAAGCCTTTGAAAAATATGATATTGACGGAGTTATGATTGCCAGAGCGTCACTGGGAAGGCCGTGGTTGTTTGCCCAGTGTGCAGCCGCATTGCGGGGAGAGGAAGTGCCACGTGACCCGACGTTGCAACAGCAAAAGGATATTATGATTCATCATTATAAATTGGTTGTTGACCGTTTCGGCGAACAACGAGGTACGGTTTTGATGCGGAAATATGCCTGCTGTTATGCTCAGGGAAAATTTGGAGCAAGATTTTTCCGCAGACATGTAGCTAAAGTTGAAACGGCAAAAGAATTCTATCAGGTAGTTGATGAGCATTTTCCACTAGATAAGCCGGAAAGTGCCGACAGTGAAACTGTTCAGACCGTTTAAAGTCGATATTTAATCTTACGGTTACAGCCATCCGCTAACAGCCTTCCGGAATTGATTCACGTATTTAAAGCCTCAAAAAGTATCGAAGAACAATATCTGCGAGGGAGTGTTTGTTCCTGTCAGACCATAGCGGGCAGCGCCCAGCTGATATTTGTCTGAGTTAATCTAACAACGCCTATTTATAAGTTTTGAATTCTCCAGATTTGTATCGCTGCCAGTAATCCAGCAGATCTCTGCGTACCTTTGGTGAGAGTAAGATTAATCCCAGTACATTCGGGAATGCCATACATAGAATCATCATATCCGAGAAGTCGAGTACTGCACCTAATGGTACGATGGCACCAATGAAGACAGCAAAAATGAAGATTGCCTTGTAGGTGTAAACACTTAAATTGCTTCCGCCAAACAAGCTTTCCCAGCATCGTTCACCGTAATAACTCCACGAGATCATGGTGGAAAAAGCAAACAGGACGACCGCCAGAGTCAAAATATAAGGGAACCAGGGCAGTACTGATTCGAAGGCTTCACTGGTTAGTTGAGTACCGGCCAGCCCCTGTTCAACAATCCAGTCGGCATTATTCCAGGCGCCCGTAATCAGAATAACTAACGCCGTCATCGAACAAACGACAATCGTGTCGATAAAAGGTTCAAGTAAAGCGACAGCACCTTCACGAATAGGTTCTTCGGTTTTTGCCGCGCTATGAACAATGGCGGCACTACCGACCCCTGCTTCGTTCGAGAAAGCGGCCCGCTGAACACCGATGACCAAAACTCCAACCAACCCGCCTCCAAACGCCTGGGGATTGAAAGCTTCGGTGAAGATCATTCCGATTAGTCCGGGAATTTCACCTGCATTGGCTAGGATGACGTAGAGGCATGCCAGGATATAGACCAGACACATGACAGGGACAATTTTCTCAGCAACTTTTCCGATGCTTTTGATTCCACCAATAATGACAACCGCAACGAATGCTGCCATTACCAGACCAAAACCCATACTAAATGTGTCGGCAAAGGCTTTCATCTCTTCCTTCAGAGTTTCACGCTGCGCATCTAGTTGAAGAACTTTACTGCTGTCATTTTCTTGATTTGCTACTCTGATTTGTTCGTTGATTTGAGCTAATTGGGAGCGGTCACCTTCCTGAACAATGGTCAGCAATTGGCTTCCGGCCTGATTGGACTGGAACATGTTTCCACCCCCAAAACTTCCCAGAATGCACATAATGGTAAAGAGTATCCCCAACAGGATGCCTAATGGGCCCATACCTAATTCTTTGAGCCCTTTCGGTAGATAGGCCATGGGACCTCCAAGAACGCTACCATCCTCTTTAATGTGACGGTATTTTTGCCCCAGAGTACATTCAACAAATTTACTGGTCATGCCGAAGAAACCACACATCATCATCCAGAAAAATGCTCCCGGCCCTCCCATTGTCATTGCAATGGTAACCCCCGCGATGTTTCCAAGTCCAACGGTGGCTGAGAGAGCAGATGCCAGGGCCTGCATGTGGGTTACTTCCCCCTGTTCATCAGGGTTGTCGTATTTACCTCGGACAACTTCGATGGCATGCTTGAAACCCCAGATATTAACGCCACGCATATAGAGGGTGAAGAAGACGGCACCGCAGGCGAGCCAGAGTACAACAATCGGCATTCCTCCGGTTTGTCCGATGTGTTTGTGCTCTCCGGTTTCTAGAAGCACGAGAAGATTTGCCTTAAGTGCTGTTGTAATCTCAGCGTCTGAAAGCGTGTCGTCCTGCGAAAGTTGTGAGAGCATCGGCTCTGCGGCACGGAAGACTCCATCTGTATCTTTGATATATTTTGCCTCTTTCACAGTTCGTGAAACAAATTCCACTTGGATCGGATCGGCACCTTCGATTTCCAGTGTTCCGGTGGTAATAGCATCTTCGTTGTAGATTCCGGCTTTAATTCCAGCCTGGATATCTTCCGCAGACAGTTGTCCTCCACTGCTGTGAATAGCAGTGAAGTCTGCGTCTTCGTTAAGTTTGCGATAGAAATAATGGACGTCTTTGTACTGAATTGACTCTTCATTCGATGAACCAATTTTTAGGAATAGCACGCTGGCAATGTGGTTCACAGCCGTGCCCGCTAACTGGTCGATTCTTTCCATGACAGAAGGGTTTTTCTCTTCCTTCTTGTCAGTTTTGATGGTGATATTTTTTTGAGACTGTGCTGTTGCAGAGTCCGGGGATTTAACGGTTTTGTTGGAAGTAACGTCGCTGCTTGTGTCGTTTGGAGGAAGATCTGAAGGGTTTTGTGCAGGAGCAGTGATTGTCCATAGACCAAAGGTTAACAGCAGTGTCCAAAAGATAGCCTTTTTTTGGTTACGAGGGCGTTTCATATTCGATTTAGGCCTTCCTGTCAGAAGCGATTTTGGTTTAATACCTATGGATTCAAAGAAGATTTTAAACTATATAAGAGCTGAAAATTTAATTAATTAAGTTTTTCGGAATTGCTGATTATAACCTATTGAAAATAAAGAGTTTACGGTGATCGAAAAAGCGCAAATCTTTTTCAAACCTATTATTGTCAAAAATAGAAAACGGGCTTATTATTTAAGTGGTTTTAGAGGTTTTAACCCGATAAGACCTTTAGTCGTCGTATTAATAGCAGAATCTACGCTTTGCAGCTCATTTCGCAGTGTTGCGCAATGGTTGTCAGGCTGAGGTGGATTAGATGAGTTCAGGAATCATGGATTCCGATGTGACCATTCTGGATGTATTGCGTAAGCAAGGCATGTTGACTGTTGCCGAATTGTCGGGCCTGTTGAGCGTCACGGGTACCGCCGTACGGCAACGCCTGACACGTTTACTTGCAGAAGGCTATATCGATCGGAAAGCGGTGCGTCCTGAACGCGGACGGCCTTTCCATCAATATTCATTGACAACCAAGGGCCGTCGCCGTAGTGGGCAGAATTTTGCCGACTTAGCGATTGTTTTGTGGGATGAAATCCGACTGATTGAGGATGTCGAAGTTCAACAGGGTCTAATGCAGCGTATATCTCGCCGATTGGCGGATATGTATACGGATCGGGTTCAGGGACAGGACATGAGCCAGCGTTTAGCCGCTTTGACCGAGCTATTTGCGGATCGGCGTTTACCGATCCACGTAGATCACAGTGGTGAATTACCAGTTCTCAGTATTGAGGCTTGTCCCTATCCCGAAATAGCCGAACATGATCGAAGCGTATGTAGCATGGAAAAAATGTTGTTTTCCGAGGTCCTTGGCGAATCGGTTAAGTTAGCCGAGTGTCGTTTGGATGGTGCTTGTA
Organism: Planctomycetaceae bacterium; assembly: GCA_002709045.1. GTDB lineage: Bacteria > Planctomycetota > Planctomycetia > Pirellulales > Pirellulaceae > UBA721. The sequence goes on along the minus strand of PAPJ01000054.1, from coordinate 25,459 downwards.
GTTGTACTTTTCAAGTCACTTCTACGGAAATCGCCGACACTCAATTACCAATTGTATAAATCAGGTGACATTCTTGCCGAATTAAAAGAAAGTCGGCAGGTGTTACTAAACACAAGACAACACAGGAATTAACATGAATCAGCCACAATCTTGGATTGAAGGACGATTTGAAGAAAATGTGATGGTTACCACAGTGGAACAGGCCATCAATTGGGCCCGTGAATCAAGTATATGGCCGATGACTTTTGGCCTGGCTTGCTGTGCGATTGAAATGATGGCCTCCGGTGCCAGTCGTTACGATATGGATCGATTTGGTGCTGGTGCGTTCCGGGCGACTCCTCGTCAGGCGGACTTAATGATCGTTGCAGGAACTGTAACCTATAAAATGGCCAGCCGTGTTCGTCGCTTATACAACATGATGCCAGACCCTAAATTTGTTATTGCGATGGGTGCTTGTACAGTCGGTGGCGGTCCTTATTTCAAATGGGGTTATCACGTGGTGAAAGGTGTTGACCTGGTTGTACCGGTCGACGTTTATGTACCGGGCTGTCCTCCTCGACCGGAAGCCTTACTTGAAGGATTGATGCGGATTCAGGATAAGATCCGTGGGCGTCGGATTTCCAAGAAACAAGGCACAGGCTTAGGCAATGCCTCAAAAGGTGTAAAAGTGGCAGATGAATTACCAGTACCACATCACAGTGGTTTTGTAGCTGCTCCCGACGATAATACGCCTGTATTTGATCATCAAAAAGTTAAATAGTTTGTCTCTTAGATCGTCCGGAAAGCAAAACATCGCGTTTTTAGAGACCAAATGAGTTTAAGACACTCGAGTTAGAAGAAAAAGAATGAAACACGTCCTTACAATTGAAAATCTCCAGGTTTCGGTCGAGGGTAAGCCAATCCTGCGCGGTGTTGACTTAGAAATTAAGCATGGTGAAACGCATGCACTTATGGGGCCTAATGGTTCGGGGAAAAGTACTTTAGGTCAGGCGGTTATGGGCCATCCTAAATATGAAGTTACCGGTGGATCGATCACCCTTGATGGTGAAGCTTTGCTGGAAATGGAACCGGATGAGCGAGCGCGCGCCGGGGTGTTTATGGCATTTCAGCGTCCTGTTGCGATTCCCGGTGTTAAGATGGCTGATTTTCTTCGTCATTCAACGACCAATGTTCGTAATCCCGAACGAAAAGAAGGTGAAGATTTGATTCCGATGAAGGATTTTCGTCGTGAATTGAAAGAAAAGATGGAGCAACTGCAGATGGACATGGAGTTCGCTCGTCGTTATGTAAATGATGGTTTCTCTGGTGGTGAAATGAAGCGGGCTGAAATTCTTCAGTTGGCAATGTTGCAGCCAAAGTTTGCCATCCTTGATGAAACCGATAGTGGTCTGGATGCCGATGCTGTTCGTTTGGCGAGTGAAAGTATTGCCGATATCGGCCGGGAAAAAATGGGCCTGCTGATCATTACTCATCACGACAAATTGCTGGTTCACAATCCACCGGAATTTACACATGTCATGCTTGGAGGGAGACTGGTGGAAACCGGTGGCTCTGAGTTGGCAGAAGAATTACATTCCAATGGTTACGAACGGATTCGGGCAGCCTATCCTGAAGCTGAAGCGGAAAATGCAGCGATGGCAGGGCAATAACGCACTAAAGGACAAAACTGCGGGTAACATTTTAGAATAAATTAATACCGTCCCCAATTAAAGGGAAGAGAGCTAAACAATGGCTACGGAAATTACTCCTGGAAAAAACTCAGAATCTGAATCGCTGGGCGAAATCAACAAATATGACTTCCGCACTGAAACGGAAGCCGTATTTAAGTCTCAAAAAGGTTTGAACGAAGAGATCGTACGTCAGATTTCTTCGATGAAAGAAGAACCCGAGTGGATGCTGGAGTTTCGTTTAAAGGCGTTAAAGATGTTTGAGATTAAGCCGATGCCCGAATGGGGTGGCGAGATCGATATTGATTTTCAGAATATATACTACTACCTCAAGCCAACCGATGGTCAGGAAAAAAGCTGGGATGATGTCCCTGAAGAGATTAAGGAAACTTTTGACCGTCTGGGAATTCCGGAAGCTGAACGAAAGTTTTTGGCAGGTGTGAAAGCTCAGTTTGAAAGTGAAGTGGTTTACGGTAGCGTGGCTGAAGACCTTGAAAAACAGGGAGTGATCTTTACTGATACAGACTCAGCTCTGAAGGAACATCCGGAACTGTTCCGGGAATACTTTGGGACAATTATTCCGTCTTCAGATAATAAGTTCTCGGCATTAAATTCTGCTGTCTGGTCCGGAGGCTCCTTTATCTATGTTCCTCCCGGAGTCAAAATTGAATTTCCTATGCAGGCCTATTTCCGAATTAATGCTCAGAATATGGGACAGTTTGAGCGCACGTTGATCATTGTTGATGAAGGTGCTGAGATCCACTACGTCGAGGGTTGTACGGCTCCGATGTACAGTAGTGATAGTCTCCATTCGGCTGTTGTGGAAGTTGTCGTGAAAAAGAACGGCCGCTGTCGATATACCACTATTCAGAACTGGGCTAACAATATTTATAATTTGGTGACCAAACGTGCTGTCTGCTATCAGGATGCGACAATGGAATGGGTCGATGGCAATCTTGGTAGTCAGTTGACGATGAAATATCCGGCCGTTCATATGTTGGAACCGGGGGCTCATGGAGAAATCCTGTCGATTGCCTTTGCCGGGAACGGTCAGCACCAGGACGCCGGAGCTAAGCTTGTACATGCTGCCCCTCATACAACAGGGCAGATTATCTCAAAATCAATTTCGAAGAATGGCGGCCGCAGTAGTTACCGTGGTTTAGTGCGAGTCGAAGAAGGAGCAACGCACGCAAAAAATAACGTGGTATGTGATGCTTTGATTCTCGATTCGGAAAGCCGAAGTGACACCTATCCCTACATCGAAATTATGGAACAGGATGTTTCGATTGGCCATGAGGCGAGTGTTTCCCGTATTGGTGAAGAGCAACTCTTTTATCTCACCAGCCGGGGACTTTCTGAAACCGAAGCTAGTGCGATGATCGTTAATGGATTTATTGAGCCGCTTGTCAAAGAATTGCCGATGGAATATGCCGTTGAGTTGAATCGGCTTATTCAGCTTCAGATGGAAGGATCCGTCGGATAATCCCCGTTTGAAAGCGCTCAAACGGTAGAAACTAACCACTTAAACAGAACCGCTGCTCACATCTGAGTATTTCCGGTTTGAAAGAAATAGATAAAGTACTTTCGTGACGCAACTAGGTTTTAATACCGAAGATTATCAGACGTTCCTGACTGGTCGGCAGGAACCTGAATGGGTAACTGCTCAACGCACTAGTGCCTGGCAACAGTTCTCGGATCAGGCCTGGCCTACTCGTCGGGAAGAAGAGTGGATGCGGACCGATATTCGACTTTTCAATCTCGACAAATTCTCGATTCCGACGGTAGCCGGTACGGACGGGATTGATGCGATCGTTCCACTGCTTTCTGAAGGGGTGGAGTTGGGCGGTACTGTTCATTCTCATAATGGTGTTTGTGTTACAGACACGATGGATGAAGATCTGAAACAAAAGGGTGTGATTTTTGGGAGCCTGGACTCCCTGGTTAGTGACCACAGTGAGCTGCTAAAAGGTATTCTGTTGGAAAAAGCTTTTGACCGCGAAGATCGTTTTGCAGCGCTGCATGCTGCCTGCTGGACGGGCGGGCAATTTCTTTACGTTCCGCGTGGTGTTCATGTTGAGAAGCCGTTCCATGTGCTTTCATCATTATCTGATGGTGGTGTGGATCTTGGTCATACAATTGTAATCCTCGAAGATGGTGCCAGTGCGGCCCTGTTATCTGAAACAGCAAGAGCTTCAGAAGATGCCGAGAGCTTACATTGCGGAGCAATTGAACTGTTGGTCGGTGATCGCGCCAACCTGCGTTATGTTAATCTTCAGAATTGGGGACAACGCGTGTGGCACTTTGCACGTCAAAAAGCTGTTGTGGGACGTGATGCTCAACTGCAGTGGACCAGTGCTGCCATGGGATCCCGAGTATCCAAGGTAAATCAGCATGTAGTATTAGATGGTGAGGGTGCTCGGTCTCAAATGAATGGCGTGTTATTCACAGAGAATAAACAGCACCTTTCTTATCACACACAGCAATATCACAAGAAAGCAAACTGCCACAGCGACTTCCTTTATAAAACAGCTTTGCAGGATAAATCTCATACTGTGTGGCGAGGGATGATCAAAGTTGACGAGGGAGCTCAGCAGACGGACGGTTATCAGCGAAACGATAATCTGTTGTTGTCGAATAACGCACGCGCAGATTCAATACCCGGTCTTGAAATCGAGGCTGACGACGTTCGTTGTACTCATGGAAGCACAAGCGGTAAGGTCGATGAAGAAATGATTTATTACGCTCAGTGTCGAGGCTTCACTCGCATGGAAGCTATGCGTTTAATTGTGACCGGCTTCTTCCAGCAGATATTTGATCGAATTACGATCGATAGCGTTCGCGATGCATTAGGTTTGGCAATTGCCCGGCGTGTGAGAGACTATGAATAAATCGCGATTGTAAGGCCGAAATCATGCGGTTAATCGGGAGAACGACAGTGGCCGAATTCATCCAGGTTGCTGATGTCGATGATCTGTTCAAGACGTAGAACAAGGTTTGATGTATGCTCCGGGAAGGTTAAGTCACTATTGCATTATTGATTGTCCGGCCCATGACTAGTCATCAAGTAAAAGTTGAAAATGGTGTGGTCTTTGTTAAGGTAATTGAAGATGATTGATCACAGGAATCAGGTTTCCGGAGAACCGGAACACAGAGAGAAGAAAGTAAAATGGCATTAACAGAAGACCAAGTCCGTGAAGAATTAAAAAAGGTTATCGATCCTGAGCTTTTTGTCAATATTGTTGATCTGGGGCTAATCTACAAAGTTGTCTTTGAAGTTAATCAGGAGGATGATTCTAAGCAAGACGTGAAGATCGATATGACGATGACTAGTCCTATGTGTCCTGCTGGTCCCCAGTTGATTGCCAATAGCAAACAGGTGGTTTCTGTTCTGGAAGAAGTTGCTGAAGTGGAAGTGAAAATTGTTATGGATCCCCCCTGGACTCCCGAGTGTATGACAGAAGATGCCCGTGATCAGTTGGGTATTTTCTAGTTTTAAATCAATTCGTTATGCGCATTTATCTCTATGAAATGGTTACAGGGGGCGGTGCTTTCTTGCCCTCTTCGGTTGCCAGAGAAGATACCTGTATAGCCGGGTTGGACGATTTTCATCAGCTTCCTAATCTGATTTCTGATGGTTCCTCAATGCTTGAACAGCTTGTGCGTCTCTATCTCGAAATGCCTGACGTTGAAGTTTGGGTTTCAGTCGACAGTCGGCTTAAAACATTTGGCAGGAAACTACATGCCATGGAAAATGCGGAGGGGGAAAATCCGGTTGTGTTGTTCGCCGATCCGTTAACCCCGTGGGCGGTGTTTGAAGAGTGTTGTCGGGGCGCGGACCACACAATTCTGGTTGCACCAGAATTGGCTGATCTGCTGGAAACAGCAGCTGCCAAATGTTTAATTGCTGGTGGAAGTTTGCTGGGTGCGGATCGAAAGTTGCGGAAGTTGGGCATCGATAAAATTGCTCTGCATCGCTGGGCCAATGAACATAATATCCCGATGCCTGCCTGGGGCACTCTGGTCGATGGTGTCGCATCGATTGAACAGGAACTCTTCGGCATGTTATGTAAACCTGTAATGGGTACTGGAGGCGTCGGAATTCGATTTGCAGACAGTGCTCTACCGGAACGTGGAACCTGGCTGTTAGAGAGCAAAGTTCCCGGAACGGCAGTGAGTGTGTCGGCTGTGCTAACAGAGGATGGACCTGTCTTGTTGCCACCATGCTATCAGCAATTCGGAGGTGAGTTTGGTTTTGAATTCCAGGAGGCTGAAATTGTTGACGATCAGGAACATATTCTCCGTAGCTGGAATCTGGCTGATGAAATATTTGCCGTGTTACCTTTGGAGCGAAGTCGCGGCTGGATAGGACTGGATTTGGTTTTGGGTGAGAACGCGAATGAGGATTTCCTGATAGAGATTAATCCACGTATCACCAGTACGATTGAAACTGTCGCATCGCTTACAGAATTTGTTCCCTATCAATGGGACAGATCAACAAATATCAGTGAATTGATGTTTGCGGCGGCAATCGGAAAATGATTATCGACATAACCACGATTCGATAGCTTGACGAGATCCTTTGCCGGTGGAGGCACCGATTTAAACAGGTATAGACGGGCATTGAGAAGCGTGGCAATTCGGGCTGCTATTGAGTCGCTTGTAGTGGACCAGTTCGGAGGCAGGTGTGGCGCCGGTAACTGACAGTCGCTTTGCATCACAAAATCAGTCACAGCGTAACCAATCGACTGACCAGAGCCTGTATTTGTATTGATACAACTGGTTAAAGCCCCCCATGAATTAATCAATGGCCAGCCTGATTGTTGACAAAGCTGGCGGGTATTGCGATCCATTACTATCAGACTGTTATGGTGACATTCCGCTTCGGAAAGATTGAATTGTTGTTGGTACTGGCGAATACGCTGGACGCATGTGCCGCCACCACAAATGATAATATTAGTATCGCCCTGAAATTGATATAAATGGTGACGTACTCGCTCGATATAGCCTGCTGATGAAATCAGGCTGCCTCCGATTTTAAATACATTGTTTTGAGTCATATTATTTGTTCATTCTCAGATGTCGTTCAAGCAAAACGGCGACTGCGAATGCAGGACCGATACGAGCGAGGTTGTCGCAACCTTCCGGATGCAGGTTGTGCAATTGTCGTATAGTAATTCCGGAAGCAATGTCTGACAGTAGGAATGTTCCCTGTCCCACTGCAATAATGCTGTCGACCGGTAAAGTCATTTCAGAGGTTACTTGCCTCAAGGCACTGGAAAGAAGTTGAACAACGACGTTCCGGGTTTGTTGCGCCATCTGTTGCGTCTGTGATTCGCTGAGGAGTTCAGGACATTGACATATTAAACGTGCCATGCGTCGATGGGCTGCTTCTTTGCTGACAGAGTGTCCGTCAGCTGTGTTTCTGTCTGATGGTCGTTCGGGTATTTCCCCGGTCAGAAGGAACGTGTCGAGAGTCGTGGCGAATAGTTCCCGGGCTACCGGGGTCACGATCCCGTCAATTAAAAGGTCGGATACCAGACTGCTAAGCGAAGTACGCTCCACCCCACAGTAGACAAGTTGCCCTTGCTGGAGTCGGGATATATCATCAGTTGCCTCTGTGGCAACTTTGCCGTTTGACAAAGGGATAATATCCGTTGTAGTTGTCCCGATATCGACGACAATATGAGTGCCCTTAGGAATTGCCTGACCACAGTATTGAGCCATCGCATGCCAGTTGGAAGCGGCGAGTGTTGGCCATTGACTTTCCGCATCCCGTGCAGTGCACCAATCTCCGCCGGTTTTGTAAAACCAGATTTCGTCAATCCCTTGAGCTGCCTCAAGTACAGCATTAGATATGTGGACAACGCCATCGCATTTCGATTGAAAACAGTCGGCTAATTCGCCTGTCATCGTAATGGCCAGAGCCTGTGGGGTGCCGTGTGAATTTTGATACTCGCCGAGAAGCTTAGAGATTGTATTTGCGAGTTCGGAATATTGGGACCACATCGAAAAAACGATCGTTCGTACATATTGTCCATCACTGGTGGATAACTTGATATTGGCTCCGCCAATGTCTAATCCCAGTATGTTCCCAACTTTGGACATGTTGATTGAATCACTTTACATGTTGAATAATCGATTTAATCTCACTAGATAATACAAGGCTACAAAAAAAAACCTCCCTGGTATACCAAGGAGGCTCTCGTTTCGTTCATTGAACAGGGATTCTTCACTGCCCGACGGAAATTGGTGATCCTAGTTCCACCATTGTGCGGCTGAGTAAAGTGATTCGGCCTTTTTCCAAACCTTACGTACTTCAGGACTCAAGGTTGGGTTTTGCGTTGGTGACAGATAGTCAATGTCAACACCTCCCGATGCAGTGATGACAATGCCACGTGATGTTTTGATGAAGCTGGTTTGGGTGCTAATCTCACGAGGAGCATGCCATACTTGAGTTGTAATACTTTGCTGCTGACCGAGCAGATGAGGTAACTCAAGCTGAGCCGTTTGTTGCAGATTATGGTTGCGAATGATTGCTGCTGCAACACACATGTCCATGACATTGCGAAGTTCTGTGAAGACAGGTTCTTCTTTACCCAAAGCATTGTAACGCTCGGTCATCATGTGAGCCCATTTTTGAGCTGCTGGATCTTTGCCTGCAGCCTGAACCTGACCGTCCTGTTGATAGAGTTCAGATTCGGTCATCGTCTTGACACCCTGTCCGCGGATTTCCCATGCAAGTCCTTCAGCGTCTCGGGCAACACTATGATAGTTGCATGCCAACCACCAGCGTGGATTTACATTGGAGTTAGTCACGCTAACTGAGTTGCGTGCACTAGTGATGAATCCAGGGAGAATTTTGGAATCATCCAGTTCCATCGCAATTTGTTTCATGCGAATGTCAGCAGCAACGAGAATCCGGGCGAAGTGGGTGTCACCAGGAACACCATTGATGGTAACTGTTTGGTTACCCATCGCTCGTTTAAGTTGAGGAGCAAGGATATTTGGATTACGAACACCAGCCTGGCTTAGGCGGTTTAGCGTATTCTTGTAGTTAGCCAGCCCGCGTTTTGTAGGATCGATCGAGCAGCTAATACGTTCAGGTTGAACCGCATTGACGGCTCGTAATGCGCTGAGAAGGTTGTCCAGCAATAAAACGGGCTGCCCTGTCTTGACCCCGACAACATTGGCTTTGTCGTCTAGCGTCCAGCCTTCACCGGGCCCGGCAAGGATAATATCATTTTGTTCGGGATAGACAAAGACGTATTGAATACGTTGAAGTCCCGCAAGGTATTTCACGGCATCTGGTAATGCACCCTGCTGGTTTTGAACTGCGTCTGCGATGGCTGATTCTAATCCACGAAGTGACACCATGCGTAGTTCAGTTTTAGCAGCCATTTTACCTTCAGCAGGCTTCATGCTTTGACGCATTTCCTTGAGGAGCAGTTTACGGCTCTCAATATCCACATTGCTTACGACTCCGTCAGCATTGATAGAAATACCCCCAACACTGTTGTTACGGAAGGGGTTCCCGTTGCCGGCGTTGACCAACTGGAATGTAAAAGCGACAGCCATCAGGGCAAAGATACCCGCGATGCGTTTTGTTGCACGATGACTCATCATAGTTAAAGCTCCTTAGTCAATTAACTCGTAGCTCGGTGGGCTACCTACCTGTACTACTAAAGTAGCACGTCCGTTTTCTCTGTTGAGTTTGGACAGCATCCCGATGGGATGCTGCTATTGATAAACACGACTAACTGCTATTGTTCAAAAAAAAGCAATAACTGTCTATCGCTTTAACCTTCGGCGTTTTACCCTATCCCACCAAAGGCTTTATCGTGGTCTTAAAATAAAGGCAATTACAGGTATTTGCAATCAAAGTTCGCCTAATCAGACCTTCTTAACAACCTGAGCTTCTATTATTGGCAGAGATCAGTGGAGGGCAAACAGAATTCGTCGATCAACAGCCCTTCTATTTTGTTTTTGGTGAATAATACTGCGGATTTTGTCAGTTGTATCAGGAAAATGCAGTCTGAGATATAGACAGTTGTTCATTTTTGATACACTATGAGGCTGGATTGTAATTGGCTAAAAAACTTTGATTATTAGTTTGAGCTTCTCCGGATGGAGCGGATTGTAGGGATTATATGCTTGCTTATTTAGTAATACGTGAAGGTTCCAAGTGGGTGGACGTGATACGTCTAGAGGTTGGGAGAACTGCAACAATTGGCCGATCTTCGACCAATAAAGTCACAATTGCTGATGATCGAGCAAGTCGATTCCATGCCGAAGTTTTCTTTAGTGAAGAGCATTGGGTATTACGAGATCTCGAGAGTCGAAACGGGACACTAGTAAATGGTCAGCCTATCAGTGGGGATTATCAGCTAGTAATTAATGATACGGTTCGAATTGCAAACTGTCAGCTTTCATTTGTTGAGGAACTAGCTTCGGCCTTTCCCGATAACTTTGAAGCTGATACAGGGGTTTTACGAGAGCATTTAAGAGGCGAAACGCATGATTTTCTGGAAGACTCTAATATACTCGATTCGATTAGTGTCGCCACAATTACGCATAGGCAAGGTCAGACAAACCTTCTTAAAGGGCAGGTCGAAACAAAATCTGATTCCGGAATAGGAGAATCGGTGGCGCAATTATGTAGTCTAGCCTTCAATATTGCCGCTTGCAGTAGTGAACAGGAAATCGGTAAAGCGGCACTTGAAGGAATTTTCAGTAGTACTCAAGCCCATGCAGCGGCAGTTCTGTTAGCTCCGTATGATATTGAAGGTAAAGTAACGGGTGTGGACTTAAAGGTTATAGAGTCAGGTGTTTTAAAAAACGTTTCCAAGTACCATCGTGTAACGAGCTATTTAGCATCGACCGTACTGACTGATGGTGAAGCAGTTCTGGCCGCTGATATCGGTGATGACAGTAAGATAGCCAGTCGCGATAGCCAGGGAGAAATTGCCTCGACAAGCATTCTCTGTGCTCCCATTCGTTATGACAATCGAATTGTCGGCCTGCTTCATGCATATTCAACCGACGGAGAAAATTCACTTACTCCGGATGATCTCGAGTTTGGGTTAGCTTTATCAGATATTATCGGACTTGCTCTGCGAAGCCTTAGTCGCGAACGGGAATTGGCTGAAGATCTGTCGATGTCACGCAGTGAAATTCAACAATTGCGTAGTCAGTTGGAAGCCGAAAGTGAAATTGTCGGAAGTAGTCCGGCGTTGGAAAAGGTTAAGCAGGATATTCTTCAGGCTGCTCCAAGTCGGGCGACCGTACTGATTCGTGGTGAAAGTGGAGTTGGTAAGGAGTTAATTGCCCGGGCAGTGCATTACTCTAGCCCTCGTAGTAACGGTCCTTTTGTCTGCATGAACTGTGCGGCATTATCTGAATCACTTCTGGAAAGTGAGCTGTTTGGACATGAAAAGGGAGCTTTTACCGGCGCCACGGACCGAAAGGTTGGTAAATTTGAAGCTGCCGATCACGGGACGATCATGCTGGATGAAATAGGTGAGATGAGTCCGAATGTGCAGGCAAAGTTTCTGCGAGTATTAGAAGGGCATTCATTTGAGCGGGTTGGAGGCAATCAGCCGATTGAAGTTGATGTACGTGTTATCGCAGCAACCAATCGCGACCTGGAAGTCGCGGTTGCCGAAGGACGCTTTCGCCGAGATCTTTATTTTCGTTTAAATGTCGTTGAGATTTTAGTTCCGCCGCTGCGCAAACGATCCGAAGATATTGAATTGCTGGCATACTTTTTTCTTGATCGTTTTCGCGAGGAAACCGGCAGGAAGATCACGGGATTCAGTGATGGGGCGATTGCTCAACTTCAGCAGTACCGTTGGCCAGGTAACGTTCGTGAATTAAAGAATATGGTTGAGCGGGCTGTTGTTTTATGTCGCTCAACACAGATTGAAGCCTCTGATCTGTCGATGTCAAATCTGGCAACCCCTGATACGTCAGAGATTCAACCGAATCACGATACGTTCAAACCGATCAGTTTGGAAGACATGGAGCGTTTGCATATTTCAAGAACGCTTGATTATCATGACTGGAATAAGAGCCGTACGGCGAACGTTCTTGGTATTGAACGATCAACACTGGATCGAAAACTGAAGCGTTATAACATTCAACGCCCAGGTACTTAACGCTCGGTACCATGTCCTTTTCGCCTAATGATGTCACGGTTATTATTCCAGTGATTAATGAAGCTGGAAATCTTAGAGCCTGTATTGAATCTGCATTCAGTTCCGGAGCGTCTCGGGTCATTGTTGTTGATGGCGGCAGTGTGGACGAAAGTACGGGAATTGCTCTGCAGTCGGGTGCAAAGGTTGTGATGTCAGAACCGGGACGAGGGGTTCAGCAACATGCAGGTGCCGAAGCAGCTACGAACCCCCTGCTCTGTTTCCTGCATGCCGATTGTCTTTTGTCAGTGGAAGCGCTGGCTGCTCTTTGCGATCTTGCCAATTCCCAAGCGGAGGTCTATGCCTGTTATCAACAGATTATCCTGGCCAAGGGGATGAAGTACCGTTTACTGGAATGGGGCAATGCCTTACGTGTGCGATGGTTGAAGCGGCCCTACGGCGATCAAGGAATTTGTTTGTCATTGTCTTTGTATCGACGGTTGGGAGGATTTCCAGCCGTACCATTTATGGAGGATGTCTTGCTGGCGCAATGGATGAAAATGGAAAACATTCGTCCAATCCTGTTACCGGCAAGTATAGAAATTAACGCTAGGAGATGGCAGCAAAATGGCGTTATTCGTCAGACAATTTGTAACTGGGTCCTGCGGCGAAAATTTAAGCGGGGCAGCACATTAACTGAGTTAGTGTCTCTGTACCGTCGCCACGACCAATAAAGTCGGTCACCCCGATTATTTCCATTTGCTTATGCCGTTTTTTCGTCACCCTGCATGACTTCTTCCAGCCACAGCCCGATTTCATGCTCGTACTCAATGTTCTCACTGGCATTATCCAAAATCAGCTGGCGATGGTAGTCAGCCGCTCCCTGCTGATTGATATGAGCCTCAGCAGCATTAGGGAACCTGTCTTCAGGATTGACGGCAATCAATTTACGACAGAAATTGATCAGAAATTCTTTGTTGCCGAGTTTCTCCGGAAGCATTTTCTCGAGTTGATCTGGTAGTTCTTGTTTAGCCTGTACCATTTCCTCATATGTGCGTTTTCCGGCAAACGGATTTCGGCCAGAAATAAGCTCAATCAATACGTATCCCAGACTCGCTAAATCGCTTAGTGAAGAGGCGATTTCACCTCGGAGGACTTCCGGTGCCGCATAGGCCGGGGTGCATGTTCGTTGAGGCGGAGGTGAATCCATTGAGAACGCTGAACCGATGTCGATGATCTTGGAAGCTCCACTTCGTTTAATCATGATGTTTCCGGGTTTGATATCCCCATGGACAATTCCGTGACGATGTAGGGATTCAAGCGCACTGAGGCATTCTCGGATGATCGCGACAGCAGCTCCGGAACGGAATCTAGGTTGGTCTTTGGTTGTGGTCACAATGTGATCATTGATGCGATTCCAGCGTTTATCTGAAACCTGATTTTTCAGACGGAGCATTCGATCTTTGCTGAGAAGCATTCTCAGATCAAGTCCGTCAATCCACTCCATAACAAGCATGCGAATACGATTGCGATCAATGAAATTATGCACGTCCAGCAGATTGTCATGTTGAATCTGGGCAATTTGCATTGCCACACCGGCATGGCGTTTCATCGTTTCGACATAACTGGCTTCGTTGGTAAAGCGTTCCGGCGAGAATATCTTCACTGCGACGGGCACCGTAAAATCGTCCGCGCCGCGACGTTCAGAAAGATAGACTTTCCCCTGCCCGCCGGCTCCAAGTAAGCGAGTTAGATGATGATGTGTGGTCCAGCTTAGTCGCTGGTCGCCAAGAAAACTTTGGTATTGTTCGACCAGTTCGTCGTCGGATTGGAGCGAAGGTTGAGGGCCAAGCGCAAAGGTAACCGTTTGATCTTCAGTCGCCTGCGTAATCGTAACGGTTAACCGCTCCATTGCTTCCGCGTCATTGAATTGAGGTTTGTTCATTGGATTAAATTGATCGTCAGAAAAATTCCATACTAAGCAGGTTTGATTGAGTAACCCCAGCTTACGACTAATGGTTGCGGTTTTTAGTAATTCCGGCAAGGCTATTCACGGAATAATTACAGTGTTAAACGCATGGTTTTTTCCTCTCGGGATAACCCAGGTTCTTATCAACCACATTTAAAGGTTCTTCGCCACGGAGATAACGCTGAATATTTTGTCCGGTAAAACGGATCGTGTCCGGCACGCGATATTTAGACTGCGCGCCAACATGAGGACTGATGATGACATTGTCCATCGTCCATAAAGGGCTTGTGGGATGTAAAGGTTCCACTTCAACCACATCCAGACCAGCCCCTGCGAGATGTCCGGAATGTAGCGCGTCGATCAGATCAGACTCATTGATAACAGGTCCTCTGGACACATTAATAATGATACTGCCCGGTTTCATTCTGGTGAGTATATCCCGTTGAATCATTCCCTGGGTTTCATCGTTGAGCGGGACACACAGAATCATACAGTCGATCTCTGGGAGAATCTCATTAAGTCTGTCCGCACCCACCAATTTTTCCACGTATTCGGGTTTATCCCAGGGATATTTATCGGTTGCAAGAATTCGGTTGCCCCATGGTGCAAGCACTTCTGCAATACGTCGTCCATTGCCTCCAAAGCCAATGATTCCCACCGTTTGTCCGTGAAAATCCATAGTTGGTCTGCGGACAAACTCCCTCTTTTCATAGGCGCGAAAAAAAGTAAGCGCACTGCGGTAAATGCCAAAGAGTAAAGCCATTGTCTGTTCTGCAACCTGATTGGCAAATAATCCGGATACACTTGAGACGATAATTTCTGATTCGATAACCTCTGGTTTCAAACAATGATCGAGTCCTGCTGCCGAGGATTGAATCCATTTTAGCCGACCCTGACGTACGACTTCTTGCCACGGCATTGGTACTTTAGCGTGACCTACGAAAATATCAGCATTGAGGATTTCATCTGCAATACCAGCTTGGCCTGCATTGACGACTTCAATATCATCACTGCAGGCATCCAATTCGGCGACTTGTTCATTAGTAACGGGAAAGCAGAGTACGACTCGTTTTTTCATCTGTTTTACTTGGATTAAGGTGCGGCAGGTAATGACAAATTTGTCATCCTGTTTGATTGACTTGGAAATATTGTATAAATCGTCGGCCGACACAGCCGATATGGAGTTAGGCCTGTTGGCTAAATGCCTCTTTTCTAGGATAATAAGAGTTAGAGTTTTTTGCGATGACACTAGCCGGGCAGTACCCGTATTGGTTTACGAAAAAGAACGAGGAGGAGACCACTGAGTGCTTCAACAAAACAACTGGGGACGATAGCGATTATTGCTTTAGTCTGCCTGCGTCTTGCCTTGGGGTGGCACTTCTATAAAGAAGGTTCATCCAAAATACAGTATGGTTTTTCATCTGTTGGATTTCTATCGACTGCCAAAGGTCCATTAGCAGATTCTTTTAAGGGGATGCTTTGGGATGCGGATGGTAAGACTCGTCTTTGCTATGTCTCTTCGGATCCGAACGCAGGTTGGAGTGAACCGAGCTATGACACGAAGCCGGTCAAGAAATTCTGGACTGATTACTTAAACGATGTTGTCTCATTCCATGGCTACAATGCCAATTTGAAGAAGAAAGCCACAGAACAATTGAAATTGCGGTCAGCGCAGCTGGATGCGTTCTTTAAGAGTAATCATGAAGATATGATCGAGTTTTTTCGTCAGATGGAACGACGTGAAGAACAGTTAGTTCGAGCGGATATGACAGGGGTTGAAAGCCTTCAAGGTCAGGGAGCCAAGTTGGAGGGCGAGTTAAAATCGACTCGGGCAGGCTACCTTAAATCCATTAATTTGATTTGGGAAGGTGTTGAAAGGGACTTGAACAGTTTTGGTTCTGGTGCCGTACTTGAATTAGGAGAATTAAATGGTCCCGCCATTTCATCTTCTCAGATTGATAAGTTTATTCCCTGGTTTGATTTGCTGTGTGGATTAGCCTTGCTCATTGGTTTTTGCACTCCCGTTGCTGCCATTGCGACAGCAGGATTTCTGTTTTCGGTTTGCCTTACGCAATTTCCGGGAGTCGCCGGAGCTCAGCCTGTTTATTACCAATCGATAGAAATGTTCGCCCTGTTGGTTATCGCATTTGCCGGCGGAGGTAAATACCTATCAGTTGATTCAATTATCAGTCACTATTGCAAACGCTGCTGCGGAAAATCCGAGTAGTCTGCTGAAGAATAAATAAAAAGGAACGTATGCTATGAACCTGACTCCCGAAGAAAAGGAAGTAGGACGTGGTAATTATTTTGATGCCATTGGTGTTAGACGCCGGGACTTTCTAAAGTCGGTGACTGCCGGAGGACTGGTTTCCGGAGGTGGTTTAGGAGCCGCCTACTTTGGTTACTCCACGGTTGATGATCCTGTTCGAATTGGTGTTATTGGAACGGGGGATGAAGGAAGTGTGCTGATTGGGGCATTAAACCCGGCTTACTGCCAAGTGGTTGCCATTAGCGATCTGCGTGAATACAATGTCCATCGCGCATTCCACGGCGATTATGCCAGTCCGGCTGCCATGGCAGCTCGCCCCGGCTTGATGCGTAAATACAACTGGAAGACGGAAGCAGAAGCACGTCAGCATGTCAAAGTCTATAAAGACGGTTATGCCGAATTGCTGGCAGATCCCGAAATTGAAGCCGTGATCATTGCGGTGCCGTTACACCTGCATGCCAAAGTTGCGATCGATGCGATGCTTGCAGGAAAACACGTTCTCACTGAGAAACTGATGGCCAAGACGGTTGCTGAATGTAAGCTGATGGGACGTATTGCCAAAGAAAAGAATCTCTATCTAGCTACCGGACATCAGCGTCATTACAGTGTGCTGTACGATAACGCTGTCAATCTTATTAAATGGGGTGTGCTGGGCGAATTGCATCATATTCGTGCTCAGTGGCACCGGGGCAATTTACCAGGACGCGATAGCTGGCAGATGCCAATACCTGGTGGCGAGATTCCGGTTGGCGGAGGTGAACGCTTTGATAAGATTGCTTCTGGTATTAAGTCACTTGACCGTCAGGTCAAAGCAGAAAAAGATCCGGTTGCTAAAGAATTACTTGAGGGCAAGCTAGCTCAGTACATCGCCTGGGATAGCGATAAGAATGCAGTTCGGGAACGAGCCCTTCAGCACGGCTTTCAGGATTTTGAGTTACCTGCCGGGCATCAGCGTTCAGCACTTGAGGAACTTTGCCGTTGGCGATTATGGAAACGTACCGGTGGCGGTTTGATGGCTGAATTGGGAAGCCATCAAATGGATGCTGCCGGTATCTTTTGCAGCGCTCTTCGACAGGATGGTAAAAAAGCTCAGCCGCTGAGCGTGCATGCTGTTGGTGGTCGCCACATTTTTGGTGAAGACCGAGAGGTTGAGGATCATGTCTACTGTACGATTGAATTTCCTGCACCGGGTTATGAAGATGCATTTGATGTCGGCTACGCTGATCCGGGTACCGGTGTTGGGAAATCCGCCGTTCCTGGGTATGTCAATGATGACAATAAAAAGATTGTGGTAACTTACTCATCCATTAATGGAAATGGATATGGAGGTTACGGAGAAGTTGTTATGGGAACTAAGGGGACTCTTATTCTCGAGCGAGAGAAAGAGGTAATGCTTTATAAAGGTTCAAGCACAACAACTAAAGTTGGTGTGAAGGAAAGCAAAGCCGGACCGACAATGGATACACAGGCTAGCGGTGATTATTCTCCGGTTGCTCAGGCGGCTCAGGCAAGTGGTCCTGTTAGTCGAGGCTATACCGAGGAAATTGAACACTGGGCTTACTGTATTCGAAATGCAAGCCCTGAGAATCAACCGCGATGTAGTCCGAAAGTTGCTTTGAGTGACGCTGTGATTGCCTTGACCACTAATGTTGCTATTCAGAATGGTGCTGGTGGTGACGGTGGTTACATTAAATTCGAAGATAGCTGGTATGATATCGACAGCGATGAAACACCGGACGGTTCAGATCTCAAAGCAACGCGTGCCCGACTGGTTGGTGATGCTTAATCAGTATCATTGCAAAAAAATTAAAAACATACCCCGCAGAGAACTTGTTCTTGACTGGGCAGGTTAGCTGCGGGTTTTTTTCTTGTTTTGGTTTGGCGAATTGCGTTGGAAGATATTGAAAACTGTAAGTAAAACGACCATCCCAATGCTAATGCCGACTAGTGGTAGAGCAGCTTTTCCAAAAGCCACGATTCCAATTAATGCGATACCCAGCAGGATCGCTCTGGGACCTTTAAGGTAATTGAGGATCTTTAAAAGGTCGTCATATGCAAGCCGAAATAAACCAAGAAAAATCGTCACTCTGATCAATATCGGGAGTGCACCGTCTTTTGCTTCTTTACTACCTAACAGCCAAAGTCCGACACAAATTGCTGCAAATAGACAAAGGGCAACCGAGCAGCGTTTCTTTACATCCATACTGGCCTTTGGTGCTCGCTTCTAACCGATTTTGTTTTTTAATTCGGTAAGTAGATTGACCGCGTGGCTGATCTCTGCCTTTTGACGATCCGGTTCCTGTGGGATTTCACGCTCAATAGTGAGCGGGCCTGTGTAACCAAGCTCGTCCAGTGTTCGTAAATAGTTTTCCATACCGACATCGCCTTCTCCAAGAGGCACTTCAGCTCCCCAGTCAACTCCGGGGTTATCTGCCCATGTACCGTCCTTGCAGTGAATGCTCTTTACGTAATCTCCAACCTTCTTCAAGGCTTCGATAGGCTCGCCTGTTCCGTATAGGATCATGTTGGCTGGATCAAAGTTAACGAAGAGATTGTCTCTTCCCACGTCACTGATAAACTGCAATAGACCTTTGGCTGTTTCCTGCCCCGTTTCAAGGTGCAGAGCCTGCCCGTTGGCTTTGCAGTGATCCAGTAAGTCTTGTGTGACGGTCACGATCTCCTGATAAAGTGGATCGGCGTTGTCATGAGGGATGAAGCCGAGGTGTAAGGCAACGACATCACAGTTCAGGAGACGGGCGAAGTCAGCGATTTCCTTCATTTCATGCACTCGGGATTCTCGGGTAGCAGGAGGTACCAAACCAACGGTATCGACGACCGTTGGTATGTCAGCGTAACTCTCACCTTCAAATCCGCCAAAGACAGCTGTTAAGACAATTCCAAGCTCCTCAAGCTTAGCCAGAAACTTCTCGGCATTCTCTGGTGTGCGGGTTTCCTTAGCAGGGGCATGCAATTGAATTGTAGGCACACCCAGTTCCTGAGCAACTTCGATTTTGACACCTAATCCGGCATCAATGCTTGTAAAGACTCCGATGGGCCACTTTTCCATTTTAAATCTCCTTGGGGGCTCTTGGGATCAGGAATGTTTATATGCGAACAACATATAGGCTGTTTGTTGATTGTTCCTAACTTCGTATTATACCCCAATGGGTATAGCAGAGTAGTTGGTAGGCTAAATTCGGTCGAGTGAATCGATCCATTGAGCCAGACTCTCTCGTAACTGGTCGGTGATCTTACCGGGACTCTCTAGTTCAGTTTGACCCACCGGATATTTGGCTGCTTCTAATGCCTTGATCGCATTGCCAATCGTAGCACCAACAGGTGAACCTTTCACAAGGATTGCGTGGATAGCCAGACGCTCAGCAGGATCGTTTGGTGTGATACCGGCTCGTAATGGGAATGGAGCATCGACCGGGATAATACC
This sequence comes from Planctomycetaceae bacterium, assembly GCA_002709045.1. Lineage (GTDB taxonomy): Bacteria > Planctomycetota > Planctomycetia > Pirellulales > Pirellulaceae > UBA721. Next base: position 5,982 of record PAPJ01000054.1, on the reverse strand, counting down.
TCTGACTAAGTCTCTGTGGGAAAATCCAAGAATTAATGACATGGCTCCTCCGGCCTGACGCCCAAATGAAACGATACGATTGCGGTCGATATTATATGTATTAATGACGTTATCGATTGTCTTGCGTATAAATTCGATCTCACTTGGCTGCCATCTGTTTGTATCTTCTGCTTTAGGAGCGAGCACAATAAGATGGTATTTTGCTGCTAATGTCTCCCAATGCTGTTTTAAGACCTCGTCATTGACATCACCAGGAGAATGCAGCCAAATGACAAGTCCGTGAGCTACATCGGGCCTGTAATTGTCTGGAATGATCGCATGACATTGATTGGTCTCTTCGGGTAGTTTTATCTCAACAAGCCCCGTGGCCAGATTACTGGCAGGTGCTGGTGTATCAGGAAACGCGTGTTGCTGAATAAGAGGTAGTTCCCGCGTGACAGGTTCGAGTGTGACTTCAATAGGCATTGTCTTCCCATCTCGGACATAATGGATTTGCACCGCCGCTGAGGGTTCAAAGTTGGCAAGTTCCAAGCGTAACTGATCGTGACTCTGAATCACAGTTTCATTGAGTTTGGAAATAGTGTCACCCGTTTTTAGGCCTGCCTGCCCGGCCACACTATTCGGGTAAACATGTCTGATAAGAACTCCTGGTTGATTGTGATTTCGATCCGGCAGGATACCGAGGAACGGATGCTGATAGGGTTCCAGATTTTCTGCTAATGTCAGTTCAGATGGAATAATCTCGTCACCGCGCTGCACTTTAAGACTGACAGTTTCACCGGCATAGTGTGCTCCCAGAACATGTTTTAGTTCTGATTGACGAGTAATTTTTTGGCCGGAAAACTCGACGATGATATCACCTTTTTTTAACCCCGTTTCTCGTGCCGGAGACTTGGGTTGTACAGCAATGACTTCGGCCGGAAGGTCGTAGATGTTGCCCGCGGTAAGGGAGATGCCGAGACGTCCCGGATATAAGTCATTTCCTTTCTTTAACGTTTCCAGATGAGGCATGATATCTGCTAGTGGGACGGCAAATCCTATTCCCGAGTCATACCATTCTGAGCCATCAGATTGTCCTCCCTGTGGGTGAGGTGTTAAGGGGGTTAGTACACCGAAGGCCCGCCCTTGAATGTCGATTAGCGGGCCGCCATAGTTAGCAGGAGATATTTTAGCATCGGTTTGAATGGCCTTTCCCCAGACGCGGTTGGAAGCACTGACAATGCCAATGCTTTGGTTGGTAAACTCTCTGGAAAACGATCGGCCCAATGCGATTGCCCACTGCCCAACAACGATTTCATCTCTTGGAATAACTTCCAGTATAGGATAGGCTTCTTCGGAGTTGACCTTGAGAAGAACCAAATTACGACTGTAATCATGTGCAATAATTTTAGTCGCCGCGCGCTTGCCGCTTGGCGTTGTTGCGAGAATGGAGGTGATGTTCGAAGGGATTATGGATGAACTGGCGAGCAAATAGCCGTCGGTGGTTACGGCTAATCCAGAGACCGGCCCAAGATCCTGAGACTCCAGACCACCGACCAGTTCCAGTTGTACAACACTGGGGCTTGCTTTGGCTACGGCAGCCTGCAGAGATTTCTCTTCGCGTTCTAGTAGGTCATCCTGAGCGTAAACTAAAGTTTCTGCGAACAAGAGCAAGATCGGTATTAAGGAGAACAGCTTGTATTTCATCGTGTTTATGTTTTTCATTTTGGCTACTCGCCCTGCAGGACGATTTCGATTAACTCATCGTCTCGCTGTATAACCAGAGTAACATTGTCGATTTGATCGATCAGTTCTATTTCATTTCGCAGCGTGGCACACGAGTCCACACGCCGGTCATTGATGTAGAGGATTAGATCGTCCGGTCGCAAGCCTTCCTTCTCTGCCGCTGATTTTGCCGTAACCGAGTCAACGAAAGGAGGGGTCTTGGCCAGTACATCCGGCACCATACGGATACCTAATGTTTTTAGCGTGTGTGGTATGTCGGGGCGGGCAATATCTTCGTTCAGACTTCGTGGGCGTGTTTTGCCGGCAATAATGTCTTCGATGGCCGGAATCAGTTCACTGATAGGCATGGCGTAATTGAGCCATGTTCCGTTTTGGGAATTGCGAAGTTCTTTACCTAAAAGCCCAGCCAGTTCGCCGTTACGTGTTGTGAGTGCCCCGCCGGCGGCGCCTGGATTATTCGTGATTGCATCGATTATGTAAACCGGCCCTTTGTAAGAAGTCTTAAATGCGCCTCGTCGAGCATTCAGAGGTGTTTTGGCAGCAACAACACCGTGTAATACACTATTAGGTTCATCGCCAGTAGCAATCTTAAACAGATTGCTGAATGCTAGAATCCGGGAGCCTGAGTTGACCCCAACAGCATCGCCGAGTTTGAAATGTTCTAAGCTGTCGGTATCGATCTTTAAAACGGCGATTTCCAGTCGGGGGTCGGCTCCAACGATTTCCCCCTGGAATTTACGGCCGTCATCGAGCGTTACAGTGATGTATTCTGTGTCCAGCACGTAACTCCAGACAGTCAGAATGTGGCCCTGATTACTGATGAGAAAGCCACTTTGATATCCTTCCAGCCCCCGTATTCCACCCGCGCCGTAAATCTTTACCATCTTAGGCTGGACTTCGGCAGAGGTGACAGAAAAATCGGCTCCCTGAGCGATTCCGGATGAACCGGTAATAACAAACAGAATGGCCAACAGTAGGCGTTGCATTATTCAGTGCCTCCGTTGGAATTGAATTCAAAATCTTCAAGCCTTAATTCACCGTACACCGTATCACCATGAATAATTTCCAGTTGTCGAGGAAGCATGCGGTTGTTAACAGATTCATATTCCGAGAAGTAAATCTCACATGGATCAACTCCCAGGTCCGGATACATTTCCATCGAGGTGAGAAGGCCTGTCGACGGCGAGAAGTAAAACCGACACTCAATCACGCTGTGCGTGGCCACTAACACATCCTGCTTCTCATTGTGTTTAGGTGTCGGCATAGAACCAAGATAATAAACGTCTCCGAATTGGCCGAGTCCTGTTTGTTGAATATGCTTCCACAGGTGCAGTGCAATCAGAAGTCCCCCGCTACCGCGTGGGGCTTCCTGTTGTCCGAGATCGTTGTCAAGAATAGCAAAGGCCTTACCCTGTGGAAGATCGGCATCTACACGTGTCTTGCCCAGCACGATAGAGGCGTCGCCAAGATTGCCGAGTTTTCCGCGTAGCGTCCAGTCCCCGTTGATATCCTGAGGTTTGGTTTGATCGATATAAGCGTTCCAAATTCGATTCTGATTGAGTTTGTTGTAGTGATAGTTTGCAAAGCCACGTCGTGCTGCAAAAAAAGGTTGCACGACATCGGGAAGTTCTTTCGCGACCGGTCTGGGAGCGGGTGGTTTGGGTTCTCCTTCAGGCATTGGTTCGCCGCCTGGCTGCTGTCTGTTAGGCTGTACTCTGGCAAGCAACTCCTCCGGAGAATGAACACCGCTTAAACGGACGAATGTATCAATCCGGTCTCCTTCATGTAGGAACGAAATGGGTACACGCCAACCGCGGGGGTATATTCCAAGGACATTCTTAAATCCATTTACCGTTGTGATATTACGACCGCCAAAAGAGAGAAGTTGGTCACCGTAGCGTAGTCCCCGGCGATAAGCATCGGAGGATTCTGAAATATTTGTGACTACCACATTTCCATTTTCGTCGGTCGAAACGGTTGCCCCAAGCGTTGCGTGGTCCAGGATCCGACCACTGTGAAGGAATCCCATGAAATGTTTGATTTGGTTGATAGAAATAGCGTAGCCGACTCCGACATTGACACGCCCTCTTTTTTCAAAAGAACCACGTCCGTTGATGCCAATCAAATCACCGTTTTCATTAAATAGTGGGCCACCTGAATTGCCGGGGTTGATGGAAGCGTCCGTTTGGATGCAGTCCGCATATTCCAGTAATGTGCCAGCAGGGTACTGATATCGGTGGACTCCCGAGACAATTCCGTATGTAACGGTGGGGTTGAAATCTGTAGCCAGAAGGAAGGGATTACCAACGGCAAAACACCAGTCTCCTGTTCGTACCTTATCACTGTCTTCCAGCGTGGCCGCCGGAAAGTCATCGCGTCCAAGTAGTTTGATTAATGCAACGTCGCCGACCGGATCAATGCTCACCAGCACCGCGTCATAGAGCTTGCCGTCATTGATTGCACACTTCATTGCGGTGCCTGCCGGTTGGACAACGTGGTAGTTGCTTAAGGCATACCCGTTTGGACTGATAAGTACGCCGGATCCACCCCCTTTACCTTCGTTGGCAAAGACCATAACTGTCGAGGCACTGGCTTTTTTGATAGCAGCAATACGTTTTGACTGGGATGCTAACACGGCATCGGGAACGATCAACTCCTGAGCCTTTAGTGCCGGCAACACTGAACTGAAAAGCAAAACAGCTAATGCGATTATCTGTAAAGGTTTGGTCACAAAATTGTCTCCCAGATGCACTTCGTCACTTGATAAGTTTGGCATCACCAAGGTGCAACAGGTCCCCGAAATCCAGATTCTTACCGTAGTCCACTGTAATCGAAAGACGCCGTACACCCTTAATGTCTAATTCCAATTGCCGAATGTCGGAAGGATCCGCAATGGAGTCCTGAAAAAGTTGTTTGTTGTCACCGAGGATGATTAAGTTAATATGTCCGCGTCCTCTGGTTTCGGCTGCTAATCCGGCTGTTAACTTAAGCGAATTGAATCCATCCGTCAGTCGATAGGTCAGTACTGTTTTACTACGTAAGGAAAGCCCTTTCGTAAATTCCTGCTTGCCAATCAAAATAGGACCGCCGCTGGCACTGCGGTCTTTCACCGGAGCGTAAAGCTGATTAAGACGATTGCGAATAAGACGTCCTGTAAGGTAAGGAGTCCACTCGGCACTTTCAGGTGACAGATCGCTTAAATAAACGACATTGCTACTTGCATATTGAAGCCTTTGCACCCGCTCCAATTTTAGTGAAATCGGGTCTCCTAGTCCCGTCTCAAATTCCAAAGATTGCTCTTCTTTATTGAGATTGAATTTACATGCCTGCCAGACATTGCCTTGTAAGTCGGTGAGGCGACAAGCTGTTTTTGAGATTTTCAAAGAGCCCGGCTTGAGGAGTTTGATACCGGCAAGCTTAGATAGTTCGACGGGTATTTGATCACCGTCAAAGTTGAATGTGACGGCTTCACTGTCGACGCGTTCGATAACCCCTTCCAACTCATCGATTGATCCACTGGGCCGCAGTACAATCAGTACATCGCCGGCAGAGTCTGCTTTCAGGATTCGGTTGTAATCCTGCTGAGCCTGATCCGATAGTACTTTGAACTGGACGCTGGCAAGACTGTCACTCTTTAGCCGGTGAGACAAATCTTCACCGATGGTAATACGGGCATTTGTAGCCGTCGCCAAGACGGATTTCGCTCGCAGGACACTACCGTCATGAAGATTGACAGTGATCTTGTTTTCTTCCGGAATGGCAGCTTCGTTGTTATTGAAAACAATTGACTGCAGTTGTTCGCCAGCAACAGCTTGAGCCTGACCGTCAACGGTAACGGTGACTTCTGCATCGCTGATTACGGTGACTTCCCCATTTAACTGAGTGCCATCAATAAGAGTGATATCAGCTACGGGCAATGCGACAACAACCGTGCTTGCTAACAGAACTAATGCATTAAAAATCTGCACGATGCAGTTTACCTCCCCCCCGGAAGCTTGTTTGAATTAATAGTTTCTCTAACTGCCGTCGCGAGCCAGCTTTCTAAAGTATTCTTCGATGACTTCGCGATAATGTGCCGGGAGTTCTTTACTGATTTGCTGAAGAGCCTTTTGACGTTCTTTAGGTGGCAGTGATCCCCAGTCTTCGGCATCACCATGATTTCGACGATCCACATTTCCCGGTCCACTCCCTCCGAGATCCGAAGAGTCCTGAGCCGGTGAACTGGGGTTAAGACTTCCAGAGCCCTGCCCGCTGCTT
>PAPJ01000053.1 GCA_002709045.1 Planctomycetaceae bacterium | reverse complement strand
TTTGTTTAGTTCTGAGCTTTAAGAGTTAACTAATTACTTGGGGAGTAACGGAATATTTTCAGCCTCAAGGATGCATAGTAACGGTCAATAAGGATCAATGACGATCAACGAAGTTCATGCAAACACTGATATACCAATAGAAAAACCCTTAGAGGCTACTGTTTGAAGGGTAACCTCTAAGGGTGGTAGTGGGCGATATTGGATTCGAACCAACGACCTCCACGATGTCAACGTGGCGCTCTAACCAACTGAGCTAACCGCCCTTACGATTTTTATACTAACACGCTTAAGAGAGGTCGTGAAGTGGCCCGTCTGCGCAGTAATTCTTGTTACCAAAGAACTCAACCCGATGGCCAAATGCATGAGCAAATGCCATCAAAAGTCGGTTGTGTGAGACTCGGCCATACTGCAATGACCGGCCCATTCTGAATCGCATTCCCCCACCGATCAGGACAAATGGAATGTCATTGAGTGTGTGTGAATTGCCCTTGCCAAGTTCATTTGTCCAGACGATTGTCGTATTATCAAGCAGAGATCCAGACCCATCGGCTTCTGGTGTATCTGCCAGTCGTTTGGCTAGATATGCAATCTCATCACAATACCACTGGTTGATTTTTACCAGCTTCTCGACAGCTTCCTTGTCACTGTCAGGTTCATGAGATAAGCCGTGATGTCCCTCATTAATATTTAACCAGGTCATTTTTGCCTGACCAACACTTCGCGTGTATTGCAGTGAAGCAACGCGAGCCATGTCGTTCTGTAAACTGTTCACCAGCATGTCGATCTGCATGCGACTTAAGTCCGGCATGTTTTCATTGGCATTTTTTACACCTGCTTTTTGTGCCGGAGCGGGAATGTCAAGTTGGTGTTCAGCATCACGTTTGATTCGGGACTCCATTTCACGAATGAACTGCTCATGTTGTTCCAGTAACTTACGATCTTCTTTACTAACCAGCGTACGAACTCGCCGCAAGTCATTGCGAACCCGATCCAATACGCTTTCGACACTCTTGCGGTCTTCCAGCTTTCCATATAGTTTGTTGAACATCACGTATGGATCGTCAATCGGAGCGACCGGTTTGTTGGATCCTGAGTAGATCATACGGGTCCAGGGATCAGCTCGGTCAGGAACAACCACCCCAAATTCCAGTGAACCAAATCGAGTCTGAGTTTCTGGTTTGCTTTGGAGATAGTTCTTAACTTCCTGATCCACCGATAAACCACTTGCCCACCCAGCGGGTGTGTGACTCCCACCCTGAATATTTCCAGGCAATAATTCGATACCTGTTAACAGACAGCTCATTCCACGCATGTGGCTATCGCCATCACCTTTGATTTGGTCACAAATCCCTTTTAAAATCAGCATCTGATCTTGATACGGTTGCAGGGACTCCATAATCCGCTTCAGCTTAAATTCAGTACCTGCTTCGTCAGGCCAGAAGTCATCAGGGATTGTTCCGTTCGGGCTAAACACAACGATCATTCGCTGCTTTGCAGTGTTTGCATTCGCCTTAGAAAAAGCTGGTAATCCCATCAGCAATGGCAGGCTTGCTGCTGAAAAACCCATATCCTGAATAAATTTACGACGATGATGAATAGTCATACCTATTGTTCCTGTTCAGGTTTAAACAAAACTGCTTCTTTAACAATATTCGTAAGCAGTTGTTGAATATTAAAATCGGACACCTGAAATTGTTCTATTAATTGCTCGCGGAGTGAATCACCATAGGCATTGATTGGTTGCTTCATTGCCTGATGGAATAAGTGGTCGACGAATGCTCCATGAGCCTGAGGGCTGATAGTAATCAACTCTGCAAGTCCGGAGGCTCCTGACAATTCGACTTTCTCTCCATCCACTGTATTATAGTTGGCAACGGCATTGATAGCTTTACCAACTTCCTGATTTCGATATCGTCCGATGGCATCAAAGTTCTCGAGGCTGAAGCCTAAAGGATTAATAATGTTATGGCATCCAGCGCAGGCTGTAGGTTCTGTGAGCTGCGTGACTTTTTCACGAATGGTAAGCCCATCAGCGAATTTGGCACTGCCAAGTTCAGTCGCTTGAGGCGGTTCTTTAAGAGTTCTTCCCAGCAGCCGCCGCGTAATAAAACCGCCGCGATGAATGGGGGAGCTGTTATCTCGATAGGCTAGCATTGAAAGCATATAGGGATGAGTCAAAATTCCACTGGCAGCATGTTCGCTTACCGACCCAGGCTGAAATCCATTTCCTTCAAAGCTGTCGATTCCATAGAACTGTGCCAGAGTTGGGTTAATCGGAATCGTTGGTGAACGGAATAGCTGGCGATAGTCTGAACCTTCACTCCAAATGACGTCTTGAAAGAATAAACGCAGAGACTGTCGAAGATCGGCTTTAATAGTATCCGTAAAGTTAGCGTAATGTTCGGTGTCTTTAGAAAACTCGCCCTTTTCGTTTAACTGTAGCCAGTGTAGCAGGAAGTAATCTAGCTTAGACTTTGCCCGGGTATTATTAAGCATTCGTTTAATTTGTTGCTGCACTTTGATCGGATCCAATAAGTCCCCACGCTCGGCAGCATTTCTTAAAGCGGTGTCTGGAACTGAATCCCATAAAGCCAGTGCCAAACGTCCTGCAACCAGATAGCTATCGACTAACGGATCCTTCGGGTTACGACTCAATTCGGGATAGAGAAACAACGGGGACTTTAAAGTCGCAATGACGACACGCATGACGGAATCTGAAATCGCGAGATCATCCGAAAAGAAGCTGTCAACATAGATAGCTTTTTGATCACCTGTCAGTGGTCGTCGAAATGCATATTCGACAAACGAGTGACAGAATGCCTGCAGCTTATCATTACGATCGGCATCTCCACTTTTGGTTTTTGCCATTTGATCCATAAGTGGTAGGACCTGCTGAGCTACTTCGATGGCGGCATTGGTTGCGGCTTGATCCCATTCTGCACTGACCGCAATTCCACGTTCATAGCCACTGGCGCTGTCATCAGGAGGGAATGGAGTTTGCACGAGAATACCGGTACCGATAGTGGCTGGGTAGAAATTACGTTTCGGGATTACCTGTCTGGTTCCGCCCGGTGGTATCCACATGAGACTCATGGAAGCTGTGGGATCTTTAAACCGGAAAGTTTCCAGACGGAAAAAGTATGGTAGTCCGCCTTGCAAATAAATAGTGCCGGAATGCTCAGCTTCGCTATCTCTGGTAGCAACATATTTATCGACCAGTCGTCTCTCCCGGTCATTAATATAAAGCCGAATGCTATTTGGGCTTTTGACGATGAATTCATAGATGCCGCTTTCTTCAGCAATAATGGCACCCTGCCAACGAATACTGAATTCTTCCGCCTTAGAAATTTTTTCATGCGGTAGTGTTTGATCGAAATCAAAATTAATGTTGTCGACAATTTCCTGCTCAACTTGTTTCCCAAATCCCCGAGTGTCGTAGTAAGTGGCGTGGATACCACGATCTTCATTCAATTCAGGTTTGCCAAGAAAGGCAGTAAAGAGGTCACCAACGGTTTGTCTGTACTGGCGGTTTGTGAGTCGAGCCAATTCGATTCGCGGAGGTTTTTGACTAGCTCTGGCTTCAGGGGTATAAAATTTTTCGAAAATATAACGACCAACCGCAACGGCATTTTCACCTTTACAGATACTCGGTTTATCTTCAGGCATTGTTTCGACAATCAACTGAATCAACTCAGGCAGCTTTTTATTACCGTAAAGCGGATTTTCGTTAACCCCGACAACTCCTTCCCCCTCCGCTCCATGGCAGTGTGCACATTGCTTGAGATAAATACGCTTGCCCTGATCATCGCCTGAGCGTTTAACCGGAGCTCCAAAGAGAGAGGTGTTCAGCAGAACCAGAATGACCGCTGTGCAAGTCGTTAAGTAAAACGATTTTCCGTTAGTCATCTTGGTTGCTACTTTACACTCCAGCTTTCGTCAAAAAAGTTAGCATCTTTGGGGATCCCAGGGAAGCGATAAATGGAGTCGTTTGGTTCCGGTTTGTTAATCACATCGACAATTGCCCAATCCGGAAGCATTGGTACCTGACGGGCATTATTTAGATATGCATACTCGCGATATGTGAAACCACTGTTGATCACGATGTATTTACCGGGATTAAGTGGATTTGGGTAGATCATAATCGGAGCATGGCTTTTGGCATCAAATACCTTCTCACCAATCGAAACTCCCTGCCCGGTCCATGAGAGTGGTAGTCGAGCAAGCACATCACCGATGAGTTTATTGGAAGAGAAGTCTCCCCACAGAATCAGATTATGATTGGCAATATCTTGTTCAGTAATGGCGGTATCGGCTTTCACACGGGGATGACCTCGGAAATGCTGTCGCCAGTGTTTAATAGCACGAGCTTGTTCTGAGGACACCCACCTGCCAATAGCTTCATGGACAGGCTTCCCACTGGGAGTAACCATAAGAAAACTACTTAGAAAAGCGTCATCAATCGGACCCTGGAGTCCGTGTTGTTTCTGTAGACCATCTTGTGGTTTAGGTCCGGCAATCCACTTATCACCGGCTAAGTGGATTTCAAACATCCAGCTTCGATCGGATTTAGCTTTGGGGGCTGTCAGTGTTTGTTTATTGATTTCGATTGATACCTCGCGAGTAATATCAAAAGGAGCCAGCCCGGCAGCCATATCGAACTTCAATCCGCTAATATCGTTTGCTGTAACTTCAATTAGGTTTCCACGGATTTGAGCTTTAACACGGGCTGGTTCCCAGTGTTCCTTCATGCCAGTAATCGTTAGCCAGTACTGACGGTTGTATTTAAGTGAGTGTGTAACTTTGTTAACAGTAAGTGGTAGTTTGTCGTTACCGATACGTGCCAGGCTGTACATTTTTTCTTCGATGATGGCCTTTGATTCGGGATGGATTTGATGCCCGGTTTTAGGACCAATAATGTGAACAAGATCGATACCTTCTTTGGCAAGTGCGATTTCCATTACATCAGCAGCCTGCTTCTGGATATCATCTTCACCGCTGTAAGCGATCAGTGGCACGTGTGCCAGATTAATGGCATTGTCATCGGTGTCGTACCATCGCCATAGTTTTTCTTCCCACCAGTAGGGCCGTAAGGTTTCCTTTTGGAAGGACTTTAGAAATTCAGGCGTCTCTGAAAATCCGGCACCGGGCGTGGCCGCAAACCAATGATCTGCATAGAGATGAGCGAATTGCCAGCAACCAGCCCCTCCCATGGAGAAACCACGAACACTGATCAGGTTATTATTAATACGATATTGTGACTTCACATGTTCCATCGCTTCGAGAACATCGATTTCTCCAGCGAACTTGAATGCATTGCTATAACGCCCGTATGGATGAAGAACGATCGTGTTGCGTGGCGCGTAATAGCCAACAACCTTGGTTTGCTTATCGATAAAATTCGTTTCACTTAGTGTTTCACCCCGGCCGTGGAACCAGATATCTAAACGTATCGATTTTTCACCCTCAGGTTGATAGTTCCTGGGAATTACTAAACCATAGGGTTGAGCGGTTCCGTCGAGTTCACTTCTGAATCCCCGTACCACAAGTCCTGTTTGCTCCAGCCATGGTGCTGTTCCGGCCAGTAATTGTTGGGCCCGTTTTTTCCCGCTATTGAGTGCTGTAAAAGCTTTGACAATATCTTTCTCACTAAAAAACTCCTGATACTCCAGATTGTCTTTTACAGCCCGATGATAAATCTCAACATCAGGAAGAAGTAATAACGCCAGATTGGACTTGGATAAATTCAGTTTTTTTATGAGTTCGGCCAGTTCATCCAAACCGGCATTCAGTTTAGCTTGATTGGCTTGAGACACCTGAATTCCAACCCGGGGGATTTGCCGGACTTTTTCCGGATTATTATCCCCTTCACCGTCAGCCAATAGTGAGGACGTAACGAGCGACAGACCGACAAGAATCAAAGCGTGAAATTTTATCATTTGGCTTTCAGGGGTAGAGTTAATGGTGCCAGAGTAAGAATTATATTTTACACAACTTTTCCCGGGTTCATGATGTTCCGAGGGTCGAGCGCCCGTTTGATTTGCCGCATTGTTTCGACGGCATTACCATGTTCCTGTTCGAGAGCTTTTCTTTTTCCCAGACCGATGCCATGCTCGCCGGTACAGGTGCCTCCTGCCGCCAGGGCCATCTCAATTAACTGCTGGTGATAACCTGTTACTTCGTCAAGTTCTGCGGGATTGTTCGGATCTAATGGAAAGACGACATGGAAATTTCCATCACCAACGTGCCCAAAAACCGGCGCGGGCAGAGTGGCTTCTTTCACGATTTCTTTGGTATGCAGGAAACAGCGAGCCAGTTCGGAAATAGGAACACAGACATCAGTCACGTAGCCGACAGCATTTTCGCGTAGAGCCATCACAGCGTGGAACGAATCATACCTGGCTTGCCAAAGTCGATCCCGCTGTTGTTTATCGACGGCCCATTGAAATTCTGTTCCACCGTATTTGGCAGCGATTTTTTTTGCCTGATATGTTTGCTCGGCTACGTGGTTTTCTGTGCCATGAAATTCAAAGAAGATAGTTGGGGCTAATCGATTGTTCAGACTGCTAAATCGATTTACTGCATCGATCTGAACTTCATCTAGCAGTTCAATTCGGGCAACCGGGATACCGGAACTGAGGATTTCCAGAACCGCGTTTACGGCCTTTTCAATAGTATCAAACGGACAAATGGCTGATGAGATCTGAGCAGGCTCGGGATGTAGTTTGACGGTCACCTCAGTGATTACACCCAGTGTTCCTTCACTGCCCACGAATAAATGAGCAAGGTCATAACCAGCCGAAGATTTGCGAGCCCGGCCACCGGCTTTGATAACCTCTCCGTTGGCTAATACTACTGTCAGTCCCATTGTATTATCACGCATCGTACCGTATTTCACCGCTGAACTGCCCGATGCTCGCGTTGCTGCCATACCACCAATGGACGCATCAGCACCCGGATCGACGGTAAAGACTAAGCCGGTCTGCCGAATCTGTAAGGCTTCGTTGAGTTGATAACGTGTAACACCCGCCTGCACAGTAGCATCGGCATCTGTAACATTGATTTCAATGACTTGATTCATGCGTGTTAAGTCAATCGAGATACCACCATGGATTGCCACAACTCCACCCTCAACAGCAGTCCCCGTACCAAAGGGAATAACAGGTACCCGGTTTGTATGACAAATTCTGACCGCAGCTGACACTTCTTCTGTGTTGACCGGATAGATTACAGCTTGTGGTGCTTGTGTATTGTGTCGGGAAACATCATGACCGTGTTGTTGCAACACTTCCTGATTGACTGATAGTCGATCGCCGAATTGATCTGTCAGCACGGGTAAAATTGCGTCGATCGTATGAAATTCGTGTGGCTCACTCATGTTTACTGGTTCTCCAGCTTCACCCGCTCCCAGATGTCCGGAATGAATTCGCGCCAGTTCGCATTCGCCGCCACTTCAAAAGGAAGCCGGTCAAAGTAGTTGTCATATATAAGGATAGCCACTCCACGGTCACCCATGGATTCGGCATTGATCATGCGGGCGTATTGGATTTGCTGTAACAGTACTTCATTCGACTCGTTGTCCTCAAGCCATTGCAACAGAGTTCTTGCGACTTTATATCGACCCTGACGCTGGAATGTCAAAGCCAGCTGTAAAACAGGAACGCTGATATTTCCATATTGTTGCAACGTAGTATCAAGTTCATGATGTGCGTGTTCAAACCGGTCAAAGCCAAGCTGCCGATGAACAGCGGCCAGACTTCCCCGTAAATCAAATGGCTCAAGCTCAAATAATTGCAGATTACGGCGAGCCCAGGTTTCAAGCCAGTTAACTCGTCTTGCGCCATTGCTAAAAAATGCGAGGGGTAATGATTGAATATAGTTACTGTAAAGATATTGATATTCACGAACATCCATATTGAGTTCGGGCGCCACGAGTTTGTTCTCGATCAGGTTGTCAACAATGGCGCCGGCAATGATCTGGTGTCCCTCCAGGGTAGGGTGTACGTGGTCGACATACATTTCATAGCCCGGAATTTTGTTGGTACTGGCATTTTCCAATGCCGTCCGCGCGTCGATCAAAGGGACTTCATACTGTTTAGCTAGTTTTCGTTGGATGTTATCCATCCTTTCAGAGAGTCGAAGAGGACAGATATCGAAATCTTTGGCAAGTAGATAATGCTTTCTAGCCAGGAGCGTGTTTCCTAGTTGTTCCAGTGTTCGTGCCATTCGGTAGTGCAAAAGTGCATACTGGTCGGAAATCTGCAGACATTCTTCGTAACGATGCAATGCAACTTCCGGTTGTTCAGCCAGTTTATTCGCTTGATCAAAAAGAGTTAAAAACGCTTGTTTATCTTTGGCGGACAGACCAGGAGGAAGTTCGGACTTAAACGGAGGACAATCTCTGAGATTGGATCCCAGACATACCAGTACTAAAGGCACATTAGCAGATTTGCATTGTTTAATGATCGATAGCAGGGACTCTTCGTACTGTTGTGTTACCTGTTGTTTCCATTCCGGATCCCAGTGGTACGATGCATAACCACTTTCTTTATCCAGTCGGGCGGTTACGTTTTCTGGTAGTCGTTCCGCGGAGGACTCTTTAAATGATTCAACATCCTGACCGATGAGCGATCTCAGCCAGACGACGAGCCTCAGTGATTCCATTGCATTGCGGATGTCAGCTTGCCTGCTTGCCAGACCGAAAGTCCGGTTTTCTAGGAATTCGTTGTGTCCGGTGGCTAATACCAGCAGATCAGGTTTGTAATTCAAAACTTCGCGGCTAATATTTGTGAGCCGAAAGCTGGCGTAAGAGAGCCCACCACAATTAATCGATTCATACGTCGTATTTTCACTGCGGTGGTTTAATTCGAGTTCGATCCATTTTGCAAAAGCGGAATCGACTGCAAAAGGCCGACCGCGAACTGTGGAACCACCGAGAAAAAACATTCGATAGGTGGCTTTAGGTTTTAGAGATTTAAAGGTCTGATCACCAAAGTATAGCGCTCTATTACGGGTCGTAAGGTAGGTTGTTTCATCTTCGTTCAGTGAAAATAACGGTTGATGTTCGTTGAAACCGGACGATGTATCGACAACCTGCTCCGGAGATGCAAAGTCAAAGATACGAAAAATTCCTTCGAGCAGGACTAAAGGAAGTAGGCCGACGCAGATTGCCAATAGTGGGAAGAGAATTTTCTTTTGATTCACTTCAGGCACGATTCTTACTCATTTTAGGAGAGACGTGTTTATCCGAATGCTTTGGCAACAGCAGCTTTGACTTTAGCCAGGCCTTCAGTGGCAACTTTAAGTGGATCCTGCTTCCAATAATCTGGATTGAATAGCTCTAAAGACAACATACCCCGACAACCCGCCTTATGAACCATTTGCAGTATCTTCGTGACGGGTGCGATTCCATCCCCTACATGTACACGATGTTTATCAGCGATGGTTTCCCGTCGAGGATCAGCTGGATAATCATTCACATGGAAACAGTGAATATGTTGGCCATTGAGCATTTTCAGTCCTTCAAATGATGATCCGCCTTTATAGATGTGGTAGATATCCGGCAGGATACAAGCATCCGGGTGTCCTGCTTCGGTGGCAACAAATGCCAGCTCACCAAGCCGGCTAAGCGTTTTGGAGAAACCCCAAAGCTCTAATTGAGGAGTGATACCTGCATTACGTCCGACCTCACAGAGATCATAGTATCGCGACGCTGCAGCAAACAAATCGAATCCTTCAATATCAGTGGCACCTACCGGGGGTGCTGCAATTCTTACCCCACCCATTTGCTTGAGCAGGTCCATATCATGCTTGGCGGTCTCCAGACCTTTAGCTCGCTCTTGATCGTCATTAACAATCCAGCGGGCGAAGCCGATTGCACTGACAACTTTGACATTATTGTCCGCCAGCTTTTTGCCAAGGTCTTTAATGCTGCCTCCTCCTTCTTTGAAGGCCTGCATGTCGCGAATCCAGGGCTCAATGCCTTCGTACCCGGCTTTGATGACCAGATCAACCTGTTCTTCCAGTGAAAGTTGCTGGCCACGTACACAGCTGGTGTTGAAGCAGTAACCAAACGGTTTCGCGTTATTTTCTACAGTGACTGCAGAAACGGTCTCCATGGTTCCGGTACAGGCAAGTGCTGCAGCGGAGGTTTGAATTGCCTGACGTCGATTTAGTTTCATACCCGGAGGATCCAATACAAAATGAGTTATGGGAGATTGGCTTTTTAAATTTATGGAGATCACTTTTTTTTATTTAGAGTTTACCCAACTTTGAAGCGTTTCTTTTTCAAGCACACCCCAATAGAGACGGAAATCAGCCATCTTGCCTTTGAAACCGTTGGCTTGACCGTAGTCGCCAACTAATGACCCCCCATCGATTCCAAGCGTAAAGGCATCAGCGGGTGCACTACTTAGAAAGGCGGCTTTAACATTCGACGGGAATTTCCGGCCGTTAACGATAAATGATAATTTGGCATTTCGATCTAGCACCGCGACAGCGTGGGTCCACTCATTTAACACCACTTCAGGACCGATCGCTGTGAACATCTGTCCCTGTGATTTAATTGAGAAGGTAAGTTTGCCATCTTTGATTTGCATCGTGTAACCCATTGCTTCACCCCCCTGAGCCGCAATAACTCCGTTGCCATTCGTTGGGTAGATGAAACCACCCAGAGCGATAGGTTTGTATTCCGGATTGAATTTCCCGTTACTTGGGTTATGAAATAGCTGCTTTTTTCCATCCGAGATGACAGCGGTTCCATGAGGTGATTTTTCAGTATTTTCGAAGTCACCAAAACGAAATCGTCGAACGAGCAGTGTGGGTTGAGATTTTGCCCGGGCGGCACCGAAATTGACTACAGTTCCGTCGTCTTTATAGAAGGTCTGTAGACGCTTTAATTCGATTTCCAATTCTTTTTTGATATCGGCGTATGCCGGATCATCATAGACGCTATTTAATTCGTTGGGATCTGTTTCAAGATCGAACAGCTCCCACTCTTTATTGTCGTAGAAATTGATCAGCTTATAGCGTTCCGTGCGCACTCCATTGTGTTTGGCGACACTATGAGCTCCGGGGAATTCGTAGTAGTGGTAGTAAACGCTTTTTCTCCAGTCATCAGGTGTGTTACCTTCAAAAATTGTTTTCATGCTGGCGCCTTGCATATCTTCAGGCTCGTCAGCACCGGCAATATCCAGAAAGGTTTGAGCAAAGTCCAGATTCATCACCATATCGGTGCTTACCGTGTTTGGTTCAATTTTTCCCGGCCAGCGAACCAAGAGGGGTGTACGAAATGATTCTTCATACATCCACCGTTTGTCATACCATCCATGTTCACCCAAATACCAACCCTGATCCGAGGTATAGATAACGATTGTATTTTCAGCGAGCCCCGAGGCATCAAGATAATCGAGTACCCGGCCAACGTTTTTGTCGACACTGTCGATACATCGCAGGTAGTCTTTGACATATCGTTGGTACTTCCAGCGGATCAGTGCGTCCCCATCAAGGTTAAGATTTTCCAACGCAGCATTTTTTTTGTCGTAAGCTTCGTTCCAGATTTTAAGTTGTTCGGGCGTCAGATTTTTAGGTGGATCCAGCTTGAGGTCAGTGCGGGTTAGATGTTCCTTGACAGTCATTGCCTGATTGCGAGCGGCAGATGTACGCCCTTTGTAATCATCGAATAGCGTGATTGGTTCGGGGATGGTTTCATTATTGTAATTATTGATTTCGTTTGGACCGGGCTGCCAGTTTCGGTGCGGAGCTTTGTGTTGGTACATCAGAAAGAAAGGTTTATCCGGATCTCGCCGCTCTTTTAGGTACTTGAGAGTCTGGTCGGTAATGATTTCAGTCGTGTAACCGATATGATTGACCGGGCCATCGGTCGTTCTCATGGGAGGGTTGTAGTATGGCCCCTGCCCGATCAGAACGTGGTAATAGTCGAATCCAATCGGAGTACTTTTGAGATGCCACTTACCAATCACCGCGGTTTCATAACCGGCCTGCTGTAGTAGTTTAGAGACGGTTTGCTGGTTTCCATTAAAGGTGTTCCCGTTTCGAACGAAACCATTAAGGTGACCATATTTACCGGTAAGGACTACCGCCCGTGATGGCCCACAAATTGAATTGGTTACGAAGGCACGATCAAATCGCAGACCTTCATTGGCAATACGATCCAGATTTGGCGTCTTATTGACAACACTGCCGTAAGCACTAATCGATTGATAGGCATGGTCATCCGAGAAAATAAACAGAATATTAGGGCGAGTATCTTTATCCTGAGCTTCAACGCTTTGAATAATGGCAAAACACAGAGCAAAGCCTGCAAAGATGAATAATCGTTGTGAAAGACGCATTGTATTCCTTAGAAGTAAAAGCTCGCTGTAGATGGAGTGATAATAACGTTACTCTTGAACAACGACCTTTATATTGGTGTTGATTTGATTACTATTGACCCGGACTTCAGGCTTAAGATCAGTGGCTGCATTTGCGACTAACTTAATGTCCTTCAGGTCAGCCGGTTTTGCTTCTTTAGCGAAGCGGACTTCCAGTTTGAATTCAGTTTGGTCGGCAGGAACCTCGATGCTAGGGGCGCCATAACCTTCGGGTAGTCCTGTTAGCGTGACGGTGACAGGCTTATCAAAACCGGCAGCACGATTGATCGTCCCGGCGAAGTGACCAGTTTCCCCTTCTCCGGCCCGAGCTGTAATATTCGGATCAGTGGATAACGTAATGCTGATTGCGTCCAGCGGTGTGATTGTAAGTTGTATCGTGGAGACGGTCGCCACGACGTTCTTGTTGTCCCCACTTAGCAGTTCAGCGACAATAGCCCCGCGCCAGGCCATGAGCCCAAGATCATGTGGAATCCACAGATTAACAGTTTGGCTGGTGACATCGGTAGCAAGCATTGGTTCTTCACTTAATCGCAGGGCCCGATCTGTATCATCAACTTCCACGTCTTTGTTGTTCTGCTTCACTTTCTTACGAGGCATCGTTTGATTGGAGACTAATCGCAGGCGGATGTTGCCGGCAATGCCTTCATTGCGTTGTACATTTACTGTTAAGGGCATGAATTTTCCGCGCGAGCTTTGTAGTTCCGTTGTTTCGGCAGCAAGTGAAACTTTGATCGGAGCTGCTTCTGTGCGAGCGATACCCAGACTATGACGAAGTTCCGGTAATACCCGGTAATGAGGATTGTCAGTACCTACGGTAGCGATTTTTCGCGTTGCGACACTTTCATCATCAGCAGTGGCGATAATACGCCCAATTTTTGAAATAGCGGCACCATCCGCAGCAGTGATGGAGATAAGTCCGCGACTACGACCTGCGAGGACGAGGTTGCCGTCGACAGTAATCCCTTCTGGCAGGCTCTCAAATTCCAGATTGATATCTCCGTTATATCCCTGCCGGGCGATATCCACGATGAACGTTTGTGTGGAACCGGATGGAATCTGCAGACGATCCTGAGCAATAGTCACCGCAAATTGGGGCTGACTGATATCCTGAATTTCAATGCGATAGATAAAGTCTTCGCCACCGCGTCGCAGTAAGTCATTTAGTGAGACAGTGATAAATTCCGAGTCGCCCGGTACCGTGACGTCGACGCCCGGATCCGACAGACCAGGCCGGTCATCATTTCGTCCGATCTCACTGCCATTCGCTGCTCTGATAACTAACACTCCGTCAACCGGCGAACCAGCACGGCGAGCAACAACATCGAGCCTTAACCTTGAACCGGGTTTGGCCAGCACTTTGAAAGAGTCGGTTTCACCTTTTTTGGAAAGACGACCGTTAATTCCAACCGGTGCGGCTGGTACATCCGCAGTTTGATCCGATTCAACATATTCAGCATGATGACTAAATATAATTTGTGGTCGTGAACCGGTGGCATGGCCTGTGTCCGGCAGCGGCAGAGAGCTAATAGTATCACTTGCTGAGTTTACGTTGATAGCGCTGTTGATATTAGTGCGACTATATTTAACACTGGTTGCCTGGCCGGCCTGAACACCGATTGGAAATGCCAAATCAGCAAATGACAGGTTTCCAATTTTTAATCTGAAGCGTCCGGGCCCCGGGCCTTTGTAGAGAATGTCGTGCATTTCCAATGTGTAGGTTCCATCAGCAGGGATAGTCGTTGAGATTCGGGCATCTCCGTGCAATTCCGGCTGAGGAGCACTGAAACCGATTTGAACTCCGGTGGCATCTAACAGTCGCAGAACAGGACGGATGTTAGAGCCGATTCGCCGGCCCTCAATATCTACCACGATCGGATCATTAGCCTTGGCAGTGAAGGAAGTCTTTAGAATGTTACCTCCGCTAAGATCACCGGATAGAGCAACTGGTAATGACTCGACAGTTTCGACAAACGGGAGCTGAGGAAGGTTGTCGACACCCAAAGAAAGAGCGTTTGATATTCCTTTGTCGCTGGCAATGCGAATCCAGTGAATCCCCGGTTGAATTTTGGTTGTTGTTAGTTCGATGATCGCTTTGCCATTGTCTGATCCCGGGATCGCTTTTTGAGATGCGATCGGAAAGGAAGCAATGAGTTTCGGAGCAGGAGCCAGATCAGCACCTGTTACAGTTATCTGAATGGTTGTGCCAGTCTGAATTCCAGGAACACTGATGTTGCTGATCGTCGGTGCGGCTATCACCATCTGAACCAGAAAACTAAATGTAACAACGGTTGAAAGAACAGCAGTTAATAAGCGATTCATATTCTAATCCGAATGTATTGGAGGGGGTTATTTATTGCGGAGTATCAGAGTGCCGGAAACACGTAAAAGTGCTTTCAGGAGCTCTCCATTTTACCTTAAAAATTAGAGGGAGGGTATCTACAGAAACTATAGTGGCAACGCGCAAAAAAATCCGAAAGCCTGCCATCATCATGCTTTCGGAGTTTGTTTTCTAGAAATCGAATTCAAACAAGTTTATTTGAATGGATTTGGGAGTGGATCAGATGGATTCTTACTATCCGGTGCCGGTTTATCACCATCTGGCAGATTGCCCTGAATGAGTTTTTTGATTTCATCTAATGATGTTGGAATATTTCCTTCATTCGGATCCGGCTGAACGTTGCCACCACCAAATGGATTAAGTGAACCAAAGATTGCCCCGAGTGTGCCTCCATTTTTATTTTCTTTATCGCTATTATTGTTGCCAGGAGCGGTATTGTCAGTATTAAACGGGTTATTATCTGCTGGTGGTTTGTTGTCTGCAGGTGAAGTGTTATTACCCGGAGCAAATGGATTGTTACCTGCCGGTGGTTTGTTGTTAGTCTTCGGATTAGGCGGCATTGGTTTGTCGTTGTTTAAGTTTGCCAATGGATCTTTGTCATTAATCGCAGCTGTGGGGTTTCCTTCGGAAACGGTAACATTTGACGGATTGTTTTTGATCCCGCTAATGTTATCTGGAGCAAAAGGATTTTCTCGGCGAACTGTTTGCTGGGCATCCAGAGGCACAACAGGTGCCTGTTTTGGCATCGGCTTGCGTAAAGCCGTAGTTTCGTTTGCTTTCTGTTGTTCGTAACGAGCGGCAGCGCGAGTTTTCTCGAGGGCTATCAGATTATTCCGTGCTTCACGACGCATTATTTCAATTTGTATTCGAATCTTACCCTGTACTTGTATCAGGGCTGGTGATACAGGATAGAAACCTCGCTTATCTACAGCTTCTAATTCCGCGCCCTTGGTGAGATCTGCGAGCGATTCTTTTGTCTTGCCCTGATGGTGATAAACCAGACCACGGAATAAGAAAACGCGTGGATCCTCTGTACCCTGGTCAACCCCAGCATTGAAGAAGTCTAATGCGGTATCATATTCGCCATTGTTATAAGCATGGACACCCTTTCCATAGAGTTTTGCTTCTGAAGTATTTTGTGCCTCAACTGTTACGCTAATAGACATTAGAAGACAAATGATGAGGCGGAGCATGTTCTTTGACATTTTCTCGTTATCCGATTTCAGAATTGAATAATGGACGTCTTAGTGAATTGTACTAGGTAAATCGGACATCGTTGGTGTGGAAAACTGGAAAAAAAGATTCAATTCTCGGGTTGCAACCTGATTATCGCCGGGCTGGACTGTTGTGGGCGCGTAATCCGGATAATCAGTAAAGTCGTTATAGAACTAGAGAGACTCGGTAAACAATTCGGGTCTGTTAATATTTTTGGAAGAGAAGTGAATGGGTAATATGCGATATATAGGGTGCAAGGGAAAAGTAAGTAAATTACGAAATCTTTGCGGGAGAATGAGCAGGCTTCGGTGGGGACTGCAAGTGAAGCTCATTTCTTCAAGTTTATACATAACGGGCCAGAAGTATTAAGGTCTGATTCGTAGCCAAAACCGACAAACGTTTAGCTTCCGTCGGTCGTCGCTGGGGACAAGTGGTTTACGAATTACGAGCTTAGTATTCCGGGCCCGTTTTTTATGCGCCAATAACCAATATTTACTTAGCGGCCGCTTCGGCTTTTATTTCAATGGCAACTCGTGGATTTTCCATTGCTGCCGTTGCCAGATGAACCGCCGTTGCTCCGGCATTGATATATTCCTGTACATCAGCAAGGCAGCTGGCCCCACCTACTCCGATAAGTTCGAGGGCATACCCATATTCCTGATTAATATCGTTGGCCAATTGCGTTTGTTCAACGGAGGCATTCAGGGTCGCTTTACCACAGATGCCCCGTAATTGTCCGTCAAACAGAAATTTACCCTGCTTATCTTTAACCCGTGTGGCAATACTGTTGGTCATCGCCAGTGCATCGATGAAAGGGTGAATCTTTTCCAGTAATGCACACATCTTGTCTGGGCGTGCGATCCTTCCGATTTTTGCAATCAAAGGCGTGTCACCGATTTCGTCACGAATGGTTTTTGTTACGATCTGGCAGTCTTCAGGTATTTGGTAAAGTTGCCCATCGCATGTGGACACATTGGGACAGGAGAAGTTTGCTTCGACACAATCAGCTCCGCTATCCACTGCCTGCCGGGCACACAGGGCATAGTCATCGGCGAGTTGTTGCAGGCTCCAGTCCGGCTGAACAGAACCAACGACTGAAACGCAGAGTATTTTTTCATCGGCAAGCAGATCGCGAGTACGAGCGACGTCTGCCCGCCAAATTTCCGGTTCGGTTGAGGGCATACCATAAGACACAGCCCAACTACCGGTCATATTCTGTTGTGTTGGTACATCAACTTCACAACCATTGAGCATGCCGACTCGAACCGGCTGAAGGTTAGGGAGATCGTAACAAGCTCGATATCTGCTGCGGACGGTTTTGTAGGTCACAAAATCAAATCCGAGGCTGGCATAATAAAGGCACCATTTCCCGTTTAGTAATGGTCCGGCCGGCATACCTAGTGGTGATTGAAGATTAAAGCCGCAAAAGGAACTATTACCGGGCCATTTAGGAATTTCGAGTTCAACGGCCCCGGGGGCATTATCGTAATTCCATTGATAGCTTTGCTGTCGATCGTAGCGTGGAAGATTCATACTGCTATCATACCTGAGATAATCAACGAGCCTCGCGGTTGCCATCTAAGCCCATCAAAAAACCCCGGAAGTAAGAATTACTTCCGGGGGTTAGAAAAAATCGATTCAAAATAGGTCAATAGAATTCACGGCATAACAGTTGAGGCGGCGGATGCCCGTCTGCCATACCCTCATAATAATCCTGCCGTACACGAAATTTTATCCTTGTTATCGGATCAGACGAAAAGATGAAAAATGCGAGCCGGGATTCCGGTAAGAAAAAACGACACCCTTATTTTGCATCGTCCCTGCAGGCAAATTATTTAAGACGTTTAACCCGAATGTTTTTGAAGTGAACGATGCTCTTCGGATCATGACATTGCAGAGCAAAAGTTCCGTCGCCAAGACGGCGTTCAAAGTCTTTACTGAAAGCCTCCTGACCTTTTGGTTCTGTGTAATCGACAACAGTACGGCCGTTAAGCTTAATCACAATATGCCGATCTTTGACAATGATGTGAGTTTCGTAGAATTCGTTATCTTTCAGCTTAGGATCGGGAATGTCAACGACGCCATAAAGGCTGCCGCTCTTTTTTGGATCTCCATGGGTAATATTAACCTGAGCTTCGTAGCCGTATTTTGGCCAGCCGTCCTCCTGATATTTAGTATGGAAGTAGATACCACCGTTACTGCCAGGCTCGGTCATCACATCAACCTTGAGCTCAAAGTTTTTATACGGTTTGCCGGCTTCATAGAACAAGTGACTTCGAGGACCATGAGCAACAAATGCCCCGTCTTTCATGCTCCATGAATCTTTGTTTTCGCTGGCTTTCCAGCCTTTGAAATCTTTTCCGTTCGTGATGGTTACAAAACCATCATTTTTTTTGTCTGCCATTGTGAGACCTGCGGCAAGAAGCAGGGCGGGCAGAGCGATCATTAGTTTACGAATCATAATAATGTTCCTTTGAGGATTTTTGAGAAGTTCAAAAAGTGTTGAATGGTTTAACGGCGAGCGCGATCATGTTTTAGTGGTAACCAGGCACCATTTTCAGCTGAGCTGGAAACACACTGCTGAATGAAGTACATCCCTTCCACTCCGTCATGTACGTTGGGATAAATGGTGTCTACTTTCTCAATGTCGTCACCGAGTGCACGATGAGCCATTGCATCGTAAGCAGAGCGGTAAACATTGGCGAATGCTTCAAAGAACGCTTCCGGGTGACCACTTGGAAGTCGACATGCTGCGGCCCCGCTGTCGTTCATAAACGGGGCATTAGGGTCGCGCGTGTAAATTTTGTGAGGTTCACCGTTGCTACGAACAATCATTTCGTTTGGGTTTTCCTGACGCCACTGCAAAGCACCTTTGGTTCCATCAATTTCAATAAACAAATCGTTTTCCCGACCATGGCTAATCTGAGAAGCCGTGACTGTACCTAGTCCGCCATTTTCATATTGAATCACTGCGGTACCGTAGTCATCCAGCAGTCGACCTTCTTCGAAGGTTCTCAGATGGCAACTGATCTGATCTGGTAGCAGGCCTGTCATGTAACGACCAAGGTTGTAGGCATGAGTTGCGATATCGCCAAAACACCCAGCAGCACCGCTTTTGGATGGATCAGTTCTCCAAGCTGCCTGCTTCTGTTCTTCTTGCTCAAGACGGGTTCTTAACCAGCCCTGAATATAGCAAGCCCTGACGGCCTGGATTTCACCGAGTTCACCGTTGAGGATCATTTCACGGGCCTGACGAACAAGTGGATAGCCGGTGTAATTGTGACTAACCGCGAAAACCACATTAGAGTTATCAACCGCTGTTGCTAATTCTTCAGCCTGGGCTAAATCGAAAGTCATTGGCTTATCACAAATGACATTAAAACCAGCCTCAACCGCCGCTTTTGCAATTTCAAAATGAGTGTGGTTTGGTGTTGCAATAGAGACAAAGTCGATTCGTTCGTTATCCGGCAATGATGCTTCTGCTTCAAGCATTTGCTGATAGGATCCGTAAGCACGGTTTTCGGCAATATCGTAGGCTGGAGCAGAAGCTTTGGCGCGTTCAGGGTTTGAAGAAAGTGCTCCGGCTACGAGAGCGGCGCGGTTATCCAAGACAGCTGCTGTACAGTGAACACGGCCAATAAAAGAGCCGGCTCCACCGCCAACCAGTGCCATTCGCAGTTTTCTATTTAAGTCACCATTGGTGGACATATGCAAAATGCTCCTGTTTTGTCCCATTAATCGAATGGGAGTTATGTGTAACTTCCCGAAAGATTAATCAAGACCTTTATTTTCATTTTAAAAGTAGATTAGTACTCCTCTTTTTAGCATATCCCGGCGAGTGTTCCAGTCGTGGTTGCCGTTGGCTTAGACGGTTCGTTTTTTGAAAAGTAATGAATTGCCGGCGCAAAGAAGATTCCTGCTGGTTAATTCCAATGCCTTTTTGGCCTATAATAAGTTCAGACTTGATCGAGACCTGAATTTTTCAGTGTTTCTTTTAATGTCAGCTAAACACCTTTTTCCACTTCAACGAGTAACGAGAGTCTCTTCATGAAAAACAAGTCGCTTTTTGTTGGTATTGGTATTGGCATGTTGTTTGGTATCGGGATGGTCATTGGTACAGTCATCGGTATGAAATCAAATGAGCAGGCTAACGTCTTTGAAATCGATGGTATGGTATTAAAGGCCGCTGCCAGCGACAGTTCTGAAAACTTTTCGATGGCCACAGGTGCAGTGTCAGATCAGGCGGAAGGTGCATTCTTTCTGGATGCTCTGACGGGTGATTTACAATGTATCGTGCCTTACGCTCGAACCGGCGGATTTGGTGGTCACTTTAAGACCAATGTGTTCAATGACTTGCAGATTCAACGAACGAAGAAACCTCGTTTGCTGATGGTAACCGGTGATGCTCAGTTTCTTGGAAATAATCGTCCTGGTAATTGTCTGGTTTATATAGTGGATGCTACAACCGGAAACTTTGCCGCTTATGCTGTACCCTGGAATCGTCAGCTGGAATCAACCGGGCGCCCACAGAGCGCTGCTTTGGTTGCTCTTAAAGTCGGCCAGGCGCGAAATATTATGTTGGGACAGTAGCTGTAATAGAAAAAAGGGCCAGCAACTTGGTTGTACATGTCAACGGAGAGGCAGTAGAGCTATCGGAAGCAGTGACATTGACTCAATTGCTTGAGCAACTTGGAATTACCACGGGTCACGTAGCTGTTGAGCTAAACCTTGAAATCATTCCTTTTGAAAAGCACTCGGAGTGTATTCTTGCCGAGGGTGATAAATTGGAAGTCGTCACACTTGTTGGTGGTGGATAGAAATAGAGCCTGAATGACGATGGCAACGGAAATAGAATCAAAACGGCATGCTAACGATCAGGGGACGCTTCGCGTTGGCCCCTTCGAGCTGTCGAGTCGTTTGATTGTTGGAAGTGGTCGTTACGAGAATGCGACCATGATGAAGCAATGCCTAGAGCTTTCCGGAGCTCAGTGCATTACCGTTGCAGTCCGTCGTGAAAGGTTGCATGATGCTGATGGTGAGAACCTGCTTGATTTTATTGATTCAGAAAAATATATTTTGTTGCCTAATACTGCCGGTTGTTACTGTGCCGCGGATGCGGTGCGTGTAGCCAGAATGGGTCGCGAGATTTTACGAGCACTGGGTAACCCTGGCGCTGATTGGGTAAAGCTTGAATGTCTTGGTGACAGTAAGACATTACTTCCTGATCCTGTTGCGACTCTGGAAGCAACTCAGAAGTTGGTTGATGATGGTTTTCACGTTTTGTGTTACACCAGTGATGATCCGGTAACGGCCCGGCGACTTAAAGCAGCCGGAGCTGCAGCAGTCATGCCGGCGGGAAGTCCGATTGGATCCGGCCAGGGAATACTTAATCCCAACAATCTTCGTATTATTCTGGAATATCTGAAAGATGAAGATCCGGGTTATCCGGTCATTGTTGACGCCGGAGTAGGAACTGCAAGTGACGTGGCACAAGCAATGGAGCTTGGCGTTGATGGTGTTTTACTTAATACCGCAATTGCTCATGCCCGTGACCCTTTTATGATGGCTCAGGCTATGAAGCATGCGACAAAGGCCGGACGACAGGCTTATTTAGCTGGTCGTATTCCAAAACGGCTTTATGCCACAGCCAGCAGTCCGCAAGAAGGTGTTATTACCACTCATCCTTACCCACGCGGCAAATAGTCTTGGTTAATTACCGATAGCAGGGGCGAATCCATGGATGGTGAATTCCTACAAGCTGATGATATTCTGGGCCCCGAAGGCCGCATTGCAGCTCGGCTTAAAAACTATGAACACCGGATGCAACAGTTGGAAATGGCTGATGCAGTTGCAGTTGCTCTGGCGGAAAGCCGTCATCTGGTTGTTGAAGCGGGAACTGGAGTTGGCAAAAGTTTTGCCTATTTAGTACCTTCCATTTTGGCAGCAACCGATCCACATCACGGTATGCTCGAAACAGAAGATGGGGAAACTCGCAATCGAAGGATCGTGATTTCCACGCACACTATCAGTCTGCAGGAACAATTACTAGGAAACGACCTGCCACTATTAAATAGCGTTATTCCGCGGGAGTTTTCCGCCGTACTAGTGAAAGGTCGGGGGAATTACCTTAGCCAACGGCGGTTAAAAAATGCAATTAAACGCAGTGCAACATTGTTTGAAGGGGAGCAACAACTAGATCAGCTCGGTCTGATTAGTCAGTGGGCTCAGCAGACAAACGACGGTAGTCGCAGTACGTTGCCACTGCAACCGATACCAGCCGTTTGGAATGAGGTTGCCAGTGATTCCGGTAATTGTCTGGGTCGCGCCTGTCCGACACATAAATCCTGCTTTTATTTTCGCGCGCGACGACGTATGGAACATGCTCAGATCATCATCGTCAATCACGCTTTGTTTTTTAGTGATCTGGCTCTCCGTAGTCAGGGCGTAAGTATTCTGCCTGATTACGATGCAGTGATCTTAGATGAGGCTCATACTGTGGAAGCGGTGGCCAGCGATCATCTGGGCCCGGGGATTACATCCGGACAGGTTTCTTACATTCTCAAAAAACTTTATAACGACCGGACTAATAAGGGGTTGTTAGTCGAAGGCAGATTTACAAAAGCACAGCAGCAGGTCAATCGGTGTTATCTTGCCGCAGATGACTTGTTTGGCGAGATTCTGGAATGGAAACAAAACCATCCTGAGTCCAATGGGCGAATGCACAACAAGCAGATGTTTAGAAACGAATTGAGTCCCGTATTATCTCGTTTGGCTGGGATGATCCGACAGATCGCTACTGATGTAGAGGATATATCTGATCGAAAAGATTACACATCGGCCATCGCCAGACTGGAGACTTTATCAGATGCTCTACATCACTGGATGGAACAATCATCACCTGACATGGTTTATTGGATCGAGGCATACAATACGAAACGCAGTGGGCCGCAGGTTACTCTGCGTGGTGCCCCACTGGATATTGGTCCGGTTCTGCGTCGCGAATTATTCTCAAAAGTGCCAAGTGTGATTCTTACGAGCGCGACGTTGGCTGTAGGTCGAGACGAACAATTCAATTTCTTTCGTTCCAGAGTCGGATTGACGGATTCTAATTATTCTCAGATCGGTAGCCCGTTTGATTACGAACGACAGGCCGAATTGATCCTGGTTCAGGGCATGCCGGATCCATCTAAACAGAAGGAACAATTTAGACGGCAGACTGTGGAGATGATCAAAAGATACGTTGAACGTACCGATGGTCATGCATTTGTTTTGTGCACCAGTTATGACATGATTCGTTTTCTAACATCAGCGCTTACCCGCTGGCTAACCGAAAAACAACTTGGCATGATCAGTCAGGGGGACGGTATTCCGCGGACAGAAATGGTTCGGCGATTTAAAGAGAATCCCCGCTCTGTTCTGTTCGGGACAGATAGTTTTTGGCAGGGGGTAGATGTTCCAGGCGAAGCGTTACAAAATGTAATTATTCCACGTTTACCATTTAGTGTTCCCGACCAACCTTTATTGGAAGCTCGTCTTGAAAAGATCAAAGCAGAAGGTGGTAATCCGTTTATGGATTTTCAATTGCCGGAAGCGACAATTAAGTTCAAACAGGGCTTTGGCCGGTTAATTCGGACTCGTAGCGACAACGGGATTGTTGTTGTGCTGGATCCAAGAATACGCACCAAATTCTATGGTCAACTGTTTGTGGACTCTTTGCCTAGAACAACGATTGTCACTGAATCTGTTACCCATCAGGAGTTTTAGTGATTATGTTCGGCGTGCGTGTCAGCAGGTGCGAAATTAAATGATTCATCGAGCATGCCGATGCCTTCGATCTGCCAGTGTGAAGCTCGGGATTCCGGGAAGATTTGGCGCCAATACTGAATCGTAAAAGCGATAGATTCATTCGAGTTACCTTCGAGTGGCAGTATATATTGCTGAATCAGCTGGATTTCGTTTTTCTTTGTACCACGAAGTGAAATATTACTGTGAACAATCAGTTCTTCCGGTTTCCAGCGATCGCTATGTTCAAGCATCATTTTTATGGGTTGCCGCTCAAATCGTGCTTGCTGTTCTTCGAGCATCCCACGATTATTCCGGTAGAGCTCTTCGATATCACCTATTTCCATATTTCGATTTTGAACCTGCAACATTACTTGATGTGCGTGACCTAGCTGGCCTTCTTTTATGTATTTCAACCAGACGCGAGTTTGTGTGGCAGCCTGTTCATACAGGTATTTGTCGCTGTTGTACCTATTAATTGCACTCCAAAGAGCAAAGACGACTGTGAGAAAGAGTGCGATAGTGGCCAGTCTTTGACCGGTATAAATATCGGGTTTACGTTTAATGTGCCAGTATCCATAGGCTCCAAAGATGAATCCGACGATTGGAATGATGACCAAACCGGAAATGTAAATTGCCAGCGGCGCCATCGCAGTAAAAGCAACTGCAGTCATCGCCGCCCAGTGGATACGACGATAACCGGTCTCTTCTCCCCAGTGATCATGTGAGTTTGGAGATTTGTAGGGTGAGTGATCCTCAGCCACGATTGGAGTCCCCGTAAAAAACTTAGAAATAGTATTCCTACGTAAGTTAACTCGACATTGCCCGTTGTAATTCCTGAATCGAAGTTATCCCTTTGGCTAAATGGAGGATACCTTCCTGTTGAGTGGATTTATGTCCGAGTTGTTGAGCCAACTGTCGAATGACGTTGAGATCGGGCTGAACGGCGACAGCCTGACGTAGTTGGTCATCCAAGCTAATCAATTCGAACATGCCGGTCCGTCCTGTAAAGCCTTTACCCGAACAGGCATCGCATGGTTCGGGAAGATTGCCCTTCTCGTCGGGTACCGGTTGGAAGTGCTGATACAGAACCTGGACGTGTGAAGGAGGCAGTCCAAGCTGCTGAATGTATTGAGGACCGGGCTGGAATGGCTGCTTGCAATGTTCACATAACTTACGACACATACGCATGTGCATCACGCCATTCAGGCATTTAGCAAATTTGTCCGGAGCGACACCGAGAGAACGGATCTTGTGAATTGCTTCAACACCATCGTTCGCGTTTACTGAAATGATCGACATACGATTATTGTTTAACGCTTCGTCACAAAGCGTTTCGAGTGTTTCCTTGTCCGGTATGTATGGCAGAACGTAGACATCAGGTTCTTTGAGCTTGGACTTCTCGATTTGCTTCGGAAATGTTTCACCCGCTGCTAAATCGACCTCCAGCATTTGAATATTCTCGACTTCAGTCTCGTTGAAACCTCTGGGTTCAAGACAGACAAAGTCCCGCATGAAACGGTCGGTGGCACCGAGTGCATGAGACCAGACAGTGGAAAGTCCTCCCCCATTGGCCGGAGCAGAGATAATGAAGATACCTGCATGTATCTGCTTAGTGGGATCTTCCATGTACTTTCCCGTAAGCCGTTTGAATTCTTCCAGAATTTCATCACGGATACCCAACTCATCGATCGTTTTGAAACGTGGCTTCTTTGTCTGTAATTTTAGGATGACACGTTCACCGGTCTGAGTACCGAGTGAAGTGATATGACAGCGTCGACCGATCTCTCCGCTGTTCGCAGTGAACTCGCCCTTTTGTTCGCTGACACGATCCTGAGCATTCAGATGAGCAAGTGTTTTCATCACGGCGACCATCATCGTAGCACTTTGCGGATCGAGTATTGGGAGCTGCTGCCATAATCCATCGACTTCAATCTGAGAGGTGGCACCCTGCATCGTGCAGTCTATAAGTACTCGTTCCGCGTCATTGATAAGTGCCTCATAAAGCACTTGCTTTACAGGGACGATACCCATCGATTGCCGACATTGGATTTCGGCCGTTTGATTGGCTGAGTTGTCCCCCGTAGTCGAACGCAGATCAACAGGGGGCCCCATTTCATTAGGGGACAGACCTTCAGTGTCAGTTGCCATTGTTTTGGTATGGTTTCCTTAGTGCTGAGTGAAAAGGAATGACAGAAGCAGTTTACGTTGAGACTAAATGATACCCGGCGTTGAAACATTAATTCCTTTAATGGCCATCTTAAGAGCATCTCGGTTTGGTGCAACCTTAAAGGCTGTTTCCCGATCAATTAGTTCATCATCAATTAATTTCTTGAGGCTCATTGTAAAATCTTGCATGCCTTCTTCGGCACCAATCCGAATGGCATCCGGCAGTTTTTCATCGTGACCTTCGAGAACGATTTTGGTAATCGTTGGGTTGAAGGTCATGATTTCACAGGTTGGTACTCGTCCAACCCCTTCACGAATAGAGGGAAGGAGTTTCTGAGCCACGATGCCCTTCATGTTAAAAGCGATCGCACTACGGATAGCACCGTGCATTTCTTCAGGAAAGAGGTCGAGGATACGTCCGATCGTGGTGGCAGAACTTGAAGCGTGAACCGTACCAAATACAAGGTGTCCGGTTTCCGCAGCATGAATCGCTGTCATGAAGGTTTCTTCGTCACGCATCTCACCTACAAGAATGATATCAGGGTCTTCACGGACAGCGTGCTTCATTGCGATTTCGAAGTCCTTTACGTCCTGACCAACCTCTCGTTGATTGATGAGGCATTTGTCTTCCGTGTAGACAAACTCAATTGGATCCTCGAGTGTCAGAATGTGTTTGCTATAGATGCTGTTTATATAGTTCAGCATCGATGCGATGGTTGTCGATTTTCCCGAACCAGTCACCCCGGCCAGCAATACCATCCCCTGATCAAAGTGGCAGAGTGATTCCATGATCGGAGGTAAGTGTAGTCCTCGAAAGTCCGGAATCCAGTTACTAATACGACGCGCGACCAGACCGATGTTTCCTAACTGAGTCAGCATGTTTACTCGAAAACGCCAGGTCTCACCGTCAACATCAACTGTATAGGCAAAGTCCGCACCACCTTCTTCCTCGAAAATTTTCTGATTTTTCTTATCCATCATCGGGAACAGCAGACGAACCATTTCTTCCCGCTCAACAGCTCCCCGATTTAGTTCACGAAGTGCGCCATTGACGCGGACAATAGGAGGGCGCCCTACTTTCAGGTGAAGGTCCGATCCTTCAAGCTTAACTAAAGCACGGAAAATCTTATCCACTTCAAGCTCTTCCTTCTTTTGAAGGAATCGCTCCATAACCTGATCAACATTGGCTGCCGGCTGTTCTGTTGATGCCATCTTCTACTGCTCCACATAACCACCGACTTCTGCCGGGATTATTTGACTTGAATCGCCTGAAGAATACAGACGTATAATTGAAAAGTATACTGCTACGATTGTTTTCCTATTTCACAGTATTAACAAGTATAGCACATCGATTTTCCGGTGCATGATTGCATTATTAAACATCAATATGTTGGAACGTCTGATTGTGACTGACTGGCAGCAACTTATAGATCGCTGACAAATAATCTATAATAAAAAAAAGATTATCGACTACCCAGGTGCCTTTAGATTTTAGAGAGTGAATAGATCATGAGTCAGTTTTCAATCAATCGCCGACAGGTTTTGACAGCAGCTGCTGCAGCGGGTATTTCTATGTTTGAATTACCTGCTGTTTCGGCTGCGGATGATCCGTTTAAAGGTCTGCCTATAGGAATTCAAAGTTTCTCATTGCGAGGTTATAACCTGCTGGAAACTATTCGCCATATTCAGGGAATGGGGCTGCATTTTGTCGAATTTTACCCGAACCATGTGCCTAAAGAGATTGACGACGAAGGTCTGAAAAACCTTAATGAGCTGTTGGAAAAGGCAGAGATTACCATCGCAGCTCATGGTGTCTGGAGCTTCAATAACGATCATGCTTTTAATAAGAGCATTTTTGATTTTGCCAAATTACTGGGTATCAATTGTTTAACGGCAAATCCGGCCCCCGATTCTTTTGCATCGCTTGATAAGTTAGTTGCAGAATACAAGATTCGTGTTGCTATTCATAATCACGGCCCGGACGCTTTGTATGACAAAATTGATTCAGTCGTGGATGCTGTGAAAGATCATCACCCGCTGATTGGAGCCTGTGTTGATACTGGACACTTTATTCGCAGTAAAGAGGATCCGGTCGAAGCTATTATGAAGCTGAACAAGCGAGTATTTGCTTTACACATCAAAGATGAAGCCAAGATGGAAAAAGTTTCTCACAACACGATTATTGGTGAAGGACACCTTGATGTGACCGGTGTATTCAAAGCATTGAAAAAGGTGAAGTTTCCTGCCGATGGTTCGATCTCACTTGAATATGAAGCGAATCCGGAGAACCCGATTGATGACATTAAGCAATGTATTGAAGTTGCTAAAACTGCTATCGCTAAAGTTCATTAACTTGACCTGAGAGTCATCAAGGGCAGGAGTCTCAATCAATGCTGGCTAATCGAATTATTCCCTGTTTAGATGTGGAAAGTGGCCGGGTTGTCAAAGGAACGAACTTTGTCAATTTGCGCGATGCTGGAGATCCCGTGGAAGTTGCCTCTCGTTATGAACGGGAAGGGGCCGATGAATTGGTCTTTTTGGATATTACGGCGAGTCATGAAGGTCGTGATATCATGCTGGATGTTGTGAAACGGACAGCAGAGCAGATTTTCATGCCGTTGACAGTCGGAGGTGGTATTCGGACGATCGAAGATATTCGCTCATTGCTTAATGCCGGAACTGATAAAGTCTCAATCAATTCAGCGGCCTGCGAAGATCCTGAATTCGTTCGTGAAGCGGCGCGTAAATTTGGGAGTCAGTGTATTGTTGTAAATATTGATCCGAAACGCATTCAGCGAGACGGCCGGGAGATTTGGGAGGTTCACATCAATGGTGGACGGAAGCCGACAGGTCTGGAAGCTGTCAACTGGGCTAAACAGGTCCAACAACTAGGAGCCGGTGAGATTGTGCTCACCAGTATGGATTGTGATGGTACGAAAGATGGTTACGACATAGAGATTACTAAAGCCGTAAGTGAAGCGGTGACGATTCCTGTTGTGGCAAGTGGTGGAGCAGGTTCTCCGGATCACCTCGCTGATGCGATATTGTTTGGTAAAGCAGATGCCGCGCTGGCAGCCAGTATTTTCCATTTTGGGGAATACACGATACAGCAAACCAAGCAGCTTATGGCTGAACGCGGAATTCCCGTTCGACTTTAGCCAATGTTGCTGAATAGAATAATGACTTAACTGTTCTCATGTCGCTGATGTTTGGGCCTGCCTTGAATTCATCACTATCTCAGATTAATTTTCTTTGTAAATCGTGCAAATCGCGTATGAGTGCGTCTGCTGAGGTAGCAGGTAAGAAAGGTGCCTGTCCTGAGTGTCAGGCAGTGATGGAGATTCCAGTTGCCAACCTTGAAGGAAAACTGGCAGATATTCATGATGGCAAGTGTGTCGTTCTGATTTTAAAGGCCGAGTATTATCAGGCAGAAAAAGGAGAGTACTACAGGTTCCGCTGCAGAATATGTGATCATGGATTATCTATACCGGCCGACAAGGGACATAAGAAGATTCAGTGCACCAATTGTAAGACGATTTCCCGGTTGAGTTTATCAGTATTGAAGTTTGACAATCCCCTGCAGATTAAAGAGCAAGCAAAGCTTGCTTCACAAAGTAACCACCCCGGTGGTGTTGACAACACAGTGGTGACGGAGGATCCGGATAAGATTCAGTTTGAATGTAAAGATTGTCGTCAGGCAGTTCGTGTGCCAAAGGAACATGCCGGCAAGAAAGGACGCTGTCCAAATTGCCAAGCAACTGTTGAAATCCCATATTATTCAACGATCACAGGGTTTCGGGTTAAGCAGTCCGTCTTCCAATCGTCAGTAAATCCGCTTACTACGGTAAATGTGAATCTGCCCGGGGCAGATTTGCTTAAGAATTATGTACCCGAGTCGCCGTTAAAGGCAGGTCCCTGGACTCCTCCAAAGAGTTCACATTCAACCCGATCTGCTACGTCAAAACGGCCGGTGGTTAAGCGCGATGGTTTCCCCTGGGAAAATCCACCGGAGAGTGGTGGACGATTCTGGCCAACCTGTAAGATGATTTTGTTCAGTCCTAACACCGCCTTCCAGCAGATGTATGAGGATGATGGACTGGGAAATCCTATCGGGTTTGCTGTGATTGGGCACCTGATAGCAACAATTTTATTTGCCATTGCGATGTTGCCAGTGTTGTTAGTGGCTTGTGTCTTAGCTACTCCCCATATGGCTAATGGCGTTGATTATTCCGCGCTTGCGCAGCTATTCGCAGTTGGTATAGCTATCTGGTTTGGAGCAGGATTACTGCTGATTCCACTCCTGATGTTTTGTTATGGAGCGGTACTTCATGCGGCAGTATTTATCGTTGGCGGTTCGGATAAACCCTTTGCGACGACCAATCGCATGCTGGCTTATAGTTTTGGCGCAAATCTACAGACTCTGGCTGTCCCGTTTCTGGGACCAATTTTGTTTTTGATTTTCTGGTGTATACAAATGTGTTGCGGATTGTCAAAAACCCATGAAAAGTCGATGGGTCAGGCATTCTTAGCGTTCTTGGTAGCGACTCTGACCCCCGCATTTTTCATTGGATTGACGTTGATGATGACGAGATAATGAAATCATGTTAAAGAAATTTTTGATTGCGTTACTTCTTGGAACTCTGTTGGTTAGCAGTCCCCAGATTTATGCGCAACACATTATTTTATCTGCTCCGCATGGCCGTTTTGCGGAACATTGGTATGAGAATATTGGAACGTCGTTTTATCTGGAACAAAACTTTTCCCGTGGAGGCTGGTTCTTCAATTGGGGAGCTCCTGTATACCCACCGTTTGGAGGCTATGACGGACGGGATGCCATGTTGGGCGTTGGTTTCCGCCAACGAAATTTCAGCGGAAGATTTAGGCTTTGGGCGAGTCAGGGAAATTCCCGTTCGACCGTTATGGAGGCACCCTACCTTTCAGTACCCCATGGTGGCTACGGTTGGATCCTGTATGGCACCCGCCAACCGTTTGTCACGGGCTGGACACCAATATTAGGGAATCAGCCTCAGTGGCAGTATCCACTGAGGCATTTTGTTGATTCTGCAGAATTCAGATCGCTAAAGCAGACTTCCGTCGGTGATAAAGATCCGCAGCAGATTGAACATGTTCAGCAAACGCTAAGCATCCCTCGACAAGATCCTCCGTTAACATTGATCAACGGCAAACAACCCTCAGTCACTAACGAGCAATAGCAGCGGCTGTCACTTAGTAGGATTTAGACCAGCTTGCGGAAATAGTCCAATCTGTTCCCATTTGCAGTCCGCGAAAATCCTGATGCACTGGATGAGCAAGTTCGAAATTGAGACGGCTACCGTCCTTGAGCGATTTAATTACACCGTAGCCAAAGTTCATGAACTGACCACCTTTAAAGGCTCCATTTGCAACAGGGTTCATTTGCGCGATGGTCATTGGCGGATTACCCATTTGCATCATTTCTAATTGAGGATCCTGCCCCTGAAAATCACTAGCCCAAATTCCTTCCATACG
This sequence comes from Planctomycetaceae bacterium, assembly GCA_002709045.1. Lineage (GTDB taxonomy): Bacteria > Planctomycetota > Planctomycetia > Pirellulales > Pirellulaceae > UBA721. Next base: position 88,255 of record PAPJ01000053.1, on the reverse strand, counting down.
CAGAGTGTATGCCCAGGTTTTATCGTCGCTAAATAATTTGCTGTACCAGCCGTTAAGACGATAGATGTCACTCGGAGCATAGCCGGCATCGCTTTTACCCAAGGCGATGTTTGTTTGCAGTTGGATACCGACACTGGAATCGTCGCTGTACTTATTCCATGTAATCCCTGGACGTGCCATCCAGGTCCCTGCCCCTAGTCGCATAGGGTACGGGTATTCGATCTGCATCATAGGATTCATCGGGCTTGTAGTTTGCCCGTCGATATCCCCGGTTGGTGCAGAGAAACCGATATTCATGATTAGTTCCGTACCCTCTTCTTCATTGGACTTCAAACGCCAAAGAGCACCAAATGGAAGATCTCCGAATCCTGAGTTTTGTCTTGTCTGAGTGGCCATCGGCATTTTCATTCCCATACCGTTGTCCATATAAGGAGTCATTTCCATGGTGTTGGAAAGCCACATCGGCATGATGTAAACCGTGATGTCATCAGTCCAGCCTGCCATATAGTGAAGCATGTGCATTTCCATGCTCATACGTTCCGGAACGACCATCGTGGTTGGATAGTTGTTCAGCACTTCCATGTTTGTAAGTTGTGTTTCACCTTCAAATAGTCCTGTCATGGACATATTCATGTATTTGTATTCAATCATCCGTTCTGATGGACTGTGGAGATGAGCTCCCATGAGATGGGCGGGAGCATGAGTGTCAGGTCGAGCGTATTTAACTTCTTTTTGTTTTTGAGCAGTGTGAGTATTTAATGCATTACTGCTCGTTGTCAGTATTTCATCCAAACGTTGCTGAATGTTTGTCATTAGTGAAGATTCTGCATGAAGCGTTACAGTCAGACAGCAGAATAACAAGGTCAGAACACATCGAATTGGCATAGCTTATCTCCCGGAAAAAAAGCATCTAACTTTTAATCGGTCTTGCTTGCTTATTCTATGCAATCCTAGATCGGAAAAAAATAAATATTGACTTAAATCGCCCACCTGATAGGTGGGTATTTGATAAGAAGTAACAATTGTAGTGCTAGATTTTGCATATAGATTGCATTTGCAATCAAGTTTTATTTAGCGTGATTGTAGTCGCTACTTTTTCGGGCAATTTCATCAGAGTTATGTGCATAAAAAAGCTCCCAAAATGTCAGCGAATCCCAGGGGGGCAGAGGATTCCGACTTTCATTTCGGGAGCGATTGGATTGTTTGGTTTCCAGAGCTGTGGCGTGGTACCTCAAGGCCGGGAAACTTGGTTGGAGAATGATTTTGTCCAACAGGGCGGGAGATTAATGGACAAGCCTTGTAGAGGTCAAGATGAGTTTAGCTTGCTTAGGATTTATTTGAATACAGATTGAGGTCCGCGCGTTCAAAGAATGTCGCTGCAGTATCACTTTTCTGTTGTTTGGCTGAACCGGTTGAACAGCTCAGGCCTAAATCTGCAGCGTCAAATTGTTCTTCGATCTGAGTACAAACCGCGGTCAGGTTCTGCGGGCACTCGCTCATTAATAACACGAATTCGTCACCCCCCCAGCGGAATAAAGTTCCCAGATCAGAAGTCGTTTGCAGTAAGTTATTTGCTGCTTCTTTAAGCAGGTTATCGCCAGCCAAATGTCCTTGCTGATCATTAACTATTTTGAAGTTATCTAGGTCAATGATGATCAGCGCCATCTTATTGCCTGATGTCAATCCAAGCTCGGCACTCTGTTCAAAATCGGCGCGATTAGGTAATCCTGTAATATGGTCTTTCCACCCCCGGCCGCTTCGTTGTCCCCAACGTCCTTTCACTAAATATCCCAGCAGAAAACTGGCGGCGATCAAAAGAGCAATGTGTAATTTCATAATTAGCGAGTCAGGCGGACAATAGTTTGTGTATTTAACGTTGATTCTTATTGTGTCGTATAATATCAGCTTCTTAAAGTCACTTACTATCTTTACCCGACATCTTCTCCAAAAGACATGAGCGACATCATATTTCAATGGGAAAAGGTTACAAAAACCTTTCCCGGCGTTAAGGCTCTAAATAACGTTTCCATTTCCCTTCATGCTGGCGAAGTACATGCAATTGTTGGTGAAAATGGTGCCGGTAAAAGCACGCTCATTCATATGGCAGCAGGTGTTTATTTACCGGATGAGGGTAGTATTCGAATAACAACAGGCATTCCCTACTCCACACCTACCGGAGCGCGGCATAATGGTGTTGTTACTGTTTTTCAGGAGTCAGAGTTATTTGATCATCTGAGTGTTGCGGAAAACCTGGCATTGCTCGAGGGTTTGCCTGTTAATAAAGCCGGTTTAATGAATTGGTCGCAGATTCAGCAAACCGCAGCTTCTTACTTACAGGATCTTCCAGAACCAATTGATCCGCGAATGTCAGCCTCGTCCTTGTCTGTTGCTCAGCGTCAAATTCTACAGGTTGCATCGGCGGTTGCCCAGAATGCCAAAGTCCTGATTCTGGATGAACCAACAAGCGCACTAAGTGTTTCGGAAACTACTTGGCTTTTTAGTCAGATTGAAAAGCTCAGGCAGCAAGGTGCCGCCATCGTTTATGTTTCACATCGTCAGGAAGAGATCTTTCAATTAAGCGATAGAATTAGTGTTCTTCGTGATGGTAAGTTGATTTGGACAGAGCCCATCGAGAACGTTACCAATAAATCACTTGTGGAAGCAATGGTTGGTCGAACGCTTGATATTGAGAGTCAGCGAGAGCATTCAGCTCTGCTTGATGCTCCGACACGTCTTGAAGTAAAGAATTTAAGCGATAGAGAACAGCTTACCCAGAATGTATCACTTTCAGTGAAGGCTGGTGAAATCGTTGGAATCTATGGTTTGGTCGGGTCAGGTCGTACAGAATTTGTCGAAACCATCTTTGGGATTCGGGAACGGGTTGGTGGAGATGTGTTGGTCGATGGCAAGTCACTTCAGATCCGCTCGCCAAATGATGCAGTCGCCAGTCAAATAGGATTAGTCACTGAAGACCGATTGAACCAGGGTATATTTCGTTGGCACAGTGTGATTGAGAACACAGTCGCTGCCGCATTAAAGCAATTAGGAAGAGGACTATTTACGAGTTCGGCACGCGAGCAGGCCGCTACGGACGAAATCAAAGAGCGACTGAATGTTAAGTATGCCAGCCCTTATCAGGCGATAGAGAATCTATCGGGCGGAAATCAACAGAAAGTGCTTGTTGGTCGTTGGTTACTAAATGATCCCAAAGTTCTTATCCTCGATGAACCGACCCGAGGTGTCGATGTTGGAGCTAAGGAAGAAGTTCATAACATTATCGCTCAACTTGCTGCGAAGGGATGTACTGTTGTCTTTATTAGTTCCGAACTGCCGGAGGTCCTGCGGTATAGCCATCGAATTGTCGTCTTCCGAGATAGTCAAATTTCAGGAGAGTTACCAGCCGATGTCGCGACCCCGGAGCTTGTGGCAGAATTAGCATTTCCAGCTGAAACTGCAAATAGACATCCTCTAGCTGGGGCAGAGACGACAGGACAGAAGTCTTTTACCGGAAGGTATATTACAGAATTTGCATTAGCAGCGATTTCGGCTGTGCTGATGCTGATTTTGAAGTTGAAAAATCCGGCATTTGATTTTTCCGTCTTGTTAGTCAACGTTATTCCTTGGGCCATTCTGGGTTTATCAGCGGCGGTTGTCATCATCGTTGGGGCGATTGATATTTCTATTGGATCACTATTAGGTCTGGCCACTGCGGCAGGTGGGCTCGTGATGACATCCGGGATGCCCCCATTGCCGGCAATTGTAATCGGGTGTACCGTTGCTGTTTTAGTTGCTGTGACAGCGAGCCTGCTCAATGCAGCTATGTCACTTTGGGGAAATGTCCACCCAATTGTAGTTACTCTGGGCATGCTCTACGCCTTTCGGGGATTAGTTTCAGTGCTCATGAAAGGTGAGTCCATTACTGCTGTACCTGAGGTCTTTACCTGGATTGCCCGAAGAGAAGATTTTCCGTCCTCGTTGGTTTACGGAGCTGTGATTTTCATTGCGGTTCACATCTTCATGTCGCGTCACCGGCGAGGACGACACTTATATGTTGTTGGTAATTCCGAAACAGCCGCTAATTTGTTGGGAATTCGAAAGACGGTTGTCTGGTGCTGGGCTTTTGTTCTGAGTGGGGTTTTGGTAGCTCTTTCCGGATTACTGCAATTGGCGACTACAACCCAAATGCAGGCAACGCTGGGAGAAACCTGGGAACTGGATGCGATCGCTATCGCTGTGATTGGAGGAGTCTCTATCACCGGTGGACGTGGAACGGTTCCCGGCGTTGCATTAGGCGCGATCTTACTTAAGACACTTCAGGCAGTACTGATACAGTTTCAGGCTTCCGCCGGAAAAATCAAGCTTATGGTTGGGTTAGTGATCCTTGTGGCCATCACTTTTGACCACCTTAGCGCACGGCATCTTGCTCGAAAAAGTCGGAAATCACGTCAGAATGCCGGGAGGGCTGTCTGATGAATCGTGACCACCTGAAGTCAACGCTGCTCACGTTGCTGGTTCCAGTCGTATTGCTTGTAATTGCAATGATTATTGTGATTACGAAAGTGGAGCGTCCGGCCGCTCTGATCCAAACCGGTATCGAATGGATGGAGGTCGGTGTCTTAGCACTGGCGATGACAGCCATTATTATCACCGGTGGAATTGATTTGTCAGTTGCATCTATTGTGGGGTTGTGCGTAGTAACGACAGGTGTGTTGTTTGACGAATATTCCTGGTCGTATCCTGCTGCCGCAACGGTTGCTGTTGCTGTTGGGATTTTGGCGGGAAGCCTAAACGGACTGGCTATTGTCGGAGGTTTATCTCCTTTGATAGTGACATTAGCGACGATGGCACTTTATTCAGGGCTTGCCCTCTCCATCGCTCCCGAAGCTGGAATCCAAATGCCCATTGCATTGGAAGATTCAATTTATTTTGGCCGCTGGCCGCTGCAATACTTTATCTTTCTTACCGCTTTGCTTTTCGCTTATATTCTTCTGCACCATACCAGAAACGGCCGCACCTGTTTTTACTTAGGTGAAAACCCGGTGGCTGCTCGCTATGTTGCTTTACCCGTAAATCGAACGTTATTAAGTGTCTATCTTCTTAGCGGTTTACTGGCTGGCGTTGTTGCCGTGATGTATGTTATGTCACGCACAACGGCGATTGCGATAGCTCATCAGGGTGCCGAACTCAAAGTCATTGCCTGCGTGGTTGTAGGAGGTACCCTGATTACCGGTGGACACGGTTCTATCGGCAGAACATTTCTGGGACTTTGCGTTATGGCATCGCTCGATATCTGTTTGGATCTCATGTCAAATGATTATGTTTGGATGGATGCCCGCGTAAAGATGATCGTAATGGGTGGATTAGTGATCGCCATTGCAGTTTGGAATCAATGGCTGGCCAGACGATTAAATTGATAGGATATTAGCTACTAAGAATTTATTTTTAAGTGGCAGAGGTTTACATAGCATGTGTTACAGAATCCTGATTTGCATGGCGGGGATGGCTATTCTTTCGACCGTAAGTTTTTCTCAGCAGCCGGGCCGGCAGCCCTCGGTTCAGTTCCCCCAGGTGACGCAACTTGTTGGTAAACAACTCCCGGATATCAAAGTCCTGGATTCTCAGGGCAATCCCATGTCAACATCCGACCTTCGCGGTCGACACACTGTACTGGTATTCGGTTGTTTGACATGACCGCCGTTTCTGAGAAATGTTCCCAGTCTGGAAACAGTTGCCGTTGATTATCGAAAGAAAGATGTAGCTTTTTATTACATCTATAAAGCGCTCGCACACCCTGAACACAACGGTTATGTCCAGCCTTTTACTGAGCAAGAACGATTGCTGCATGTGGCTGAAGCTAAAAGGACATTAGGCTCTAGTATTGAATGGATCTGTGACAACATAAAAAATGAATTCAAGCAAGCCTTAGGGGGAGCCCCCAATAGTCAGTTTGTGATTGATCCTGACGGCAAAATTATAAATGCATCAAGCTGGAGTAATCCAACCGGACTGCGGGAAACACTGGCGGGACTTGTCGGTGAGGTTTCTCCGCCGACAACTGTCGAAGAATTGGGATTGAAACAATTGCCACCACCCCGATTGGCAGCGACCGGTGTAATGGTTCGTCCACAGATGCCCGGTCCGATGAGAGCCATTGTTGTTAAGCCGCAACCCAGTCTTTCGCCATATTATGTAAAACTTCGTGCGGAGATTGGCAGTGGATTTATGCAGGATGGACTGGGGTGGATGTACATTGGATTCCATTTAGATCCTCTGCTTGGTGTTCACTGGAATAATCTGGCTCCCCCGCTGCAATTTAGAATTAAGACCCCGGCAGGTTTGTGTGTCGCTTCCTCGCAAGGTAAGGCACCTGTGCTGAAAGAAGAGGCAGATGCTGATCCGAGAGAATTTTTGCTGGGCCTTGAATGGGATTCTAAAATTTTGTCTCGAACAGAGTTTGCGGACGCTGAATTAATTCTCGAAGTAGACTACTATGCTTGTCATAACGACGGTTGGTGCAGACCATTTCAGCAGCGATATCATATCCAACTGATGCCCGATCGCAACGGGGGCAGTGTTCGTTCAAGAGGGCGTCCGGGCGGGGGCGGCTTTAGAAATCGTTAGGCAGAGTATTGGATACCAACTACCTGGCCTGTACGTGCACTTTCTTCCACGGCTTTGGTGAATTCCATATAACGAACACCCGTGGCAAAGTCGTTGAATTCAATTTTTTCTTCACCGCGGATCGCTTGGACAAATTCTTCTTCCACTCGCCAATCACCGGCTAACTCTACAGGAATATTGACCTCGGACATTTGTGAATCTCCGGCGGCACCAAAGTACAGTTTGTTATCGGGTGCCATTACGTACTTGAGCGTACCTTTGCTTCCGTAGAGATGTATCTGCGGTCCCGGTCCGTGATGAATTACACCGCTCATATGATAAATCCCGCGAGCACCACAGGGTAATTGTGTGATTACCTGGACAGAGTCTGGGGTACCCACCATTTCCTCGTTACCTGTCTGCTCATTCAATCGTGCTGCTGTAAATGTCTGACTGCTTGCCAACACAGCAATGGGATCGGCAATCCAACGAACCAACGGTTCGTGAATAATCCCCAAGGCCAGCATGTTGATACCGCTATATGGCCCGGACTGACGCCAATGCAGCGGAGTCGATGAATCCGCGTAAACATTATTAGTTCCAAGAACAACGACTTCGCGCAGCTCCCCAATCTTTCCGGCTGCTAAATATTGTTTGATAACTTTATGGGCCCGCATGCCCAGCGGGCTCGGAACGATTTGTGCCACCAACTCAGGATATTGCTGACTGGCTGCATACATTTGCCGGGCCTCTTCATCATCCAACGCCATTCGAGCTTCGGTGAGCACATGTTTACCGTGATGCAGTGCGGCGAGGGTGATCGGGCAGTGCATATAAGGCCAGGTGCCGATGCAAATAGCATCAATTTCAGGATCTTCCACTACCTGTTGCCACGAGTCACAAACTTTGGGAATCTGGTAATCTGATGCCACGTTTTTTGCTGATTCGACTGAGCGATTGCTTACCGCTGACAGCTTAACGCCGGGACAGGCTAGTAATCCCGGAGCATGTCGCAAACGTGTGTTTGCTCCGAAGCCAATGATACCAACTCGAATCGTATCCATTCTATCCTCACTTATTCCACTAACAGCGAATGCTGACTGAAAAATATTTCTTAGAAGTTAAAGTCGTCCAGATTTTCCGCAGTGAAGACAATTGGCGGTCCCAGGATTGCCTGTCCGTCTTTGACGATTACATCTTTAATTCGCCCAAAGTCGTAAGTACCATCTTTGATTTCACCTTTGGTTTTTAGATGATGAGCTACGTAGACGGTCAAATAGCCCAAATCAACAGGATCCCAAAGTGCAAATTTGGTGCAAGACCCACTTTCAACGAATGGTCTCATACTCGAAGGCAGGCCAACTCCGGTAACGAAGATCTTACCGGTTTTACCAGCATCTTCAACAGCTTTCGCTGCCCCCGGAACGGCAACGGATGTAAGTCCCCAAATGCCATCTATATCGTTGTGTGAATTAAGTGCGGCGATTGTCATTTCCTGAGCTTTACTTTGGTCTTCACCCGGCATTAGTGTTTCCAGTAGTTCCATTTGTGGGTACTCGTTTTCGATACGTACCTTCATAAAATTAATCCAGGCGTTCTGATTGGAGGCGGTAGGTGTCCCGGAAACAATAAGAAATTTTCCCTGAGGTTCTTTTCCCTGCTCTTTTAAGCCTTCCACCATGATGTCAACCATTGTGTCCGCAATCGCCTCATTTGAAGCCTGATTTACAAAGATCTGGCGGCGGGAATTTTCAGCGTTAGCATCCGTATCCCAGGTCAGCACCGTAAAGTTTTCACGCACTGCAGAGCGTATTGTGGATGAAATTGCATCGGGATCGTTAGGAGCAACGGCCAGTACGTCAAAATCCTGAGCCATCCATGTGTTCAGCATTCGCACCTGATCTTCGTGTAGAGCAGACGTGGGTCCGTCGTAATGAACCTTGAGATTTAATTCTTCACCGGCCTGCAGTGCTCCTTTACCGGTTGCTTCAAAGTACGAGATTCCTACCAGTTTTGGCATTACACCAATCCGCAGAGATGCTGCTGGTGTGTCTGGTCCCGTTGGTATTGAACCGGCCTGCTTGTTTTCACTTTGACAACCTACAAACGAAACCAGCAGGAAGAAGGAAAAAATGGAACAGAGAGGTAAGGTCCAGATGGTTTTCATTGATATAGGATCCCGGCGGTCTAAACAGTTCATAAATACGGTTTGCTTTTAATTCTATCAAAACGGAATTGTATAGATAGGAATTGCTCTAGTTACCGATTAGCAAGATCCAGTCAGGCTGACTTTGCATCACAGACACCTTCCAGTTGGAGATATCCTGAAACGATCTCTTAATGGCATCAGCTTTACCTTGATTAACCATCTGTTTGGGGAGCGGTATAAACAGGTTGCCGGCGGGAGTCCCCCGGTAATTTCGTGAGGCTAGTGATGTCCTAGATCGCAGGTGAGCGTGCTCTTCAATAAACAATCTTCGTTTCTTCAGCGGGATTCCCATTGTTGGCTCGATAATGTAGATCACATCTTTAGCTGTCGTCATTTTTTCGAGCATCTCAAAAAATGCCGCTCCGTCGCCTGTCTTGCTCAGTAGATCATGACGTAGGCCATTTGAATCAGTGAGAGCATCGGCGTATCGTGAGCGGATAAAAGTTTTATCCCCGAGCGAAGCGATTCCATAAAGTGACGGAATCAGCGCAAACGAAACGAGCAGTAGTTGAGCCGAAATGCGAATCTGAAGCCGGCTTGATTTTCCAGCGCTCCAGAGTGCCATCAGTATAAGTGGTAACAGAGCAATCGCGGCAGGCCTCAAAAAACGGGTATCCATATGGATCGCACTTCCACGAACTAAAAAGACTAATAGCATTAGACTGAACCCCAGTAAGTGACCAATTAAAAGTGGTTTGGTTCGCTTAATTTTTAACTCAGCAGATTTATCTTTAGCTCTTTGAGAGAAGTGGTTCTTTAATACCCACCAAAGTAGTAATGCAAATGGAATAAACAACCAGCCTTCAGATCCGTCTTCATGACTGCCCATAGCGGGAAGAATATCGAGTGTGAATTTATTGAATAGTGTCCCCAGATCAGTCATTGCGAATAACCAGGCTCCTGGGATCCAAAGTAGAGGGGTCCATTGTATTGGGGAGTCGATCTGAGTTGGATTACCTTCAGGAATTAAACCTAACCAAAAAATGAATCCGGCAATCATTCCCGCATTTACACACCAGCTAAGAAACGAGCGTTTACTAACATAGCCTGAATAAATTAGCCATAACCAGCCCGCTCCGAATCCTACACTACTAAGGCCGGCGCTGTACTTAATTAGCACCAACAACGGAGTGACAGTTCCGGCGCCGGCAGCCAGGTATGTAGAAGATAGTTTCGACTGATCTGTTAGAACGGCCTTGCAGTTTAAGAGGAGAACAGCCGGGAATAACGCCCAATAAAAGAACTCACCTCCGTCATAGAGATAGAAATTTACATGGCTGTATCTGGCAGTCAAAAAACAAAGGAAAATCCATGGCAATGCTGTCGCTGGACATACGAGTCTGAAAAACAAAAACCAAAGGGTAATTCCCAGTATCCAGCCGATAAAAGTTGTCCATTGAATGACTTGCCCAATATCAAGATGGTTTCCAATGATAGCGGCCAATTGTTCTACAATTTCAGGAATGGCGCCATAAGATTCCGGCCACCAGGTGATGGGTGAATTACGATTCTGAGAAAGATTCCGGGGATCCACGGAGGTAAGGATGGTTGGATTTCTTGCATCATTGGTGGCGTTCGCCAATAGGTAGGTACCAACATCTGTGGCAACCGCTGGACGTTGAACGAATGCCGCGTAAATGCTGATGAAGATAATCAGCACAACAGCTAACCAACCTACCTGCTCCACCCTTTTCTGTTCTTTGGTGGTGGCTACCGGCTGCTCAGCATTCATTTAAGTTCTTACGCTAACAGGTCATCGAGCGGTGGTATATGGCCCGGAAGTTGCCGGAAGATTGTCTTTGCAAGTTGTTCAGCGACGTTGGTTGATGCTTCGAGTTCATTGGCATGAATTGCATCGTCAGCTGAATATACACCCAATAGTAGTTGAGAGAAGACAGATTTTGATAATGTGATAAAGCTCTTCCCCGATTTTCCCCGAGTGACTTTTGCCGAACGTGGTGTCAGTGTCAGCGTGTAAGCCTTTCCATCGAGAACAAGACCAAGGCTGGCGGGTAGTTTTACGTTGGCGGCCTGTGCCCGATTGTTGAGCAGGTGTCGAACTTGTTTTAGTAATGTCAGTGGATTAAATACTTTACTCAGGATAACTTCGCCGCCCACAACGGTACGCCGCAGAAATTCCCCTCCCGTATTCTTCATTAAGTCATGTAGCAGATCGCCATCAGGTGCATCAAGGCGAACGGGAACATCTTTTTGTTCGATAACATCGCTACAGATTCGCTCCAGAAGATCAGGCACGATATCATCACGGCTGTCATCGGTCATTAATTCCAGAATGCGGCCATGTTTCACAATGGCATAACCAACGATTGCGTTAAAACCACTTTCAATGGTTAGTTTTTTGGGTCCGTCGATCGCGACATAGACCTGTTCGAAACTGTGGCGGTTAAGCAACCATCTCCAACTCGCATCGGTTCGGACGATCGCTCCATATCGTCCGTTAAGGTTTCGTTTATATAATCGCATTAAAGCTTCCTGTTCAACGTGCCTCCAGATACGCACGTTGAGTGGTTGCTGCGGTTCATCAAGTGGATTAGTTGTTTCCGGTTCTTGCTCCAGTACAGTTTGACGTAGAAGTGAGAGAATACTTCTTGGTGAGGTGATACTGTAGTTGTGTTGTCCACCAACAACCCATCCCTGTTTTTGGTAAAAGGAAACAGTTGGAGTGCGCAGGATACCCATCATGGCGCCCTGCTCGATCATTAATTGTTCGGCCTGATCCAGTAGTACTGTACCAATGCCTTGTTTGCGAAATTCAGGTGCTGTAGCCATTTCACAGAGAAATCCAACAGGTAGTTGTACATCTCCAAATTGAATGTCACGCATTTGGACTCTTGCATGACCAATGATTTGATTGCCTAGTTTGGCAACTACGCGATCACGTGGTTCATACAAAGGGTCTTCCAACTGAGCTGCATAGTCAGTTGACGTTGGCAATCGAAAGATATTCTGGAGAAAACGAAAGACAGCGGGATGGTCTCCCGCCCGAGCTGATGTAACGGTGACTATTCCACGCTCAAAGGCAGAATCTCCAAGAACAATTACACTTGCTTGATCCCCATCAAGCGTTATAGTTTGTCGCGTAGTAATACTTGAACTCATACCACGGAATCCCTCCACGAGTTACATTTGGCTCCATCCGCAAATCCTTTTGCAAATGTAATTTAAGACGTTTTCATGGCAGATTCCAGTAATTCCAGCAAAGTTTTTACATTAAATAAAATTAGTGGGTACTCGCGGGAATCCAAAAGTTCAAACACTTTGAGACGATTCTGAACCGTTTGTCGGGAGCTCACCAGAGCCTCTTCATCCTTTTCGAGCAGACTGCGTAACTGCATGTGGATATTCTGCAACGTTTCATGCCAGGCTGCGCGGTCTTGTGGGGCAACATTATTTCTTACGTGTTCCAACTTTTGAACGATGAGTGATTCTAATTCGCTGGAGTGATGGTGCTTGTTCTTGACGGCTTTGCGGGCGAACTTATCAGGTGAGAATTCCAAATCACGGAGGTCCTTCTCAATGGACTCCAGTTCATTAGCAGGATTTGAGATTTGATTGGCGAATAGTTTGACAGTGGCAGTTCCGATTTGGAATTTTGGTAGCGTGCAGTTGAAAAAATCTCTCGTAATATGATCGGTGAGCTGGTCGTATTTTGCGCCACCGATTCCATGCACGAATAAATCGGATAGCACGAGTCGACAATACATAGTTGTCGTCAGTGCACGCGGGCGAATCTTTATTCCGGATTTGTTGAGTGCTTCAAGTTGATCAATCGCGATGTCATCGCAACCTGTCAGATTGACTGTTGCGTAGGTTTTTCCTAATTCGTCGCGTAGTTCTGTTTGATCACCAACTCGTAAGCAGAAAAGCCGTTTCCGTGACAGAGACAGATCACTCCAAATCCACAGTGGAATTTCGATCGCATCACCCTGACGTTCCAGTGTCGGTACTGGATGTGAATGACTACGGATTTTATGAATCCGGCGATATTCGGACAGTGAGGTATTGTAAGTTGCTTGTAAACGCTCGGCATTGTTCAGAAGATGGCCGCAAAATCTTAAGAATTCTCGGGATGAGCAAACGGTACTCATAGGAAGTTCAAGGTTGTCGATACCATGTTCCTGCTCGATTTGATGTCGTGCCTGAGCGAATTTTAAACCGATATTCTTGGAGTTAGATTTTGTTACCAGATTCCAGAAATGACGAACTGTGTTTTCGGCTTGCGCAATACAAACCTTTGCTACTCGTTGCCCAAAGGATTCAAAAAGTTGCTGATCACTAATCATAACTTCTTCCAGTGGAAGATTGTCACCATCACAGTCATAAGCGATTGAGCTGACGATTGGTGAGTCGATAGAACCTTGAGGCACCTTGATTGAGTGCTGTCCGCAAAGGTCATTATCGATGATTAGATTAATTGCAGTTGCAGCGTGTTTTTTCGCGAGATGAGCGAGCAGGAGGTTTTTAAACCAGACTCCCGGGTGAAATAGTTTCGGTTGGTGTCCGGAGAGAAATATTAGATCACCACTTATCCCGTCCCTGCAGTTTGTGTAGTTACCAGTGAATTCCATGGCTGCTATTAGCAGGGATTGTCGGGCGGACGCACGTAATTCAGAGAGTGGTTGTCCAAATAACCGAAGTTCAGCGGATTGTTTAATTAGCGATTGATTCTCTTTGATTAGTTGATTAGATGCTGAAAGCGAAGGATCTATCAGAACCGAACCATGCTGTTGAGGAGCTCGAAGCTTGCGGTATTGGATTCGAGGTTCACTCATGTCAATCCACGTGGTCCAACCTGATTAGGCAAATTGCTTGGTCTTGGCGATACTTCGATCTAACACTAGATGATAGTATTCGAGGCGAGTTGTAGCGTCATCGAGCATACCGCCGAAGGATCGTTCTTCGTCCAAATAGATGAGTGGAACAGGCCATTCAATAATTTTCAGTTCATGCTGAGCAGCCTGGACCCAGAGTTCCAGTGGCATGGCATAACCTTTTTCGGTGAGGTGGAGTTTTTTCAACCCACTGGTGCTGTAAGCTTTGAATCCACAAAAGGCATCGGTTAGGGTGATCCCCAGTCGGCGACTGATTTCTGCAGACACAGTCTGATTGATTTTTCGCCGTTGTTCCGGCGGAGCAGTGTCTTCGTGGAATTGCTTTAGATACCGGCTACCCGAAACAATATCGACACCGGCAGTACAAGCGTCGACAAATTCCGGAATGCGTTGCGGCTCGTGTTGACCATCACAGTCGATAGTTACGACGGTGTCGTATTGCTGCTGAATTGCGTAATTAAATCCTGTATTGAGAGCAGCACCGTACCCGGAGTTTTGCTTGTGTTGTATAACGATCACGTCTTCACGTTTTGCCAGTAATTCGGTCGTTCCGTCAGTGGACCCGTCGTCAACGACAAGTACGTTGGGGCTGTATTGCTTCACAAGATCTAGTACTTCATTAACGTACTTGACTTCATTGAAGACAGGCAATGTAGTGAGAAACTTTTGAGCCATGAAATATCGCATTATGAATAGGAAAGACCCGTTATTGCTGGCTTGCGATAACGAACAGGAATGTTGGTGAATGTCTTATTGTATTTATAGAATATTGAATGCTCAATGAGCATAATGCAGAAGTAGGGTTGTGTTAGTGAGTGAAGTTGGATGATGATAGGATTACCAACGTTGCTTTTCTCCCCAGCCGCCTTAGAAAGGAAATATATTGCTTCGGATTCGTGCTGCTGTACGTCTGAGTTGCTTCAATTTACCCTTTAAAAAGGCTTTAATTACTGCTGCCTCGATTGGGGCAGAGGCGGTCGAGATTGATGCTCGTACCGAGCTGGATATGCGGGATTTAAGTGACTCAGCGATTCGCCATATTAGTAAACTGCTGGAAGATCAGGGTTTGGCTGTGAGTGTTTTGACGTTTCAGACTCGCAGAGGATATAACATTTACGCTGATTTGGATCGTCGTGTTGAAGCTACAAAGCATGCTATGGAACTGGCGTATCGACTCGGCGCTAAAGTTGTAGTGAATCGAGTTGGTCGGGTGCCAGAGGATAGTACAGACCCTGCCTTTGAAATGTTGCGTGACGTACTTACAGATATTGGCGAACATGGACAACGTGTGGGTGTGGTACTGGCCGGACGCACAGGTGCCGAAGATGGCCGGACTCTGGCAAGACTGATGGAACAGTTACCCCCGGGATGCGGGGCTGTTGATTTTGATCCGGCGAGTTTAATTATGAACGGTCATTCCTCATCAGAGGCTGCCCAGCTATTGGCACCTTTTATTGCGCATATACATATTAAGGACGGGATGCGGGATATCGCAACAGGTCGTGGTGAAGAAGTCGCGTTTGGCAGTGGCGTTGTCGATTTTGATGAGATTTTTGGGTTGCTCGAACAACAGCAGTATTCAGGTTACTTTACGGTGGATCGTGAATTTTCAACAAATCCACAACGGGAGATCGCGGAGACTGTAGAGCAACTTAAAAGAATCTAAATCGAACTTGCTTGCCACTATTACCGTTAGCAGACACAATGACGAGAGTGGTTTAGCAGTTGCAGAGCAGTAAACGGGTCGTACGAACAATCTGTTAAAACAAATGAAGATCATTAACTATTGAAAATCCAAAGGTGTTGCCATGAGTCGAATTGGTAATCTTACAGCGTGTTGTATAACGGTTGTGTTAAGCATGTTTCTACTATCCGGAGCGATGGCTCAAGACACAGAGGAGAAACAGGCGGTATCAAAAGTTTCACTCGAAAAGCAAAAACTTTATGAGCTGTTTGAAAAGAAGCTGAATAATGTTCAGTTCAAAGGAAATTTCACCGTGCTCGGTCGCGAGCAAAAGGGTGATCTGCCCAAAGAGACTTACACAATTAAATCAGTCAAAAAGTTAGCTCAAGGTGAATACTGGCTGTTTACTGCCCGAGTTCAATACGGTGGTAAAGACATCACCGTTCCAATGTCTTTACAGGTACAGTGGGCAGACAGCACGCCGGTAATCACACTAACTAACGCAAATATTCCAGGCCTTGGCACCTTCAGCTCTCGTGTTGTGATCTATAAAAATAAGTATGCCGGTACCTGGAGCCATGGTGACGTTGGCGGACATCTGTTCGGAACCATTGAACCGGCTCCGGCTGAAGTAAAAGACAAGTAATCCAATCACAATCGCTTTCTTTAAAAGAGTTGTCCATGACAATCGTCGCTGATGTCTGCCGTTATCTGGAACTTTTCGCGCCAACAGCTTTAGCAGAAGAGTGGGATAATGTGGGCCTTTTGATGGGAGACCGCCAGGATTCCGTCGCTAAAGTAATGACCTGCTTAACCGTGACTAATGCCGTTGTCGAGGAAGCCATTGCAGAAGCAGCGGATATGGTAGTGACTCATCACCCGATTCCTTTTAAGGGTGTTAAACGTATCAGTACCGATTCGCCGACAGGAAGTTTGTTATGGAGTTTGGCTTCCAATGGCATCGCTGTTTATAGTCCTCACACAGCATTTGATTCTGCTCGGGGTGGAATCAATCAGCAATTGGCTGATGGCTTGGAACTCTCTGAAGTGAAACCTCTGGTGCCACTTGCCGAGGCAGATAATGAATCACTCGCTGGCCTTGGCACTGGTCGCCGTGGCGATTGTCAACCTCTTACGTTAGCTACATTGGCTACTTCAGTGGCAAACTTTCTTCATGTTGATGGAGTGCATATTGTGGGTGATCGGCAGATGGAAATTACTCGCATCGCAATCGGTTGTGGAAGTGCCGGGGAGTTTATTCGTCCTGCCGCCCGTTCAGGATGCCAAGTGCTGCTGACAGGAGAAGCAAGATTTCATACCTGCCTAGAGGCTGAGCAACTGGGTATAGCAATGATTTTGCCTGGGCATTATGCCAGTGAACGCTTTGCCTTAGAATCGTTGGCTGCCAAACTTACCGAAGAGTTTTTAGGTGTAACAGTTTGGGCGAGTCGTCAGGAATCTGACCCGCTAAAGTGGACTAGCTAAAATTGCTGTGACACGATGAAGATTTAGCCGTTTTTTCCGGCTATCGATTGGTTAGGAATACCTGCAATTGGGATTGTTTGAAGCGGATTATCTAACCGCCGGCATGACAATCGATTATTAAGACAAACGGGAATAAGATGAGACAAAGATATTTTCTCGAACAGAAGCCTTTGCCAGATGCTGTCGAAATCATTCTTGATGGTCAGGAAGCTCAGCATCTGATCAAAGTGATGCGAGCCAAGCCGGCTGAGATTGTTGAACTGTTTGATGGTTCCGGGGTTGAGTGGCAGGCACGAATTGTGGATATACGACGCAATGAGGCAACTCTGGAGATTCTTAGTTCAGCACGCGTCTCTCGAGAAGCTACAGTAAAATTGACCTTGGGTATTGCACTGCCCAAGGGAGATCGGCAAAAGTGGGTTATAGGGAAGCTGGTGGAGTTGGGTGTCCACCAGGTTGTACCTTTAGTGACTGAAAATGGAGTAGCTCAACCGGTCGAAAAGGCGATTGGACGTTTACGTCGACAGGTTGTGGAAGCTTCCAAGCAGTGCGGAAGAAATTGCTTGATGGAGATTGCTGAACCCTGCATGTTTTCAGCATTTCTGATGCACCAGTTCACTCATTCCTGGATTGCTCACCCGCTTTCGGGGGAGAAGCCTGTGAATGTGCCGTTCGCGGGTGTTGACGGACTTAGGGTAGACTTGGGAACGGCGGGGGTGATCATCGGGCCGGAAGGTGGTTTCAGTACGATGGAAATGTCTGCAGCGGTCGCCGCCGGCTGGACTCCGGTTGAACTGGGAGCCAGGATATTACGTATTGAAACAGCAGCTCTGGCCGTGGCGGCTCAATTGTTATTGGGACAATAATTGTCCAGTACCGAAGATTAGTGCGGTGGTTTACAATAAATTCGCCAGAAATAAAGCTCAGGATAAGATTAGATGTTTCAGGCAAATCGCCGCAGGCAAAAAGGCACGCAATAAATGGCAAGTGAAGAGCAATACGAATTCGATCTTGATCTAAAAAATCGAGGCATTGCAGCATTACTTACCTGGTTAGTGCCGGGCGTTGGCCATCTTTATCAAGGTCGAATCTCGAAAGGGATAATGATTTTCGTGTGCATCTCGGCTCTGTTTATCACAGGCTTGCAGATGAGTGGAGGTAAATCTGTTTACTGCTCGTTCCGCAAGTCAGATTTTCGTTGGCAGTTTATAGGCCAGTTTTTTGTAGGTTCAGCAGCTATTCCAGCGGTTGTTCAAAACCGTGTTGTACGAAAACAGGAAGCAGATCCTCAAAGAGCGATTAGGCCATTGTTTGGAGGCAAATTTGCACCACCGAATGAATTTCTTGGCGAACGCGAACAGTGGCATCTTGATTATCACGCCTACTTTCAAATGGGGACTCTCTATACATTTGTTGCAGGTTTATTGAACATGTTTGCAATTTTCGATGCGGCTTGCGGTCCAATGGCCTATGGCAATGAAAATTCTATCAACGGCGAAGAGAAGTCAGGGGAAGAAGTGGCCTGGTGATTAGTTTTCTCTCCAAATTAATGTTTTTAGGCGTCGGACCCGAAGCTATGTCGGGCTGGGAGCAAGTACTTTATCTGATTCCGCTGGTTGTTTGTACGAGTCTGGTTTATGGTGGAACTCGGTATGAAGATTGGCGTCAGATTAGGGTAGAAGCACTTAAAATTGGGTCCTGGTTACTGGTTTTGACGGCTTGTGTGTTTGCTGTGGCATTATTGCTAAGCTTCTTTAATTAACCTGGCTGCCATTTTTAAGAGATTCTGCTGTTGCTCAAAAGAGTTATTGCCGGACATTCAGTTACTTGGCACAGTTGCTATGAGCTTATTAAGATAGAAGTAGTCTTATCAATACTATACGGAGGTTCATCGCACACCTCATATGCGAATCATTATTCTTGGCGGCGGCACAGTAGGTAGCTGGATTGCTGAGACTCTTTGCCCCGACCATGATGTCACAATCGTTGACACCAATCCTGAAGTCATTCAGCGGTTAAATGATCATTTCGATGTTCAAGCGTTTGTTGGTTCAGCGATAGACTCTACACTCCTGTTTCAGGCACAGACACTGACAATGGATTTGTGCCTGGCGGTTACCGGCGATGAATCCAAAAATGTTCTTGCGGCGAGCATGGCCAAGCGAATGGGATGTCGCCGAGCTATCGCTCGTATCCATTCTCCGGTGATATTTGACAAAAGTACATTTGATTATGAGACGGAATTTGCAATTGACCGTTTGGTTAGCCTCGAAGAACTTACTGCGATTGAGCTGGCGCAGGAGATCAGGTCACCCGGTTCCGTTGTGGTGGAACATGTTGCCCGAGGGTCGATCAAGGTACAGAGCGTACGGTTGAGTAACAAGGCGAAGATACTTGGTATCCCGCTCAAGGAACTAAAGTTTCCGGGGTCTGTTCGTATTGGTTCTATCACGCGTCTTGATCAGGATTCTCAGGAATTGATTACGCGTCTTGCCAATGCTGAAGATATTCTGCAGGCTGATGACCAGATTCTTCTGATTGGTGATGACGAAGATGTGGATGCACTTATAGACAAAGCACTTAAAAATCAAAAGAAGAAGGAAGTGGTGATTGCCGGAGGTGGAAACGTCGCTGTTTATCTGGCAACGATTCTGGAATCCGGACCTTATGATGCTATTCTTATTGAGCGCGATCAGGAACGTAGTGAAATGTTAGCGGCGCAACTGCCGGACGTCACTGTTTTGCATGCTGATGCGACCTATCGTCAGACATTGTTGGAAGAACATATAGAGAAAACAGATTTCTTCGTCGCCTGTATGGGAGATGATGAAAGCAATATTATGACCAGTGTTGAAGTCGATGATATTATTAACAGCCTGGCGGGTGTGGAGCGTGAGGATAAGACGATTGTATGTGTCGTCTCCCGACCAGATTATGCTCAGGTGATTAGTCGTCTGGGTATCAACCGTGCCGTTAGCCCGCGGACGGCGATGGTCGAGCAAGTACAAACCTTTCTCACGACAGGTGCTGTGATTTCCTCAAACCCGCTTCCAGGTACGGATATTGGTGTATATGAAATCGAAGTTCAAGCTGGTTCGGCTGCCGAAGAACATGTGCTGGTGAATCTGGCTTTACCGCTTGGTAAATGCCTGATCGCAGCCGTTTCCAGCCAGGGTGAAGCTCGGGTTCCTCGGCGTGATGATCACTTTGAAGCCGGTGATTATGTTGTTGCTCTGATTCACAAAGATGCTGTGGATGAAGTTATTGAAAAATTTAGTGGGACGAGCCGGTAGCTAAGTATGAACTATCGCGTTGTTAGTTACTTCTTAAGTATTGTCTGCTTTTTTGTAGCAGCAGCGATGTCTGTTTGCTGTTTGTTTGCCATTCCCCGGTTTGGACATCGTACTGGGGATGACTATTCCACGTTATCTTTAGAGTATGACGGTGTCCGAGGTTTACTATGCAGCGTCGTGGTCAGTCTGTTTGTCGGATTTCTGTTGCGACATTGGGCTAAAGGTGAAAGAAATGAAGCGTTGTATCGCAAAGAAGCGATGGCAACGGTTGGACTGAGTTGGGTTATTGTCACCCTGCTGGGCGGACTTCCTTACTTAATTACGGGTGTCAAGTACGCTCCTTCCATACGCCTCGAAAGCCAACAGTACGCAGAAGTATACGAACACAAATACCATTGGCGACAAAACTGGGAACCCTACCGGTTAACGCTCAGTGATCAGCAGTATCAAGTTTTAGATGCGGCAATTAATGCCGTGGATAAACCGTCGGTTGGTATCACGCTAGAACAACTTACAGAAGTTACCCCGCTTTCATTAAGTGAAGTTCAGCAGGCACTTGGGTCACTTCGAAAGATGGCCGGAATTAGTCCAAAATTGTTAATCGATGGTTCGATTACAGAGATCGCAACTCGTGTACGGGTCGATTGGATAAAAATGGGGATAGGGGACTCGATGTTTGAGTCGCAGTCGGGATTCAGTACGACCGGTGCAACGGTTATCAGCAAGTTGGAAGATCCGGGATTCGTTCCTCACTGCATTCTTTTTTGGCGCAGCACTACCCACTTTCTTGGTGGTTTGGGAATCATTGTTTTATTTGTGGTACTGTTGGGCGGAAGTTCTGCCGGTAAAGCTTTAATGCGCGCAGAAATGCCGGGGCCCACGAAAGAAGGTAATACACCTCGAATGCAACATGCAGCCTGGCGGTTTGGTAGTCTCTATATCGCCTTGAACACAGCATTAACAATTCTGCTGTTATTCGAAATGAACTTGTTTGACGCACTATGTCATGCTTTTGGTACGATGGCAACCGGCGGTTTCAGTACTTATGACACGAGTGTAGGAGCGTTTAACAGTGCCTATGTCGATTATACGATCACATTCTTTATGATTCTGGCGGGTACGAATTTCGCATTGCTCTATCTTTTGGTCATCCTCAAAGCCGGCACTCAACCTAGGTTTATTCGCTGGAAGAATCAGTTCAAGCAGGTTTTTAAAGATACAGAGTTGCGTGTTTATCTGGGAATCATCGTGGTTGCCACTTTGTTTATCATGCTTTACGGCTTGTCATACGGCGACTGGGATTTTTCCGATGATACCGCGGAAATCACGGTCTCGGAAAAAATTTCCCGCTCGATTCGTTATGGATTGTTTCAAGTGGTTGCCATTATTACGACCACAGGTTTTGGCACTCATGACTTTAACGAATGGAACCAATTCGGACGTGCGTTATTGCTGGGACTGATGTTTATTGGCGGTTGTGCCGGTAGTACCGGCGGCGGTATGAAAGTTATTCGTCACATTTTGTTTGTGAAAATTCTTCGCCAGGAAGTAGAGCACCTGTATCACCCAAAGGTGGTCATGCCGTTGAAACTTGGTGGTGAAACGTTTGATGATAAGGAAATGCGACGGGGTATTCTGGCCTACTTTGGTTTTATTGTGATTCTGTTCGCACTGACGTGGTTGTTGTTAATGGCGGTTGAACCAGATACAACCTGGCATCAGGATGATCTTTCTAATAAGCTCGTTGATAATTCAAGTGCCGTGATTGCCACGCTTAATAATATTGGTCCAGGTTTGGGGATTGTAGGAGCAACGTCGAACTATGGCGCATACTCACCATTTTCCAAACTAGTCTTTACTTGGTTAATGATGCTGGGGCGTCTGGAAATTTTCTCGATTTTGATTCTCTTCTCCCCGGCCTTTTGGTTGAGTCGTCGGTAATTGGTGCCCCAATATGTCCAACCAACAGCTGCGGGAACTCGATAATCAAGATGCTCCACAATCAACGGAGGCTTTAGAGGAGATTCTTAGTGTTCCCACGGATGAAGTGATTGAGATGTTTGGCCGACTCAGCGGACATCTCGTTATGTTAGGAGTTGGCGGAAAAATGGGGCCAACTATGGTAAGAATGGCGCAACGGGCAATTCAGCAATCCGGTTCATCACTACAGTTAACCGCAATTTCCAGATTTTCCAGTCGGCAGACGCGGGCCCGACTTGAAGCGTGGGGTGTTACAACACATTCATGTGACCTGCTTGACCCGGTTGCAGTAAAGAGTCTTCCTGATGCTTCGTATGTCGTAAATCTCTCCGGATTTAAATTCGGTGCTGCCGACAATCTGGCACTGACATGGGCTACAAACTGTGAAATTCCGTCCGCTATTTGCAGAAAGTATTCTTCCAGTCAAATTGTGGCCTTCTCTACAGGTAATGTTTACGGCATGGTTGATGTGCAGTCTGGCGGAAGTCTGGAAAATGCAGAATTAAATCCCAGTGGTGAATACGCGATGGCAGCTCTGGGTCGCGAGCGGATATATGAATACTATGCGAAGACGTTTAATCGACCGGTTGCGATTGTTCGATTGAATTATGCAACCGAGTTACGGTATGGAGTGCTTATCGATATCGCTTCGAAAGTATTAGCGGGCGAGACGATTTCACTGGTGATGGGATATCTTAATGCGGTCTGGCTTGGGGATGCGAATGCTATGACCTTGCGATGTCTGGAGTTGACAGAAACGCCAGCTCGCACGATTAACATGACGGGTCCGGATGTTATCTCCGTTCGTCATACAGCAGAACGTATCGCGGAATTGACGGGGAAGGATGTTGCTTTTGATGGTACCGAGCTTGAAACGGCGTTGCTCAGTCGGGCGGCTCATAATTATCCGGAATTCGGTGCGCCGCATCTTACTTTGGAGACGATGATACGCTGGTCAGTTCAGTGGCTACAACAGGGTGGCGAATTACTCGGTAAGCCCACCAAGTTTCAGGTTACGGACGGTAAGTTCTAGAAGCTCTGACATTTGGTCCGGACAGCCGAACACGTCACCGCAGGATACTGCTCTAAGGTATTCAGCAACACTAGGAGAATGCTGTCTGAGCGATGACGTGTCGGTGCCCGCCTGCGGAGGTTAGTTCAGCGATGTGGTGACCGACTGCTCCGAAGCCACAACGGCATTTAACAGGTTGTTAAGTGCATAGTTACGATCTTCCTGATGTTGATGACAAAATCCGGAAAAGTACCAACATGTTTCATGAAGATAGATATTGCGAACATCCAATCGAAGCCAGACGGCATAGTCTTCCCAGTTATCGATATGGATATCGGAGTTTTGACTTATCAGGTTATCTACAACCAGAATTTCCAGCGTTTTATCGTTCATTATGCTATCTGCAAGTGCTCGCAGTAAGTCGCGCTCCAACGTCGATTTTTGCGGTAATTGAGTTTCATAGCTACAGGCCTGATACAGTTTATAGGCAGCCTGACGCTGGGTTAGATCGAGTTTATCGAGAAACATTCCGAAGATTATTTCGAGCCCCTGATGAACGCCGTCGATATTCATCCAGGCTGAACATCGTATTGCTAAAATCAGATCCCTTAAATGTTTAATGGTACATTTCCGGTTGATTTGAAATTCACCGTTTCTTAGTTTTGGTGATTCGTCAACAATGCAGTAACTGTCTGCCAGATTATCGTACTGAACCGAAATCCCTGACTTGCGTAGTAAATCCAGATCTCTGTAGATCGTTCGTTTGCTGACGTTGAATTTTTCAGCAAGATTGTCAACCGTTACCCGGCCGCCTGTTCGAATTTGTTCTGCTATTTTGTAGGCGCGTCCTGTAAATCGATGAGGCAATTGTGGTGTAAAAGCCATAAGGCGTTCTCCTGAGTTATTGCGAGTACATTGGCAGATAATGTGAATGTTTATTCACTAATTAAGTTGCAAACCGGCAGCAAAAGGCGGTTTGGATTTAGGAAAGAATTCCAAGAAACCACAAATTCTTTTAGATGCGTTAGAATACTGAGCGTTAAGCAAGAGTGAGAATGAATTTGAAGGAGGGTCGCTGTGCATCAACATCGTTATGTCGAACGGGTCGTCGATCTGATGGATCCGGCAGAGAATGTGCTTTTAAATATGTCCTATCAGCAAGCGGCTGAGCGTGTTGCTTCCGGAGACGCTAGGCAGGTAGCTGAGATAAATGGACAATTTGCGATTATTCAGAAGCGGGGCAATATTGTTCGTATGGCACGGTCGATTGGTCGTCCAATGCGTTACTTCCTTGCAAAACGGGCTGAAGGTCCGTGCCTGATCGTAGCTGAGCGTATGGAGCAGTTACTTGAAGCCTTATCAGCAGAAGGCTTAGAAGACCAGTTTCATCCTTCCTATACGCGTATGGTGCCGGCACACCATGTCGTTGAAATTGCATTGATCGGATGTCCGGATCCGAATCCGGTTAATACTCGCTTCTTTACTCCGGAGCGAAATCTATGGGGTACTGATTTGAATGCAATTGGGGAACGTTACATTGGCAAACTGGCGGAAGAGATGAATAAGTGGCTCGATACGGTCGACCAGTCAGCTCCATTGGGTGTCTTGTTTTCCGGTGGTATCGATAGCGGGGCAATATTAATTGTATTGCGTCACTTGCTTCTGCAACGAGGTCAGGCACCGACACGCCTCAAGGCTTTTACACTCAATGTGGCAGGGACTTCTGCGGATGCAAGCCAAGCAAAACAGTTCGTTGACGAAACAGATATGAGTGTGTTTCTTGAAGTCGTCGATGTTACTCAGCAAGCCGTCGACTTCCGGGAGACCATTAGGGTCATTGAAGACTATAAGCCACTGGATGTGCAATCGGCCACAATGGCATATGCATTACTACAGAAAATCCGTGAGCTCTATCCGGATTGGATTTATCTGATCGATGGTGATGGCGGAGATGAAAATCTTAAAGATTATCCGATTGAAGATAATCCTGAATTGACGATTGTTAGTGTGCTGAACAATCTGATGTTGTATCAGGAAGGTTGGGGTGTTGAGTCTATCAAACATTCGCTTACGTACTCCGGCGGTCAAAGCCGCGGCCATGTTAGGACTTATGCGCCAGCAGCTACGCTTGGCTTCCGCGGCTTCAGTCCATTTGCTTTGCCTTCGGTGATTGCTGTAGCGGAGGGAATTCCCTTTATCGAACTTACCGAATGGGATCAGAATAAGTTGTATGAACTTAAAGGCGAGATTGTGCGACGGGGAGTAGAAAGCGTGACAGGTGTCACGATGCCTATTTTTGAGAAACGACGATTCCAGCATGGTGCGGCTTCGGAGGATATTTTTCAGGCGACATTTCCAGAAAACGATCAGGAATATCGCGACGTTTTTTCCAACGTGTTTAATAGCTAATCATCGATGGATCTGCCTGTATTCAATTCAGGGCAAATTATTGCTCAACGCCCCGCTAAGAATCGTGTCAGTCCGGATAGGCCTTACGCCTGGATGATCGAGCCTGAGTGTGATTCGCAAAGACATCTGCAGCACGTCGTCACGCTGTTGTTAACAGGTAGTGAGTGCCGGTTTCGATGTACGATGTGTGACTTGTGGAAGAACACCCTTGACGAGGCAACACCCGTTGGTGGAATTCCAAGACAGATCGCATTCGCATTGAATGATTTGGGGGTCGACCCGCAGCATCCCAGTGCTGCAGGTGTGTCTGCTGTCAAACTCTACAATAGCAGTAACTTCTTTGATAAACGAGCAGTGCCGTTTGAAGATTGGCCCGCCATTTGTGAACTGGTTCAGAATTTTGAAACGGTCGTTGTGGAAAATCACCCTGCCCTGAACGGTGAATCAGTCTTTAAATTTCAGGCACTACTGCCAGGACAACTCGAAGTTGCGATGGGACTGGAAACGATTCATCCCGCAGTCCTGCCCTGGCTTAACAAGCAGATGACATTGTCGCAATATCGCCAGGCTGTTGATCGGCTGGTACAGCGAAATGTTCGTGTGCGTACATTTATTCTGGTTAAACCCCCGTCTTTAAACGAGACCGAAGGTGTGGATTGGGCAATTCGATCCATAGAATATGCCTTTGATTGTGGTGTTGAATGTTGCTCGATGGTGCCGGTGCGTGCCGGCAATGGAACCATGGATCAGTTAAAGCACGACGGATTTTTTGAACCTCCAGAAATAACCAGTTTAGAACGAGTTTTGGAAGCAGGACTACAGATGGGACATGGACGGGTGTTTATGGACTTGTGGGATAGTCAGTTGTTTGGGGGTTGTTATGCGTGTCGTGAACAGCGGTTGAAACGACTTGCAAAAATGAATCAGACGCAGTTGCTGGAAAAAAAGGTGCGGTGTGATGTCTGCAGATAACCAACAGAAAATTCTTGTCGTTGGCGGTGGATTCAGCGGCTCGATTCTGGCCGTTATTCTACAAAAACATGGTTATTCCGTCACGCTTATTGATAGATCAATTCATCCCCGATTCGCCATCGGCGAATCCTCGACACCGACCGCCGGCCTTATTCTGAGAACCTTAATAGAACGATACAGTATGCCGGAACTTAAACCATTTACCCGTTATGGATTATGGAACGACCTGTTACCTGACGTTGGAGTGGGAGTTAAACGAGGGTTTAGCTATTTCTTTCATTCACCTGGCGTGGGAGCTCGTACAACAGTGACTCATGACAGCGAGCTTTTGGTGGCAGCCAGCAGTTCTCGGATAATGGCTGATACCCATTGGTATCGGCAGGATGTAGATAGTTTTTTGCTTGATTATGCTGTTAGTCAGGGTGTGGTGTGCCGGAGTAGTTGTGAGATTACCGATGCTGATTATGACCCTCTTAAACGAATCTGGCAGGTGCAGCTAAGTACGACGGTTCATGGCGAACAATTTGACTGGATTATCGATGCATCCGGTGCTGGTGAAGTGATGTGTCAGTTGGTCGGGGATGAGCTGACACAGCGACCGGATTTGGAAACGAACACGTCGGCAATCTATGGGCACTTTCAAAATGTCAAACAGTACGATACCCTTTTGAAACATGCTGGGATGGATCTCTCAGACTTTCCGTTCTCATCGGATGATGCCGCACAACATCATATATTTACATCACAATGGCTCTGGAGTTTGAGATTTGATAATGGAGTTACCAGTCTGGGATTAGTATCAGACCTGAATCGTCCGGCTCTCCAAAGCGACTGGTCAGATATGTTAGCGATGTATCCGGCGATACGGGATATGCTCAAGGATGCAGAACTGGATTCGGCCACACCATTGCTTCATACTACCGACAGGCTTCAGCGGCTCTCGGTACAAGGCAGTGGTCCCGGTTGGGTTGCGTTACCAAATACAATTGGTTTTATTGATCCGTTGCACAGTACCGGGATTGCACATTCTCTTAGTGGTGTGGAACGGCTTGCTGAAATTTTTACTCGGGTTGAAGTTTGTCAGGAAGCATTGGGTCGTTATGCTGACGCGGTTTATGCCGAATTCAGGTTGATCGATCAAATGATTGCAGGCTGCTATAAACTAATGCCAAGTAAGCGGCACTTTGAAGCCTACTGTATGCTCTATTTTACAGCGGCGCACAATTATGAAACGCGTAGAATAAACCTTCCAACCAATGCTTGTGCTCCCGGAATTTTTCTTTCAGATGATTTGCAAATGGTAGAGTTAATTGAACAAGGCTATCGTCTTGCAAATCAAATAGCAAAAACAGAACAATGGGAGGCCCCGGAATTATTTGAGCAGAAAATCAGGGAGTTAATTCGACCATTTGACCAAATTGGTCTCTGCAATCCGGCAACCCATTCGATGTACAGCTACACGGCAGTTTTCTAGTCAATTTAGGGGTATTAGAACTTCAAATTCGCGGTCTTTGGAGTGAAATCGCATTTGACCAGTCTAAACACCCTAAATTATGATAGAAGTGTTGATAAGATGCACCAAGGAAGGTAGTCACCAATAACTCTGAGCCAACTTCAATCCCCACCCCCCCCGTTGGCAGAATAGTAGTAACCCTATGAATGTTCCTCGACAAGAGCTTTGGTGTCTTAGTCAAGAACGATCAGAGGTAGACATGAAATCACTCATAATTATTCTGACTTCATTTTTCGGATTTTTGTTAGCAACTTCACTGCATGCTCAGCAAACTATTCCGTTATTGCATCAACGTATTGATGCAGCGGTTGCATCTCAACAGCCTGTTAATACTTCGCTCTTGGCGACAGACGCAGAATTTATGCGTCGGGTTTTTCTTGATTTATTGGGAACCGTCCCAAGTCGGGAAGAAGCCAAAGTATTTTTGAATGATCCTTCCGAAGATCGTCGCGAAAAATTGGTTGAGCGATTGATCAATGATCCTCGGCTCAATCATCATCTGGCAGTTACCTTTGACGTCATGCTGATGGAACGTACGACAGATTCCGCTGTTAAGACTCCGGCATGGAGGCAATATCTGTATGAATCCTTTGCGAATAATAAGCCGTACAATGTGTTGGCAAAAGAGATTTTATCGGCCGGTGGTACGGATCCGGAATTGAGAGCGGCCTCGAAATTCTATTTGGATCGTCAAGGTGAAACCAATCGTCTGACCCGCGACGTTGGTAGGATTTTTCTGGGCCGCGACATGCAATGTGCTCAGTGTCATGACCACCCACTGATTGATACTTACTATCAGGCAGACTATTACGGATTGTTCGCTTTTTTGAATCGTAGTCAGTTATTTGTGAACGCCGCCAAAACAAACTATTTTGCTGAAAAGAGTGTTGGGAACGTTAGTTTCAAGAGTGTTTTTACGGAAGAATCCGGGGAGACAGGACCACAGCTCCCAGGTAATAACCCGGTGATGGAACCTTACCTGAAAAAACTGGAAGAATATAAAGTTCGCCCTAATGGCAATCGTGTTAGCGAGCCGGTTTACAGTCGACGGCAACAGCTTGCTGAATTGGCAACAAACGGCAACAACGCTGCCTTTAACCGAAATATCGCCAACCGTCTTTGGGGTATGATGAATGGTCGCGCGTTGGTTATGCCGGTCGATTTAGATCACCCAGCCAATCCTCCATCGAACCCAGCATTATTGAAAGTGTTGGAAGAAGCGATTGTCGAATTAAACTTTGATGTAAAGCAGTTTTTGAAACATATCACCTTGTCGAAAACATACCAGCGAAGCTTTGATCTGGGTGTCGCGTTGCAGTCCTCCCCTGCAGATTTAGAGGCGCGAATTGCTCAGGTAACACAACAAAAAAAGCAGACAAATCAACAAGCAGATGCTGCTTTGGATAAGTGGGGATCCAAGCTGGAAGAGCTTAAAGCATTGCGTGTAAAACATGCCGTTGTTCGTAAGGCATATTTTGATGCAGACACGGCAGCGGCAGCCCAGTTAGATAAATATCTAGTTCAGGATGGAACCGTGTTCGCCGCTCAAACAGCAATCGATACACAGATACCGTTACGGGACTCTTATTTGGCAGCGCATGCAAGTATCGTAAAAGTGCTTGAGAGCTTGCCGGATGATCCGGTTGCCAAAGATGCCGCTCTTAAGTTTAAGACAAAACTCGATGCATCTGTAGCTGTTATTACTAAGCAGACTGATGCCAAGACCAAGGCTCAAGCACAGGGTCAAAAAGAGCAGGAAGCATTGGTACCCCTTCAGGAAAAGCTGGATCAGGCTTATGCCCTATGGAAACCGTCTAAAGATGAAATTCACGCTCTTGAAATTGAAGAACAGGCGTTGAGAAATGAATTCGAGCAGTTGCAGTCGTTAGTTGAAGCATATGAAATTCAGCAGTCCGAGTTTGGGAAGATTCATGCTAACGCAGAGTTGAAGCTGGAACTGATTGCTGCCCGGCAAAAAGTGACCCGCGCTGCCGCAGAGCTGGAAACATCCAAAGCAGCAGTCACCGCCTTGAAGGTAGAAGTTTCTCAGGCAACAACGGAAATGACAGCAGCAGTGAACGCGAAACAGGCAGCAGCAGACGAGATGTCAAGAGTGACAATAACACGTGATAAGAAATCTGAGGCCACGCAGCTTTTAGCGAATTTGATCGAAACCACAACGACAGCGACTTCGACGATTTCACAAGATCCTCAGGTGATTGCTACTCAAAAGGAACTTGCAGATAGCCAGGCCAAGTTAAAAACAGAACTGGCCGGGTTGGATGCCGCCGTGCAGGCAGCAATTAAGGATGTTGCCACTAAAACGAATGCTGAGAATACAGCGAAGAAAAAGGTGGAGGTCATGTTGGACAAGGTGGCTGTAGCAGAAAGCGGCTATGAGCAAAATCGGCAGGTGTTGGCAACTGTCTCGAAGACAGCCACTGATTTGAGCAGCCAGTATGATGAGTCCACAGAAAAACTCTCAAAGCAATTAGTGAATCATTTTGTTGTCAGCGATTTACGGGCCTTATCTCCGGAACAGCTGGCCAACGCCATGATGGAGTCGATGGGGGTAACAGAGGTTTATCGTAAATCGACGATTGCGGAATTAGATAAAGCTAAACCACTATCAGATGCCGATAAAAATGATAGGGTTATAATGATTCAGCGAGAGCGTGAAATCAGCGAAGGTGTGGAAGCGAAGATCAGTGGAATTCGTACAGAATTCGTTAATCTTTACGGAGCTGGAGCGGGTCAGGTGCAAACCGACTTTTTCTCCACCATCGATCAGGCTCTTTATATTACAAATGGATCGCGTCTTACAGGGTGGTTGGGATCTAACAATTATCTGGTAGGCCAATTAGTTAAACTTGAAGACTCTGTGCAAATAGCAGAGGATTTATATATTAGTGTGCTTTCCCGTAAGCCTATTGCTGCTGAGGTTAAGCGTGTTGAGGAATTTCTGAATCACGCGGAAGACCAAAAACAACAGGCAATTCAGGATATGGTTTGGGCATTACTAGCATCAGCGGAGTTCCGGTTTAATCACTAGAGCGCTATCATTTTTGAAGGGAAAACGAAAATGAAATGTAACTATTCATGTAAGTCAGCCGAGCATGGTATTGCTCGCCGAGGTTTTCTTGGCGGTATGCTTGGAGCAGCAGGTGCCGCCTCGTCGGTTGTTGGAGGACTGGGTGTTTTTGCCAATCCAGCCATTGCGAAAGAATTAACCAGTCAGCAGAAACGTGTTGTCGTCTTTAATATGTCAGGTGGTCTGAGCCAGCTGGAAAGCTGGGACCCCAAGCCAGGACAGGATACTGGCGGACCCTTCCGTGCTATTCCAACATCTGTGCCCGGTGTTCATGTCTCCGAACTGCTTCCGATAACGGCCAAACAAATGCATCACCTGGCATTGGTGCGAAGTATCAATACTAAAGAAAATGACCATGGTAAGGGTCGGTATATGATGTTTACCGGTCGTCGACAGACTCCGGCACAGGAATTTCCTCAGATTGGAGCTGTGATGGCTAAAGGTCTCGGGGCTGAAAAGAATTCCCTGCCAGGATATATTCAGGTCTCCAGCAGTACTGGTGGTCGTAGTAATGACTCTGCTTACCTTGGTCCCGCATTTGCTAGTATTCGAATTGCCAGCGGTAAGCCACCGGCGAACTCGGCCCGTCCAGGCACGCTGGATGAAAAGCGGGATATGTTGCGTAATGACTTTCGTAAACTTGCCAATGACGATTTTTCCCTTCGTCGTCGTTCAGCACAAACGGATGCGTACACACAAAGTTTCGAGCAGGCTCAGCAGCTAATGGCCCAACGTGATGTTTTTGACATTACCAAAGAACCTAAGAAAGATCATGAGCGTTATGGTGATCATCAGTTGGGACAGCATACCTTGTTAGCGCGTCGTCTGCTTGAAAATGGGGTTACTATGGTTCAGGTTACCCACTCGAATTATGACACTCACAATGAAAACTTTAATTTCCACTTTGAGCAATTGGGCGAGTTCGATCGTGCATTCGGCACCTTTGTTCAGGATATTGCAGATCGAGGTATGTTGGAGAGCACTTTGATTGTTGTCCTCAGTGAATTTGGACGAACTCCACGAATCAATCAGCGGTATGGGCGTGATCACTGGGGTTCATCATGGTCAATCTGTTTAGGTGGTGCCGGTATTCAGCGAGGAGCAGTGATTGGTGCAACCGGTGCAGATGGAGTTGAGATCGCCGACAGGGAAGTTGATCACGGACATCTGTTCCATACATATCTTCAGGCGGTTGGAGTGGATTCGCTTGGAAGCTTTAGCATCGGCGGGCAAGATATTCCCGTTGCCGATCCTGCTTATGCACCGATCGAGGAGTTGTTGAGCTAATGACGTTTCCTGCAGCCAAGACGGATCCTAAAGCCTCGCATCTTTCAAAAACATTGAAATATGCAAAGCCTTTAGTGTCTTGCCGTTTCGATCCGACCGGACGCTATCTGTTTGGAGCTTCACAGGACTTTTCAGTTGTTCGCTGGACGTTGGCTGATGACTCGCTAAAGGTTTATAAAGCACACAATTCCTGGGTGCGGGGACTTGAGTTTTCGAAAGACGGTAAGACGATCGTCAGTGGCGGCTATGATGATCGACTGTTTTTCTGGAACGTTGAAGATGAACGTGAAGAGCCTCAGCCTATTCGTGAAGTGGTAGCTCATAAAGGCTGGATTCGGGCAATTGCAGTGAGTCCCGATGGAAAAATATTGGCGTCCGGAGGTAATGACCGAATCGTCAAGCTTTGGGAAATGGAGACAGGTAAGCTGGTCACGGAACTCGTCGGTCATGAACGAGATATTTACAGTTTGCTGTGGCACCCTTCTGACGGAACACTGTTTAGTGGTGATTTGACCGGACAAATTAAACGTTGGAATGTTGCTGAGTCTCAGGAAGTTATGAACTACGACGGGGCAGCTCTTCATACCTATAATGGTGGACAGCAAGTCAGTTATGGCGGTATTCGTGGCATGGCAATGAGTCCGGATAATAAGATCCTGTTTGCCTGCGGACTTCATAAGGGAACCAACCCTCTGGGTGCCGTCCAGACTCCACTGATTATTTCGTTTGATTCAGAAACCAAAGAAGCCGGAAAAAGCTGGTCGATCGATGGCCTGCAGGCTATCGCCTGGCAATTATACCAGCATGAAGATGGTTATTTGGTTGTCGGTGTAGGTGGTTCCGCAGGAGCTCATTTAGTATTTATAAATCCAACTGAAGACAAAGATTTCCATCGTCTCAAAGTGGGTGATGTGGCACGTGAATTAGCGATACATCCCGATGGAATTCAGGTTGCATTAGCGAGCTCTAATGGTCACGCACAGATTTGCCGTCTTGAAGCAAAACCACCAGCAGCAGAAGCTGCTAAGTAAGATGGTCGGTAAGCTGTCATTAACTCTGGCTTCGTTTTTGTCAGTTGGTGTCATTGCCGCTCAGGTAAATGGTCAGGTTGTGATGTTGCCAACGGGGCAGATGACTTCAATCGGCACCACAGCCAATGTTCCCGATGGTGGTTTTATACTGCTTGGCAATATGCATTATGGTGCTGAAGCAATGATGCAGCGAGGACTACCTGGTGTGTCGTATTTCCCGATTACCGGGATGGCGACGTTATTAGGCCAGCGGGCGATTAGTTTTCAACAAGGCGAAACACAAATCTATTTAGGTGTTCGCATTCATGACTTCAAAGCACTGGATCAGGTAACTTTTCTAAAGGGTCGTCAGATCATGGAAGTGAAACGTGCTGCAGGATTAATACCAGCCATAGAAAAGCCGTTACCAGGCCATCTCCCCGCTGCTTTAAGACACTCATTCTCGTCTGAGCAATAAGAGCTGCCGCTGTAAGATGAATTAAAATTGAAAATCAGCAAGATAGGAGTATTAACACGCGCAGCTTCGTACTCCTATGGATGGGTTGTTTTTCAACCAATCTCGCTTGTGGGCAACTGGCAGATGGATCGGCTCCACCAGCTGTACCTGAGAATCGTCTACTCTTAGAGGAATTTTTTTTCATCCCGATTTGACAACTTCTACCGGTATGAAAGTTGGAGAAGACCGGGATGGCAAACAGTTTTATGTCGATTCCCTAGGTAGGAAACATGAGGTGTCTCCTGCTGAAATTGATGTTAAATAAGCGGACTTGGTGTCGATCATGCCGCAGGATCTTATCAAAAAAATTACGGCTCAGGAATTGTTAGATGTGATAGCGTATCTTAGTACACTCAAGGGTATCGAATAAAAGAGAATTGTCGGTTTGTTTTTATTTATTATTACAGCAGAAAGACTTTCTGTTGCAGAATGAATACTGTTACTGAACTGTGCGATTTGTCCGCGGCTGGCTTAATCAGATAACGCTAAAACCCGTGTTCTCAATTCGGCAATCAGATAGAAGGAGCCAGTAATGACGATTAAATCGTCAGCCGCTGCATTTTCAAGTGCTTGATTTAAGCCCTCATTTGGATCCTCCGCTATTTGCGTTCTAGACGCCAGATTGTTGCAAGTTGTGACGGCGGATTGGTATAAAACCTGAGGTTCAACCGCGCGGGGATTGTTGGTGTATTTGGTGAACGTGATGCTGTGGAACAGAGGTGCTAACAAATTGATAATTTCGCCATACGGTTTGTCTTGACTACAGCTAAGAACGAGATGGAGTTTGGTGTCGGGGAAATGTTGGGTTAGGAATTGTGCCAGAGCCTCAGCAGAATTTGGGTTGTGAGCTACATCTAAGAGAATTTGCGGCTGGGTGTTGATTAATTCGAGACGTCCGGCGCAACGTACATCGGCTATTCCTGTTTGGACCGCAATATCCTCAATTAAATATTCAAGGTTTCGTAGTTCATGGATGATACCCAGACACACGGCGGCATTAGCTAGTTGGTGTTGTCCGTAAATTCCTACTTCCAGATTTTCCCAGATTTGGTGCCCGTTGATTAAAACTCGTTTGATCTGCGGGTGCATCGTTTTACTGCCCGCGTCCTCAATGATGATGTTTTCTGTTAGGCCGATAAGGGGAGCCTGAAGTTCAGTAGCGATCCGTTCAATTTCCTGTTGAGGTCCGTCGAGTGTGCAACCATTGACCACTGGCACACCAGTTTTAATAATACCGGCCTTTTCACATGCAATAAGTTCCAAAGTGTCGCCTAGAATATCGGTGTGATCCAATCCAATGTTTGTAATGGCGGTAACGATTGGTTCGCAGATGTTGGTGCTGTCGAGGCGTCCGCCGAGTCCAACTTCAACAACGGCGATATTAGCATTGGCCTGATAAAAGTAAAGGAAGGCTAGAGCTGTTGTTATTTCAAAAAAAGTAGGTCTGAGATCAACGTCTGATTGTTCGGCGTCACGAAGATCCATTTTTTCAACAGCCGGTACAATCTGCCGAATTATTTTGATCATATCTTCTTGGCTACAGGGGATTCCGTTAAGACAAAACCTCTGCCCCAGATATTCAAGGTGTGGCGAAGTAAAAAGTCCGGTGGTGTATCCTGCATTGGTGAGAATCTGACTTACCATACTAGAGACGGAACCTTTTCCTTTGGTACCGGCAATATGTACAGTTCTGATTTTACGTTGAGGATTATCCAATAGTTCGGCCAGTTGCTTCATCCGATCGAGCTTAAATGTATCCGGAGAACTCGTATTCATCGTTCGCTCAAGATCGAAGCGGCTAAATAGAAATGCCTGAGCATCAGCGTATGTCTGGATTTGCGAATGGGAAGACATGTAAGTGTGTGGAGGTGGAGTGTTAGTGGCTAAAACGCCGGTTCTTCGGCACTTCAGACACACCAATCAATTGATATAACCTGTACGACCGTCAAAAGGCCTTAATTACTGACCATATATCTTTGTTTTGACAGCATTCCTATTCCTTATTTATAGTGTTCAAGCCGCATACTTTAAGACCAAGACAAAAGGTTTTTTACAAACTCTTTGCCAGCTAAATAGTCAGGCCTTTGTTCGTTGTTTCTAATGAACAGCCAACTCTATTTATGCGTATCATATGAATTGTCCCTGAAGGTAGTTTTTTCGTTGTTCCAACCGTTTGGAAATAAAATAAGTGCCTGTCATCAGAAAGGTTTTCGATGTCCACATCAGTTGACAACAGCCAGGATGTCATTATAGAAACTCGCAACCTAACGAAAGTCTATAAAGACTTCTGGGGACGTCCTAAAGTGAATGCTCTGGAATCGCTAGACCTCGAAGTCCGTCGGGGTGAGATTTTTGGCTTGCTTGGACCAAATGGTTCCGGGAAATCGACAACGATCAAATTAATTTTGGGATTACTATTTCCAACCAGTGGTCAGGCGTTGGTCTTTAATAAAGAAGCCTCTGACGTTTCTAAGAACGAACGCATTGGATATTTACCTGAAGAGTCGTATCTCTACAAGTTTCTCAATGCCGAAGAGACACTGGACTTTTACGGTCGTTTGTTCAATATGTCTGCCGGTCGTCGTAAGCAACGTGTTCGTGACCTGATAAAGTTAATCGATATCGAATGGGCAAAACGTCGACAGTTGAAAGAATATTCCAAGGGTATGACACGTCGTATCGGTCTTGCACAGGCTTTGATTAATGACCCTGAACTGATTGTTTTGGATGAACCAACCACCGGTCTGGATCCGATTGGTACTCGAGAAATGAAAGATCTGATCGTACGTTTGCGAGATCAGGGTAAGACCATTCTGATGTGTAGCCACTTACTGGCGGATGTGCAGGACGTCTGTGACCGAATCGCTATTCTTCATCAGGGTGAATTAAAAGAGATGGGTGCTGTGGAGAATTTGCTCAGTGTTCGTGATATTACTCAAATTCAAGCTAAGGGTTTGAGTGATGACGCACAGCAGCAAATTCGCAATATTATCGCCAGTGACAAAGCTGACCTGGTTTCGATGGAAAATCCAACGACGACTTTGGAGGATTTGTTCCTCAGTATTGTGCGCGATAGTAAAGCACGTCCTGGTTACAACCGTAAGCGCGAGCGTGATCAACAGGAATCTGATGAGGCAGTTAAGCCCGCGATCACTCCTGATGATTCAGACACAGAACCAGAGAATGTATCTTAAGTGGCTTGTTTTCCATTTATCCCAGATGATTCAGAGTAGTATTAACGGAATTACAGACAAATGGTCGTAGATCCCAATGAGTTTATTCCTTTTAGCGAGTGGCTATCTAATGCTGCTGGCGGATTTATCGTACTGGCACTAGTTATATTTGTTGCCTGGATGATAATCGCCTTTGCTTTTACTGCAATTCGTAACACGCCCCAGCAGGCGATTTCCATTGTTGGGGGCGGGTTGAAGCGAGCCATTCTGGAAGATTTCCCGCGCTCTTCGGTACGCCGAACAATCGGGATGACAAGATTAGCGATTCAGGAAGCGATACGAAATAAAGTCTTAATCATTTTTGCTTTATTTGTGGTTCTGTTACTGTTTGCAGGATGGTTTTTGGATGTACAAAATGATCACCCGGCCCGTCTGTATCTCGGATTTGTTATTTCCACCAGCACTTATCTGCTGTTGGCCCTGGCGATGTTTGTCAGTGCCTTTAGTATTCCGAACGATATTAAAAACAAGACAATCTATACGATTACCACCAAGCCTGTAAGAGCACATGAGATCTTTCTTGGACGAGTCCTCGGTTTTGCTGTCGTGGGAACAATACTTTTATTACTGATGGGATTGGTAAGCTATGCATTTGTAGTCCGTGGTTTGGACCATTCACACACAATTGATATTGCATCGATTGAATGGGATGAAGAGACCGGATTAGGAACAGGTGTGACGTCTGTTGACTCTCATCATCGTCATGACTTTTTGATTAACCGTAATATTGAAGGTGATCAGGCTGTTGGTGTAACTGAAGTGGCTCAGGGTCATACACATGCCATTTTTCGGGATGGTGATAATTTCGTGCTGGGACCACCAGTGGGTGATCTTTTGGCACGTGTGCCTGTTTACGGCAGCCTTCGCTTTTTAGATCGATATGGTCGTGAAAGTGATGCTGGTGGAGAAGGTGGTCTGTCTGTTGGTAAAGAATGGACATACCGTGAATATATTGAAGGTAATACACTGAGTACAGCAATTTGGACTTTTGAAAACTTGACTTCAGATATGTTTAGTATCGGAGCGGGGGATGAAGGTATTGTGCCTTTGGAATTAAACCTGAGAGTGTTTCGAACCACTAAGGGTGATATTGAAGGTAAGGTTCGGGGTGAGGTTCTACTGGTGAATCCAGAGAAGACTTTGTCTGTTCAGGACCGTTATAGTGCCCCAATTCCGTTTGAAGCGGAGGAATTTCAGACGTTCCAGATTAATATTGATTACAACGAAATTCGTCGCCAAAATCCAAATACCGCTGAACTTGAAAAGATCGATTTATTTCAGGATCTGATTGATAACGGAAAACTGGAAGTCCATGTCCGTTGTCGCGATCATGCTCAGTTCTTTGGCATGGCTCAGGCTGATATGTATATTAGAGCGCCTGAAGGATCTTTCGAGATGAACTTCTTTAAGTGTTATCTTGGCATTTGGATGCAACTTATCCTTGTAACATTGTTTGGAGTGTTCTTCAGTACCTTTCTGAACGGTATTGTTGCCTTGGTTGCTACTTTATCGATTGTCGTTATGGGAGTTTCAGCAGGCTTTATCGCTGAAGTCCAATCTGGTGATGCACCTGGAGGTGGCCCGATTGAGTCACTTATACGAAATATCACTCAACAGGGTGCCACCGTTGACCTGGATATGGGTGAAACAGCGACCTCTGTCATTCAGTCTTTAGATTCACTTTATCTCGATACGATGGAGAGTGTTGCCAAGCTGGCGCCGGACTTCCCAAGGTTTAATATGGCAGCCAAAGTGGCCTATGGTTATGACATTAATTTGGATCTGATCCTAAAACAGATTACGACCACTCTGGTCTACTTCTTCGTTTTATTGTTTGCCGGATACTTTATTATCTCATCGAGGGAAATTGCAGCGTGAACTTAGAAACTTCATTTAAGCGTAAAGTCACCTATATCACCGGCATTGTATTGCTGTTGTTCCCATTATTTTATCTTGGGCAACCGGCCACCAGTGATCCGGATGGTGGTCGGGGAGGTAAGCTTGCTCAGTTGCGGGCTGAGAATTATCTGGCGCAGTCTAATTTGGGTGAGATTGATCCGGTAAGTTCTACAATGCAGTTGGCGACTTTTGGTTTACGTCCGATCGCAGTGATCGTGTTATGGGAGAAAGCAACACGTTTTCAAAAGATGGAAGACTATGACAACGTGACTGCCACGGTGAATCAGATCTCTAAATTACAGCCAAACTTTGTTTCTATCTGGAAGTTTCAGGCTCATAATCTTGCTTACAATATTTCCGTGGACTTTGATAATTATCGTCATCGTTACCAGTGGGTACGACGCGGCATCGATTTCCTCATGGAAGGCACTCAGTACAATAGTCAAGATGCAAAGTTAGTTCAGGAGGTTGGTGCTTATACCGGCTCAAAGATTGGTGGTTCTGATGAGAAACGACAATTCCGCCGTTTGTTTGCTGAGGATGATCCATTTCATCAACGCATGGAAAACTATGGTCTGGAAATGGACTCGCAGTTGGTTGCCGGAGTTGATGGAAAGCCTGATAACTGGAAAGTTGCGAACCGCTGGTACCAGAAAAGTGAAGACGTAGCGAAGTTTAGTGATGGGGGTATTCGCGGTAGTTGGTTAATGTTTTACGAACGCAAACCTCAGGCATTAATTTATTACGCGATTTCACTGGAAGATGAAGGGTATTTGGATACTAATGCTCAACAGGCTTTTGCAACCGCTTATGCTGGACTTGAGGAACTTGGGTCTCTTGATATCTTCTCGCAATTTACGGGAACAACAATACGCCTGAATCAGGGCCCGGAGTTGCAGCGTAAATTAGATGGTATGCGTATCGAAATGAATAAATTGGCTCCCGGGGTGCGACAGGCACAACGCGATAAACGGTTTAGTGAATTACCAAAGCCTCAACAGGAGGCGATAAATCTTGCCCCGGAATTACGTACAGAATATCACCAGCGAATGGTGCAGGAATCTACTGAAGCGTTGTTTGTATCAGAAACGGACGTTGCAAATGCAGTGCCGGAAGATGTGAAAGAGCAGGCATTGGAATTGGCTGCAGAAGCAGAAGCTCTTGCAGTCAGGGCCGATGCCGTTTATTACATGCGATCGATGATCAACTATGATTACTGGCTTAAACGTTGTGAAATGGAACAATTGGATTTGGCGATTAACGCACGTAAGACAACAGCAAATGCCGATGAATTATTCGTCGCTGCTCGACTACAGCCTGCTCGTGAACAATACGAAAAAGCATGGACGATGTGGACGGAGATATTTAATAAGTATCCATCGATGATTACCCGGGATACCGGGCAAAATTTGATGCCCTCCATTGGTAATTATGTTGAACTGCTTTCGCAGTTTGACGAAGAAGTACCGGAAGGGTTTGCACTGCAGGAACTGGTTGATTTGGCTGAGGCAGAATTAGCTCCGCTACCGGAGTCCAATATCCAGTTTCCTTCTCCAGCGAACCCCGATCGCATCAAGGGCGAAATACCAAAGCCGGCTTTCCCGTCGAATTAATAACTTATTTTGAATTATTGAGTCTTCGGTACTCTTTGGTGA
This sequence comes from Planctomycetaceae bacterium, assembly GCA_002709045.1. Classification (GTDB taxonomy): domain Bacteria; phylum Planctomycetota; class Planctomycetia; order Pirellulales; family Pirellulaceae; genus UBA721. The sequence goes on along the minus strand of PAPJ01000053.1, from coordinate 47,553 downwards.
TTCGCGCAAAGAAGACGTCCTGTTGATCAAAGGGGTGATAGACTGCCCGCATCATAAAGCGGTAGGTTTTACCAACTTCATAGTCCGGGATGAAGTACTGAAAATCCCATGCAGGATTCCCGCCTCCACCGCCAGAAGGCGATTGTGTTAGACGTATTTGATCTGCTGAGCGGAATATTTGAGCAAATCCCATATTCCGGCTGACTCCGTAATACCACGGCTGATCGAATCGATGACGCGAATACCCAAAGACGAGTGTTAGTGGGAAATCGGCGTCATGTTTGAACATCCGTGTATCAAGTCTCCCTCGGTGAGTTGCCTGGATACCGTGTTGAGGAGTGACACCACGGACCATCTGAGGCGGAGGTAAATCGCGTAGCGATTTACCTTCAACGTTTTCAAAACCCGAGAAATGAATACTCTTGTCTTCAGGTTGATCAATGTAGCTGGCCCAGAACAGCCCAATGTAACCATTCTCAAATGTACGGGCTCGGGGCGTACATTCATAAGTCAGCTGGATCGTACCGTCTTTGAGTAACTCATAGCGTTGACAACTTTCCAGTTTGTAATGGCCAGCGGGTGCCTGATAGAGTTCAACGGTATGTTGATTAATATGTCGTATCTCCATCGGTAGATTGCGAGGTTCGAACAGAATTTTTCGCTCACGCGTGCGACCATCATGGATGTGTTCATAGTTGATTCCCGCATAGTTCGAAACGAACAGATTTTGCGATTGTTTACTATGTGAAATCCTAGCAATACCACTATAGCCTCCCCGGTGCCCCGGAAGGATTTCATCATCCACAGCCTGATTGTTAACAACGACAATTTCTACGTCACCACGTTGGAGGATAACATAGTTTTTAGCTGGAGAATTCCAATTACCTTTGAGCTTATGGATGGTTGTGACCGGAGTCACTTCTTGGGCAGTAGTACTTGCGGGTGTCGAAATGATTATTGCTATTCCGACGAACACGAGCAATCGATAATTTTTCATCTCTAATCTTTATCCCTATGTTGTGAAAAGTGGCCAATACTGGATTTATAGTAACGTGTCGTGCGTGCGGTCAATTTTTCCTGATTTTGAGTTTGCTGCTCTTTAAGATCTGTCAGATTTGCCTGACACGTAAGACAACCTCGTGTTTCGATGTGCGTTTTAATAAAAAGATTTTGTTCATCCGACAGGATTCCTAAAAGATAGCCCCCCAAAACCTCGCGAGTCGGGCAGCTAAGGTTGTGTTGTCGCCAAATAGCGCCCAGTGAATGTTCACCGACGGCGATTTGCTGGCGAATTCGTTGAAGTCTGTGCTGTAACCCAGTGTCAGCGACGAGCATTTCTTCGAGGATAGATGCTCGATCGGCATCAAGATCCTCTTCAAGATAAGCACTCAGTTCGGAATCACTAAATTGATTTAGCATCAAACTCTCTCTTATTACCGTTCCAGATAAAGTTCGGGAAACAAATCGGCATTAACTCCAAGACGTAACATATGCCGCTTAACTTTATCAATGAACTCATGCTTAAAGCTGGCGACCTGCGGTTGTGATAACCCGACTAGTTCAGCGATCTCTTTATTAGGTGTACCGCTGACAAAGAGCAGTTCCAGACAAGCTAATTTGATCCAGAAACCGTGTTCAATTAACTGGTTTACTTCCTGTTTAAGAATCTCAAGCAATGCATCTTCTTCTGCACGTCGGCGTTCCCCGCTGCGGTAAATCGTCGATGCTCTCCGACCCCCTCCGGGTAAGTCGATCTGTTGTTGTGAGTCATGCGAAGTCAGCGAGGAAATATCCGGACGCCGACCGGTCTTTTTAAAGTGATCGATGATTCGGTATCTACAAATCGTGAACAGAAAACTGTCGATCGGCCGGGTTTCATCAAAATTGGGAAGGCTGTTGATAAAGCCGATAAAGGTTTCCTGAACGATATCCTCGACCGTGGCTGGGTCACGAATTTTCTTGCGGACAAAGGCCTGAAGTCGACCGCCAAAACGGTCTACAAATTGCATCCAGGCGCCCTCTTCCCCGGAACGTATTTTTTCAATCAGCAGCTTATCAACTTCGGCCATGAACGATCTCTTAACACAATAGATGGTTAAGCGAATTGTACCGTGCAAAGAGGGTAGACTACAAGAAATCAGACCCAGTGAAGCATAGTTCCAATGACTGCTAAGGACACGAGAATGGTAACCAGAATCACCACATTAATGAATATACGAATCGTAGGATGTGTATCGCGGTTTCGCATGACTTGATTACCCCGTAAGGTAAACAGGATGATTAGCACGATACTGGCGATCATAATGTACTGGATCAAGCGTTCGCCGAGCATAATTTCTCCCCACACATGACTAATTTCAGTTTGCATAGGTTTGAAATCGACAATGGCGATTAAGTGGTAGTTCGTGATGTTGGATGACTGTCCTCCGATGATCGGTGTGTATTGCTGGAGGAAGATGTCATTGGAATTCGCAATATACAGAGGATCAAATTTGAAGCCTCTCTGTTCCAGCAAAACTCGGCCATCTATATGATCGCCTGTTACGCTGTCGATAATATCACCTATAGCAGCATCCACCTTGGCTATAAAGTTTTCAGTAACTCCGGAAATATCAACCGATAAATCAGATTCAATCCGGACAGCATATGAGTTGCCGTTTGGTAAAATTAGCTCTGGTTGCTGTATAGCCTGACGCTTGGATTTGCTTTTCAAGTCAAACTGAAAGAATTGTGGCGCGTTGTTAGCAGAGATATTATTCTGACCCATTAGTGAGGAACATGTCACCAATAAGAATAATGTCAGGAGTGAATTTTTACTCAACATGCTGCCACCATGTGTTTGCCCGAACTTCAAATTCCTTTCGTTCTGCCACAGAATAATTTGGTGTCGAAAATTGGATGACTAGGGTTGTAAATACCACAATACCGGGCATTAGCGGCTGAGGTGCGACTGGCAGGAACCAGGCTACCATCGCAAACATCATTGCTGCCAGTAGGTCATACCGAGAGTTTCTGGCTGGAGTGGCATGTAGCCACCAACGACAGCAGCCAAATAATAATCCCGTGAACACCGCAAAATGGATATAGGATGGTTGCCCACCTGCTGAGAATTTCCATTGTTCCAACACCCATGGCCAGTAACTGTTTTTTGAGTGCAGGTCACTAAAATCTAACTGCAGGAAATTGCCGATCGCTAACTGTAGAGCTCCCAGACCTGCCCCCACGCTGAACATTACCAGGCGTTTTGTACTTTCTTCACCGGCAGATGCTTCCCATAATTTTCCGGCGATTAGAACTGCCCAGCTACTGAGCATGATTACAGAAATGAGCCAAATGAACCACTGCGTGGTTTGCACGATGGTCAGATTTTGATTGGTTAAGTATACGCCAAAGATCAATGTGGTACTGGCAGCCGCTCCGATGACCGCTCGAATCATCGATGAGGTGAGTTCGCTGAATCGTTGTGAACGATCTTTTGTTTGTAAATCGATGATCGCTATATCCGTCCACTTCAATTTTGATACTCGATCCGGCAGCGGAGGAGTATATTGAACGGACTTTGATGCCGGTGTGACCGGAACCGGATCACGTAAAGGTACGTTAGTGAGTGTAGGAATATACGAGCCGGTGAGAGGCGTTGTAGTAGGATTTGTCAGCGTATTTTCTATGCTGTTAGTCGGGTTAGAGGCATCCTGCTCGGCCGTGGTTGATGGCGGGGAATCTGCAGGCTGCTTTCCTTCAGACTGATTGATATATTTTTCAGGCAACTGCGGTCGATGAATGCCCGAAGTTAACTGATAATTAGGAGCCGGCACATCCAGCATCATTTCGACTACTGTCTGGTAACGTTTTTCAGGATCTTTCTCTAGTGCCTTTTTGATGGCAGACCGGAAAGTGTCTGGAACTTTGGAGAGGTCTGGTTGCTGCGTCAGGTGCTTTGTCAAAATCTCAGCATCAGACTCCCCGTCAAACGGACTATCGCCGATCAGTAATTCGTAGAGAATAATACCCAGAGCATAGATATCTATTTGACGACCGTAGTTTCCACGACCGATTTCCGGAGCCATATAGCGGCAGGTTCCGATCGTACGGGTGTTATTATATTGTTGACTGTATGAGATCAGTTTGGATAATCCGTAGTCTCCAACTTTGACATGCCCTTCACTGAAGAACACATTTCCAGGTTTTAGATCTCGATGTACATAACCATTGTCGTGGAGGCGATGGACACCACTGGCAATCGAAAAAAACCATGCCGCCGCATCATCGATTGAAAGCCCCTCGGGGTGTTTTGTTAATACGTCGCGGAGGCAGTTCCCAGACATGTACTCCATGATGATCCAGGATTCATGTTCATCAGTATGTTTGATATCGTAAAGCAGGACGAGGTTCGGATGATTGATATTGAGGATAAGGTTGTCACCGCGGTCTGCATCCATGAAGTCAACTTTTTTAAGAGCAACTTCCTTACCCACGTCACTTAAGGCGAAGTAGACTTCCCCAAAGCCTCCTCGCCCAAGACCGCGCTTGATGGTATACCCATCTAGAGGTGTGTCGCCGTTGGAATAAGTAAATTTCATAGTTTTGATATTGGATCAAGTATGTTTATTTTTAGGTTAAATACCGGAGTGATTGAATACAAAGATTGTTCGTGAGAGCCACTACACCTGTTCCAGACTAAAAGAAATACGTTCGCCTTTTACCTGCGAACCGTAAAATAGTTCACCGGCGGTTTGGTTTGTAACTCCATCAAGATTGACTTGCTGGTCCGATCGATAATGCAGTTTTCCATCCTGTTGATATAAAACGATCTGATGATCTTCACCATGATAGACAACATGATTGGCCAAATTATTACCAATAATGAGTGTATCACTCATTAGTAGGATGGCATCGGCATAGGGATTGGTACGACTGCCACCGATCAGATCCAATCGAGCACTTGCACTAAGCGGATGAGGTTTAGTGAATTGCAGTTGAGCGGTTCCTAAGCAAATCAGATCACCGTCATGTAAAAGTGTGGGGGACTGGATTCTTTTGTTTTGCACCATTACCTCAGACAGGGGTTCGATAATATAATCGCCCTCTTTACCCTGTCGTTTTAGTCGTGCGTGTTTGCTGGTGATATCAGCGGCAAGTGGAATATCGATATTCAGCCCGGGGCGAGCCTGCCCGATCGTCAGTTGGTTATTGAGACAAACTAAATAACCACCTACAGCGTCGATCCACATTAAAAATCGATCAGAAACGGCTTTCATAATCTTCTTGTTTGTCCGGGAAAAGTAAGCATAGTTAGTTGCGAATTTTTTAGGTGGAACAGCCGGAACACGAGTGGAATTCGTAAAAGCCAGAGGCCGCTTTATTCCTGTTGTATTCATTTGTGGGTTCATCCTTATTTTATCATCTTTGGCTGTCCGCGCAGGAAAAGGGGCCCACGGTTGAGCGTGAACCCCATTTCCCAAAGTCGGACATCATTATTTGCCGGCTAATCTGGTCTGGGGAGATTTTTTCTCCTGAGATTCAAAATAGTTGGCAACATCGTCAAGGATGTCTGTTGTCGATTCAGCTTCGACTGGAATACGATCCAGTGACTGATTGGTGACGTGAGACAATTTCTCCTCGGTACTAAGACGGGAGTCGAGGTTGTTGATTAAGGCGTTTGCCTTTGCAAGCTGACTATCGTCAATTTCAAACTCACTGGCAGACTTGGTAACCTCGATCATCTTGTTGCGAGCAGCAAGATGATCGATTTCCACTCGCAGCTTTCGCTGTGAGGCCTGCATAGATGCCAGTCGACCACGAACTGTTTTCAGATTGTCCATTCGAGTGACATGGAGTTTCTTAAGGTTTGCCAGAGTTTCGTTATCTGTCTTGAACTCATCAAAGCGATTCGTAAGATCTCGCTTCACATCGTTCGCAGAGTACTCGATACCGTGGTACGTTACATACTCAACACCAGATGAAAGGTCCGCATTTAGGCGTTTGATCGACTTTTCATCTTCAGCCAACTTCTCTTCAAATTGAGTGATATTAGCCTCGAGCTTTTCGATCTCGACTTCTTCGCGAGCGATGAGCTCCATGTTTTTTCGAATTTCAGGTGTAATATCCGAAATTTCCTGACGTGCTCGTTCCAATTCGAATTCCACGGGAACGGAATTTTTGACCGAGTCGCGAACACTGGCTACGGAAGTGGTTACATAACTTGTTGCGTCGCTGCCGAATAGCAGTGCAAGGAGCAGCATGACTGCAGCGGCACCGCCTCCGACATACAAAACTTTCTTTTTCATCGTACGGTCTCCTTTCAAGAGAATCTGCGATTGAAATTGTGCATGCCTAACCGGTTTGTATCTCCAGTTGGAGGCAACATCCTAATAAACAAATGCTGAAATCCTTTTCAGCAGTACTAACATTCCCTTATTCGCAGGTTGTTAGTGAATATTGGTACCGTTACGAGAAAAAAGCAGGAAAATTGATATCGGCCTGGAAAACATTACAAAAACAGTAGCTTTCCCGATATTTAGAGCACTTGGAAAGGGTTCTGATACCTAAGAACGAAATGAATTTGGCTTATAATAAGCTAGGCGATCGTAATCAGCCTCATTTTTCGCCAGCATTATGGAGCTATATGAAACGTATCATTTATCGATTAACACGTGTTCTGATTTCGGTATTCGTTGTTATAACGACTGCTGCATATAGTGATGCGCAAGAGCCCCCTAATGCACTGAATCCTGAATACGAAAAGATGGTGCAGCTTCTTGGTGACTCGTCTTTCCAGATACGTGAACGTGCTCAGAAAGATTTGACCAAGATAGGATTATCAGCGCGGCGCGAATTAGCGTCTGGATTACGTAGTCCGGATCCTGAAATTCGTAGTCGGTCTCGACGTATTTATGTTGATCTGATGTATGAGGATTTTGAGCAAAAACTACAACGCTTTATCGACGATGTGGACGGCAACTTAGAACATGATCTGCCTGGCTGGGATTTGTATCAGAAGAAAATTGGTACTAGTGAGGCAGAGCGAAAGTTCTTCGCATCGATGGTGCGGTCAGAAGCGAGTCTGTTGAGGTCGATTGAAACGAGGAAAGGGTTAGTCGAGTTGCTTCAGGAACGGGTCAAGCGTCTTCAGCCATATGGAAACTATACACCTACCGGCCCCACAATTCCTCAGGTTCAGAGTATTGCCACTGTGATGTTGGGAGCCAGTCAGCTTTCAATAGCAGAACGTGAGACATTAGTTTCGCCGGTCTACAATCTGCTGAATTACTCGCAGATTAAGTCTCAGATTATTGATAAGCCTGATTCAGATGTTGGCAAGCGTATGACGCGTGAATGGGCCGCTCTGGCGACTAAATCCCGCAATAAGACTTTGGGTTTGATGCTTATTCTAAATTACGGATTTGGTGAGACCGGTATCAAAGTAGCTCGGGAACTGTTAAATAACACCACTAGTTATTCGACGAGTGAACAGTATGCGGCGATTTGTGCGGCTCGATTTGGAGGTGCAGAGGAAATTGAGTTATTGCAGCCATTACTAACTCAAAAAACATTAGTGCATTCTTGGAGCACGCCACAGGCTGGCGGAAAGCTTATTAAGACACAATTGCGTGACACAGTTCTGATCATGCTGCTGCATCTCACCAAACAAAATCCAAAAGACTATGGTTATCGTTTTTCCCGGCCAAGCCCGATTTTTGTTTATGAAGTTTACTCCTGCGGTTTTGCGGAGGATGATAATCGAGAAAAAGCTCATCAGAAGTGGACTTCCTGGTGGAATGAAAATGGCAAGCAGTGGCTCGAAGATAACAAGAAACCTGAAGTTTCGGACGATTTAAATAAGTAGCTTCCTGTGTCAGACGACAATTTACGATCAGAGCTAACTGCAGCGGCATTGAAAATTCGGCAATTGGCTGAACAATCAGCTCAGAAATTTGTATTTGCTGAAAGTTGCACCAGCGGTCTAGCAGCCGCCGTAATTGGTAGTCAGCCAGGGATTTCTGAATTTTTTTGCGGGTCGCATGTCACTTATCGCAATGACTCGAAGCACCGTTGGCTTGAGGTTAGCACGCAAGATCTTGAATCTGTTGGTCCGGTCAGTTCAACTGTTGCAATCCAGATGGCTCAGGGAGCATTACAGCAGACTGCCGAAGCTCAGTTAGCAGTCTCGATTACCGGGCATTTAGGACCGGAATCTCCGGACGGATTAGATGGAGTTGTTTTTTTGGCCGCCGCATTACGTCAGCGTGACCGAATAGTGGTTACTTCCCAACGTGAAGTTCTTGTCAAGGCTGGTCGTACTGAGCGACAGCAAATGGCAACCCTGTCAATGCTGAGAATAGTTGAACGTTTGCTTCAACTGATTATTGCGACAGAAGAAGTCTGTAACGGCAGGCGGGAGTATTCAGTGATTGGTGATAGCCAGATCAATAATGTACTTTCAGGTTCGTTCAATCCAGTACATACAGGTCATCTTCGTATGGCTAAGTTCGCGCGCGAGGCCTTACGTGGTCATGTGCATTTTGAATTGTCTGTTGAGAATGTTGACAAACCTCAGATGGATCAGGCCGCGTGTATCGAGCGGTTATTGCCAATCTGTTTAGCGAATGATGTTGTAGTGACGCGGGCACCAACATTTCGTAAAAAAGCGAGGTTGTTTGAAAAAGCCTGTTTCTTAGTGGGTGTAGATACGATCGGCCGTATTGCAGAGAGTCGGTATTATGAAAATGAAGATGACCTTCATGCAGCACTTCAGGAAATGTCAGACTTAGAGGTTTGCTTTTTGGTATTTGGTCGTACAATGGACGCTTCATTTTCGACTTCATCGGATGAGCAGCTGCAATTTACTCGACTAGAAGATCTCAAGTTGCCTTCTTCACTGATACAGATATGCAAAGCAGTTGATGAAGATCAGTTTCGTCAGGATATCTCCTCCAGAGATTTACGGTAAACGGGTAGGCAGTTGGAAGATCAGACCATTTCGCAAGGTGTAGATTTATACCGACGTGGTATTATTCTGGGTGCCGTTTCCTCGATCGGATATTCGGCCGCGAATGTTTTTCTGCGCGCTGTGGATGACTGTGACCCTGTTTGGGTTAGTTGTGTTAAAGCCGTTCCTACAATCCTGATTGTTTTTCCCTGGTTGGTATGGCATTACCAAAAGAATGAAAGAAAAATATGTCCACCCCGAATAGTCGTGGGATTGGTGCTGTTATCGATGACATCGCATTTTCTGGGTAATGTTGGTTTTCAATGGTCGCTTAATAAAATCGGTATTAGTTTAGCCGTACCAATTTGTTTGGGTGTCTTGATTGTGACCGGAGCTTTGGTCGACTGGTGGTTTTTGAAGGATACGCCTTCACGCAGAACTATCTTGTCGATGTTTATTCTGATCACTGCTGTGGTCGTTTTATCAACCGGAGGTAAACAAGCATTCGCCCAGTTGAAACAAACTCTGGAAAACCCGGATGCCAATCCCTATTTATTAGTATTTGCTGTTGGAGCCGTTATTGTTTCCGGGGTTAATTATGGATTCTTCGGTGCAGTGATTAAAGTGGTTGGTAATCGTGGTGTTTCACAACCGGCAATTATGACAATTATCAGCATTACCGGTTTTTTGTTTTTGCTGGTTATTAGCGCCTCGAATGGTTCCTGGGAAGTTCCCCGCAACTTAGCGGCAGACAATCTTCTGCAAATGATACTGGCAGGTGTCTGTAATGCGATCGCTTTTGTGGCGCTCGTTTCTGCCATCAAAATATTATCTGTGACCCGTTACAATCTTGTGAATGCAAGTCAGGCTGCTTTGGGGGCGATTACCGGGGCAGTCATCTTTCAAGAGCCTGTTAGTGGCTGGATGGTCGGGGGTATTATTCTGACGATCATAGGATTAATGGTTATGAAGAGAAACAAGTAACCTGTTCCCAAACCTAAATAGAACAATTACAGATTGTTACGGTCTTGTCTAAAATAGAGAATAAAGCAAGCCGTCGGTTAGGAGTCAATTTCACAGATGTCCGCTGAAGAGAGTCCAGTACTTCCTGTCTACCTTGGAGTCGATGTAGGTGGGACAAGCGTAAAAATAGGGATCGTTGATGATACCGGTCGCAGCCTTGCGCATGGAAAGATCGCAACGGAGCATGAAAAAGGTCCGCAAGATGGTGTCGCCCGCATTCTGTCATTCGCCAGAGGTTTATTGAATGAAGCTGGAATCGTTTGGGAGGATATCCAAGCTCTTGGTTTGGGCACACCAGGCACGATGAACGTCAGGGAAGGTAAGCTGCTGCATATGCCCAATATGAGTGGCTGGAACTTCTTTCCGATCCGTAATTATTTTCAAGAGCAATCCGGCAAGCCGGTTGCTTTTATTAATGATGGCAATGCCGCTGCTTATGGTGAGTATTGGGTTGGTCGCGGGCGTGAACACGACAGCCTAGTGATGGTTACTCTGGGTACAGGTGTAGGAGGAGGTGTGATTCTTCAGGATGGCGCGTTGCATGGCGATAACAGCCATGGAAGCGAGTGTGGGCATATCATTATTGACAGTAGCCCTGATGCAAGAGTGTGTCCCTGCGGTCAACCCGGACATCTTGAAGCTTATGTCAGTGCGACTAGTTTAGTGAAGCGTGCTGAGGAACAACTGATAGCAGGTGAAGCATCCTCGCTAGCCGAAACTATGGAGGAAAACGGATCGTTTAGCGCTCTGGATATAGCAAATCATGCCGAGCAAGGTGATCCGTTTGCGGAAGCGATTATTGTGGAAACGGCGGAATTACTGGGACGTGGTATTACATCGATTATGCATATCATCGATCCCGGGATTGTTGTTTTGGGTGGTGGAGTGAACTTTGGTGGTCGAGAATCGGAAACCGGCAAGAAATTTTTAGAGACTATTCGTAAGACGGTGGCGGAGTTGACCTTTCCAGTTTTGGCTGAAAACACGATTATAGATTTTGCGACACTGGGAAGTTCGTGCGGATATATCGGTGCTGCCGGGGTAGCTCGTAAACAATTTGGTCAAACTTCTTGAGATAATAAGAAACAGGAACAGGCAGATCGGTTGAATGGATTGCCGTAATATTAGAAACTTCAGCATTATTGCTCACATTGACCACGGTAAAAGTACGCTGGCAGACCGACTGCTGGAATACACAGGAACGGTTTCCGAACGTGAGATGAAGGAGCAAATGCTGGATGATATGCAACTCGAGCGGGATCGCGGCATCACGATTAAAGCTCGCAGCGTCAGTGTCGAGTACAAACGCGGCAACGAAACATATCAGCTCAATCTGATTGATACTCCCGGTCACGTCGACTTTCAGTATGAAGTTTCACGCGCCTTGACCTGTTGTGAAGGAGCGTTGCTATTAGTGGATGCATTTCAAGGCGTGGAAGCTCAGACAGTGGCGAATGGTTACAATGCTTTTGACCACGATCTAGCAATTATCCCGGTAATCAATAAGATTGACTTGGATTATGCTCGCGTCGATGAAGTGATCGAGGAAATTGAACAGCAATTCGGTTTGGGTGATGCGGATGTTCAAAAAGTCAGTGCCAAAGAAGGGATTGGTATCGAGGGGCTGCTGGATTCGATTATCGAAAACGTCCCTCCCCCAACCGGCAACCCAGACGCTGATTTGGCAGCCATGGTTTTTGATTCACATTATGACGAATTCCGTGGAGCGATTACCTATCTCCGGGTAATGGAAGGAACGATTCGTAAAGGTGACAAGATTAAGTTTGTACGTGCCGGGTCGTCGCACGATGTAATTGAAATTGGACAATTTACTCCGCAACAGACGCCATGTGATCAACTTCAAGCAGGTCAGGTGGGCTATGTAATATGTAATATTAAGTCACTGGATATGGTGCATATTGGGGATACTCTTTGTCTTAGTAAATCCGAAGTCCGGGCCTTACCAGGGTATCAGGAACCGAAACGAATGGTTTATTGTGGTCTTTACCCGTCAGATGGTCAGGACTTTAAGGAATTACGTGATGCACTGGGCCGTTTGAAAATTAATGATCCAAGCTTTGAATTTGAGGCAGAAACCAGTGAAGCGCTGGGATTTGGGTTTCGATGTGGTTTTCTCGGTTTATTACATATGGAGATTGTTCAACAGCGATTGGAGCAGGAGTCTGATGTTGACCTGATTCAAACTGCTCCCAACGTGACTTACGAAGTCACCAGAAAGGACGGCACCGAATTACGAATTCACCGTCCTCAGGAGGTCCCAGAACCAGGTGATATTCTTGAATTTCGACAGCCGATTGTACGTGTTAACTTTATTACGCCCGGTGAATATGTCGGTGCCATCATGAAGTTGTGTAATGAACGTCGTGGAGTGCAACAGTCACAGGAATATATTTCCACAACCCGTATGATGCTGACTTATGACTTGCCATTAGCGGAAGTAATTTATGATCTACATGATAAGTTAAAGAGCTCGACGCGTGGTTATGGCACGATGGATTATGAGATCATTGGTTATCAAGCTGCTGATCTTGTTCGAATGGATATTTTGGTTAATGGCAATCGTGTCGATGCGCTGAGTGTAATTTGCCATCGTGCAGATTCTCAGGTGCGGGGACGAGCAGTCTGCAAGAAGCTTAAACAGGAAATTGATCGACATATGTTTGAGGTGGCGGTTCAGGCTGCCATCGGTGCAAAAATCATTGCTCGTGAAACTGTACGAGCACTTCGTAAAAACGTGACTGCGAAATGTTACGGTGGGGATATTTCGCGTAAGAAGAAACTCTGGGCCAAACAGCGTGAAGGTAAAAAACGAATGAAGAGTATCGGCAGTGTTGATATCCCTCAGAAGGCCTTCATGGCAGTGCTTGATAAAGGCCAGGATAAGAAGTAAACAGCATGGCTCAGCAAAACCGGCCAGTCGTATATTTTATTGCGTTGGTGATTGTTGTTTGCGGAGCCTGTATTGGCTGGTGGTTACGTAGTTCTGTTGCAGGCAGAATTTTTCAAGCTCCAGTTATCTCAGGAAGTATGGCGACAGCGGCACCCGGCCCGCACTATGCGTTACAGTGTTATGATTGTAAGATTCCACTGATGGTTGACGCGACGACTGTCAGTGATGAAAACCTGCCAGTTTGTTTCAATTGCGGTGCCTCGAATTCACTGGACGGTATTTCTGTATCGACCGCTTCGGTGCTATATACGGAGGTTAGCGATGAGGACTTACGACGTTGGCAGCGTGTTGTTTTTGACTATCAAGGATCTCGCTATATCAAACGGATTATGGGACTGCCAGGTGAAAAAATTGCAGTCGAAGATGGTGAACTTTTTGTGGATGGCAAACTGTATCAAAAAGACCTGAAAGAGTTTGATAAGTTGAGTACCTTGTTATTTGATAGTCATTATCAACCCCTCGATTCGACTTATAATATGCTACAGCGTTTCGGCGTACGCGCGGACGACCCGGGTTGGATTTTCACATTGGATAAGGTGTTTGCATTTGATGCGGCTGAGAAAACACATCTCCAGTGGATGGATTATCACCATTGGAATGTAGTAGCCGGATTTGTTCCTCCGGTAAAACGTGGCGCACCGACGGCTGTGTTCGACTACCTTCCTTATAATCAATTCATTTCCCGGTCACAGCTTAATTTTGTTGACGATTTTATTGTCGATCTAACATTAAGGATCTATCAACCGGGAGTGGTGGGTTTGCGATTATTAGACCTGCAGTTGGAATTTGACTTCAAACAATTTAATGTACGTATAAATCATCCGAATAATGTCCGTGAATCAACCAGTTTTACTAAGATTAAATGGAAAAAGAAGGGGACAGAGGTCCGGTTGCGGGCAGGACGTTTAGATGGCCGGTTAGTTATTCAAATGGATTCTTTTCACCATCAATCCGGTATTAGGCGTACGGAGCTAACCGGAGATTTTGAAATGGATTTGGCAACACGTAAAACACCATTTTCAATCTCAGCCAATGAAGGTATTTTAGATTTAACAAGCCTGAAAATAGCGCGTGATATTTACTGGTTGGGAGCAGATTATACGGCCGGTCGATGGGAGCCAGAATGGGTTGCAGAGACAGACTCCTTCCTTCTTATAGGAGATAATCAACCCGTTTCACGAGATTGCAGGCAATGGGGTCAGGGGATCAGTCGTGAGACGATTCTGGGTCGGGTGGTTGATTGAGAAATTAACTGCTATTACGTGAACAAACAGTGGTTTTGTACGCTCTAAGTTCTTAGGTATATTGGAATGGATGCTTGAGGCCAATTCATGTGTTCGTTGATCTAATAATGATACGAACCAGTTAGAAAAATTTATGATAAACAATTCTAAAGTGGGTGACATTCGCGATATGCTGGAAGGCTTTGCGATAGCTATTATCTTGGCATTCATATTTCGCGGCTTTGTTGTTGAGGCATTTATTATCCCTACCGGATCGATGGCTCATGGTTTACAGGGAACGCATATTGAGCATGAATGCCATAACTGTAAATACAGGTATCGAGCAGGCGCCAGTACAGAAAATAACGGCCAAGGTGAAGTCATTGCAACCGTTTGCCCGATGTGTGGGTTTACGGAGGTTTTAGATAAGCAAAACGATCTTTCTAAGAATGCATTTTCAGGTGACCGAATTCTGGTTAACAAGTTTGCCTACATGTTTAACGACCCTAATCGTTGGGATGTAATTGTTTTTAAAAATCCAACGAATGCAACGGAGAACTATATCAAGAGATTAGTTGGTTTGCCGAACGAGAAAGTTCTTATTTCCAATGGAGATGTTTACAGTAAGCCGCTGACTAGCACTGATGCTGTTTATGAAATTTGCCGTAAGCCGGCTCGTAAACAATTGGCCATCATGCAGTTGGTTCATGACACTAAATATCGCCCTAAGAATCTTGATGAAATAATGTGGCCTCAGCCTTGGCGGATGGTTGGTACCTATGAGGATGGATATCATCCACTACAGCAGGAAGGAACGCCGGGAAATTGGAAGCATACAATTAATGGTTTCAATTATTCAATTGATGGAACAAATCGTGAAAAAGTTAGTATTCGTTACCATCACAATATTCCGGATCAGACATTTTGGGTTACCCATAATCAACTAAAAGCTCATCTGAAAGCGGCTGAGTCTGGCCTTCAAAAAGAAAAAGCTAGAGAAATTCGTGAGGCCATGAAAACTCTTTTCTGGCCTCGCCCGAAGTTAATCACTGACGTTTATGCCTATAATACGACGATCACGAAACAAATGCTGGAAAGCTATCAAGGTGATAATCTTTTTGCACCATCAATAGAAGACGATGTAATAGAAGGTGCCGAGTCTGATTTGTCCGGACACCCGAGTGTATCAGTCAGTTATGAATCAGATTATTTATCCAAATTTCGTACTTTGATGCAGGGTGCAAAGATTGCTCCCGAATCCACCACTCGTGGTCTAGCTCAGTTATTACGAACAACATGGCCGGGTGGATCTGCACGTGGACAATACTGGGTTGGTGATCTGGCAGTGGAATTTGATGTTATTATCGAAAGCGACAGCGGCAGATTAGGATTTGATATTGTTGAAGCAGGAGTGCATTACGAAGCTGAGATTGATGTTGAAACCGGGAAAATAGCCTTGTCGATCAATGGCGGTGCAGAATACTTTATCGCCTCAGAAGCGGAAGAAAAGACAGGTTTTAAAGGTCCGGTTGTGGAAGGTCAGACAGCGATCCGCGGTCAAGGAATACATACGATTCGATATAGTAATTTCGATAATGAATTACGAGTTTGGGTCGATGATGATCTAATTGAACTTAATCATCCAGCGACGTTTGTTACTGAGAAGATCTTAGGCCCAAAGTGGTCAGAGGAAGATCCAGGTGACCTTCTTCCCATTGGTCTGCATTCAACCGGATTGGCCGTCACGCTTGAGAATGCTCGCGTATTTCGAGATGTATACTATATCGCTTCTCAGGACAGTGGTGCTGTTGGCAGGGAGTACCACACCGATATTCTTCCAAGATCGGATGAAACGAGACGGCTTATTCAGTCGTATTGGGACGATTTAAGACGAGTGGATCCTATTTGGTTGAATCCCGATACTAATAATGCGACTCAGCAAAGTGTCATTCAGCTTCATTTAGATCTGTTCCCATCTTGGAATAAATCGAGTTTCTTCACAGATCGGAAACAACTTTCTTTTAATGTCCTGGAGGATGAATTTTTCCCAATGGGTGATAATAGCCCCGCTAGTGCTGACGCACGGTGGACCCGATGGACGGATCTTCTTGGTAAGAACACATTTAACAGGAAATTGTTTATTGGAGAAGCACTCATGATTTACTGGCCTCACCCGCATGGTGACCCGTTATTGGAATTGCCGTTTATACCGAACTTTTCACGAATCGGTGTAATACAGTAAGATACACGCGGTAGCGTATCAGATTTTTTTGCGAGTAGCGACAGGATGTCGATTCTTGAAGTCAGTGGATTGGTTAAAACCTTCGGCCGTAAACTGGTTGTGAACGGTGTTAGTTTTTCTGTCGAATCCGGTGAAATTGTAGGCCTGCTGGGTCCTAACGGCGCTGGTAAAACCACAACATTCAAAATGACCTGCGGTATGGAACGTCCCGATGAAGGAACGGTGGCCATCCATGGACGGGATGTTACCGATTGGCCTATGTACCGTCGTGCTCGTGAGGGCCAGATGGGTTATTTGCCGCAGGATTCCAGCGTGTTTGCTAAACTATCTGTCGAGCAAAATCTGAATCTGATGATTGAACTTCAGGGTATTACTGGCAAAGCGAAACGCGAGCGTTGTCGTGAACTTTTAGAGCGTTTTAATATTACCCACATCCGAAAAACGAAAGCGGGACGTGTTTCCGGTGGCGAACGCCGGCGTTTGGAAATTGCACGTTGCCTGATTCTTCAGCCGGAAATTATCATGCTCGACGAACCATTTGCGGGCATTGACCCTGTAACAATCGATGGTATCCAAAAGACGATCTCGGAACTCCGGGCATCGGAAGGGATCTCCTTTTTTATTACTGACCATGCTGCTATCGAGATTTTGGAAATTGTCGATCGTGTTTACGTTATTGATCATGGCGAATTTCTATTTGACGGCACTGCCGAAGATGCAATCAACGATCCCGGTGTTAAGGAAAAATATCTGGGTAATACCGAACAAAAGCTCTATACAGCTCAGTCAGCTTAGAATGTGAAAGAGACACGGCCTAGTCGGGCAATAGTTTCCTGCATTAATTCCTGCTCACGTTGTTCGTCGTCTGCAACATAGGTTACCGAGAAGCGTAAGAATGCTCCAGCATTGTCCCATGGCACCGTCACGATCCCGTGCTCGGTGATTAAATACTGACTGGCTTGTTCAGCATTTTCAAACGTTGGTCCGCCCTCCACTCCTGTCGGAGAAGGAGTATATAAAAAATATGATCCACCAGGCATTTCACATTGAAAGCCGCAGCTTTGCAGTGCATCGACCAGCGAAATCATACGACGACGATATTTTTCACGAATACGTTGAGGGATCGAATCATTATCCAGTGCCGCCGCCGCGGCCTTTTGTATGGCAATGAACTGCCCGCTATCGCAGTTGTCCTTGACATCAGAGAAAGCCTGTACCAGAAGTGGATTACCACAAACCCAACCGATACGCCATCCGATCATATCAAAGCCTTTGGACAGTGAGTGGATTTCAACTCCGACATCACGCGCTCCGGGAGTTTCCAGAAAACTGGTTGGAGTCCCATCAAAGGTTAATAGAATATGGGCGGCGTCCTGCACGACAACAATATTATGATCTTTGGCAAACTGAACCACCTTGCCAAAGAATTCAGCAGATGCCAGCTTGCCTGTCGGGCTGTTTGGGTAATTAATAACTAATAGCTTTGCGCGCTCCAGAATATCCGGAGTAATAGAATCAAGATCAGGCAGGAAGTTATTTTCCGCCAGCAGCGGCAGTTCATGAACTTCGCCACCATAATATTTGGTATGCGTTCCTGCGACAGGGTAGCCGGGCACGGTCATGAGTGTGATATCGCCTGGATTAATGAGACAGGCGGGTATCATCGACAATGCCGTCTTCGACCCGATACAGTGATTGACTTCCGTTACGGGGTCTAATTGGACATCAAAGTTACGTAGCATAAAGCGACTTACAGCTTCTTTGAATTCAGCGATGCCGTTATCTGCGTATCCGCGGTTTTCCTGAAGATGGATCTGCTCAGCCATCACTTCACGTACCGATTCATCTGCTGGAGCGTCATTTTCGCCAATACCAAAATCCAAGAGTAGCCGATCCGGGAATTCAGCCAATGCTTTACGTTTGGCACGTTTGATTTTTTCAAATTTATAGATTTCGGTACCTTTGCCGTAGTTTTCACCACCGATTCGGTCCGCAAATAGTTGTTGGAAGTATGGGTCGCTCATCCTTAGATTGTTTCACTCTAAAATTCAACTGGAAAATAGTTAACTTTATACTTCCAAATTACTTCAAAACACACCGTTGGGAAACCGGCGGTTTTCTATTGATTACGAAAACATTTTATCAATCAGAGTACTATTTAGAGCAGATGGCGAGCTTTGATCTCTAAATATTGATTGATCAGCGGAGCAGTCAGATCTTCCGGTAGCACATCCAGAGAAAAAACTCCCTGATGGCTGAGAGTATTTAAGACGTCGTGACGCCAGTTAAGAATCTGAGCAGCAGCGGCGGCATTAAATAGACTTTCAGTCTGTTCCGCTTCCTGATAGAGCTCATGATCTCGCATCATGACACTCACAGGCAAATGACGTTTTGAAACTGTTTGCATATAACGAACTACCTGTTGTGAATTTACTTCATCCACAACGTTGGTAATCAGCACGACCAACGCACGTTTGTTACAACGATTAGCCAAATAGAGAAATGCTTCGTCATATCGTGATTCCACCATTCGGGGGAACTGATTGAAGCTGGCATGTAACAGTTGATTCATGTGTCCAATATCGCTACGTGGCGGGACAAAGCAATGAACTTTATCTGAGAAGCAAATGAGGCCGACCGAGTCGCCTTGTGACAATGCAACATGACTCAGCATCAATGCGGAGTTGAGAGCATGATCGACAAATGACATTCCATTAGATTCATTGGTCATCATACGACCACAATCAACCAGAAAAAGCACGCGCTGACTTTGGCTTGTCTGGTAGTCTTTGACAATTAGTTTGTTATGACGTGCGCTGCTGCGCCAGTTAATGTTTTTGTAGTGATCATCGCGTGTGTATTCTCGTAGTCGTTCGAATTCATTATCCTGTCCAACCTTTCGTGTTCGTCGGACCCCTAATAATGAAAGACGGTTAGTCCGGGCTAACAATGCGTAATGGGATAGTTGTTTTAGGTCGGGATAAACATGTAATTCTGTTCGAACCGGTAGAACCAGATGACGTTTCCAGAATCCTAATGACGATTTGACCCGTACATACACACAATGCATCGGGAATTTGCCGCGTTGCGTCGGCGTTACCTGATATTCAAAATCAAGAGATTCATCAGGAGTAATTTTAGAAGTGAACGTGACAAGATCGGCGTCAAAATCCTCAGGAATGTCATCCACCAGAACGACTTTCAGGGTCCGTCTTCCATGGTTTGTAATCTGGAACGTTATCTTCGCAGGTTTAGCCAATGAGGCGACTTTTTGATGAATGCGTTCTGCTGTTAAGGACGAGCTTGACGGTGTAGTAAATAAATCAAATCCGGCAAAAATGAAGATTAATAAGTCGAGTACAATAGCCGGTAGGAGCATGTTCGGTGCAAAGATTATGCTGATGCTCACAAGTGCTGGCAGGAACAATGCCAGAACGTATAGCAGACTTGGGTAGACCTTGTTTCGCGCAATGAAGATCAGCGGGATCGTGAAGATGACAAGCGTCAACCAGGGAAACATCTGGATTATTTCCAGATTATCCTGTGCTTGTAGCTTAACTTGATCCAGATTGTCTTCCAACGTTCAGACTCGTTCTTCTTAGTTCGCGATTTGCTTATTCTTTAAGATTGATATTACAGGCGAGGAACTTCAACAGTTCGGATAAGATCGGTTAAGATTTGATCGGCTTCCTGTCCCTCTACTTCGGCTTCCGCTGTTAACATGACACGGTGCCGAAGTACGGGCAATGCGATTTGCACCACGTCATCCGGGATGGCATAGTCTCGCCCCTGAAAAGCTGCCAATGTACGTGCTCCCTGCATTAGCGCGAGTCCGGCACGAGGGGATGCACCCATATAGAGCTGAGGCCATTTTCGGGTCAAGCGGACGATATTGTTGATGTAGTCCGCCAATGCGTCATCGATTCGAACATCAGCGTTTGTCTTGATTGCTTCGTTGATTTCGGCCGGTGAAGAAATAGTCTGTATTTCGTTCGTCAGCACATCACCCAGATCTTTCTGTTGACTGTGTTGTTTTAGGATATCTGCTTCCTGCTGTTGAGTTGGATAATTCACAATGAGTTTCATCATGAAACGGTCTAACTGAGCTTCAGGCAGGTTGTAGGTTCCTTCCTGCTCGATAGGGTTTTGTGTTGCAATGACGAGGAAAGGAGGATCGAGTTTATAGCTTTCACCGTCAACGGTGACTCGATGCTCCTGCATGATTTCTAACAGAGCAGCATGGGTCTTGGCAGGGGAACGGTTGATTTCATCCGCCAGTAGCAGTTGTGTAAATACAGGGCCGGGATGGAAGGTGAATTCCTGAGTTTTCATGTTAAAAACAGGAGCTCCGGTAATGTCAGAGGGCATTAAATCAGCGGTAAACTGAATTCGCCCAAAGTCACATCCCAGCACATGACCCAATGTCCGTACAAATAATGTTTTACCAAGGCCAGGCACACTTTCAATCAATACGTGCCCGTTGGAAAATAACGAAACCAGTGTTCCCAGTACGAGTTCTTCCTGTCCAACAAAAACTTTAGCGACTTCGTCAGTGATTTTCTGGAATAGTTGCCGGGTTGGTGTGTCGACCCCGGTATCAGCCGACTCGGCGAGTGACATTTTGCCAATATTTCCAGCCAGCGGATTATTGGCGACCGGTTGTGGGGCGACCGGCTGTGGGGCGACCGGCTGTGGGGCGATTGCCTGCGGTGTGAGCGGCTGGACGTTCTGCCTAGGCACATTGATGATATTCGAACATTGAGGGCACTGTACCTGGCTCCCGGTAAATGAGGGAGGTAGGGTGAGTGGTTGTGCACAGGATGGACAGTTAAAGGTACCAATAGACATTTTTATTACCCTCGCTTTAGTCTCGTTAGGTTGGTTTCTTTTTTTGTTTTTGAGGTTGATATGTTGTTTGTTCACTGGATCTCTGACGATACATTTGTAAACAATGATTTGCAAACACGGTGTTTCCACTGCGCTTAAGCAGGTCACCGAGTGCTCTGACATGACGACCGAAATTGGAAACACTTTGGTTCTCGTTCATGTCATCAACAACGCTGTTAAGTTCGTATTTAGTTTTGGGTCGACCAAAGATTGGAAAACGGTAAAAGCAGTAAATGATGCCGATCACAATAATGTGAATCAGAATGATTCCGAATGGCCAAGTCTGCAGAATTGTCACAATACTGGGGGGACGTGCCGCGGAGGAAGCATTTTCCAGTACAGGCACATCTTCCCAGTCATCGAATTCGCTTTCCAAAAAGCAAATAGTTCTATCGCGACCAACTTGTTCAATAAGCTTACTCGCCAACTTACGATGTTCCTTATGAACCAGAGGTACATTGAGAAGGAAAGATCCGTTGGCGATTACAAAAATCTGCCCGCGATAGAACTTTGTTCGACTTTGAATGCGAGTAATTAAGGGGATATTTTCGTAAAACAGTTGTGGATCATATTCATAACGGCTGGAGTTAGCGTTTTTTCCTCTGTCGGATTCAACAAAGTAGCTTTGTAATCTCATTTTCAGTCGGCCGGGTGCCACACCATCCATCCAGTCTGTAGGGGATGTGGATCGGGCAGAACGGATAGTACGAACCGTACTATCAGCCTGAATCTTAAACCAACCACAGTCTTCATTATCGATGATGGCCATTCGCTTCACCTGATGGGCACCCCAAACGTCTGCCAACTTCAGTGTCAGCATTGCCAGTTCATCAGGACTGGCACCTTTGGCGACATTGATCCAGTAATCCATAGTGGCGTCGTAATCTCGACCTATAAAAATAAAGGTACGCCCCCACTTTTCTTTAAGCCACTTTTCGATGGCGGCAACTTCACTGTCAGACGGCACATGAAAATTATCCGGAGCCCAGACAATTACGTCCGCTTTGCGAGTAGGTCGGCCTAGGATACGTGAGTAAAAAACGCTATGGCCACGATCTTCAAACATCTGAGCCAGTACACCGGTGCCGTTAATACTATAGCGTCCTTCGGACTGATTGCCCTGACCGTAAGTGGCATCAATGTCGTCCTCGTCAGCTTTTAGATGCGATGGGTGAACGGTTAGTAGTGTTAGAAATGTTAATAATAACAAGAGGATATATTTTAATTGCATTAGATTAACCCCACCTGATGTTGCGGATGGGTTAGCTGTTCAAAGCTGCTAACTTCCTGCCAGCATTCTTCAAAGCGATGTCGTGTTAATTCTTTATTGCCAAAGAAGACATCTTCAAAGGCCCGAATGGTCATCGCCAGACGGGATTTTAGACTTTCATTTGGTTGAACCTCACGCAGGTATTGATGATTTGTTTTACCACGCGTCAATTTGATCAATGCGGCTTTGTCGAGTTGAATTAGTTCGTAGCTAAACAGGTAGATGATCGCCTGCTCGTAATCACCATCCTGATAACAATCACGAGCTCGACCGAGTAGATCTTTATAATCAGCATCGACTTGAAATGGTAGTTCCTCGACACGTTGCTGGTCGGTCACAACGGTTTTTTCGGAAGAGATTCCGGGATCTTTCTTTGTCTTTTCACGGTTAATAATGGCCCATAAAATCAGGCCGATTAACGCTAAAATGACGACTCCGAGGACAATATAGAAGAGTCCTTTTGCAAACACTGCTCCATCACCAATAAAACCCAAATCCGGCGGTTCGAAACCGCCAGAACTGCCTGAGGATCTGTTGGTGGAACCACTTCCACCGCGTCGCATTTCAGGATCTCCCCGGAATGGGTTCCCACTTCCGGCGTCATTGGTACGTCCACCGGGGTTTATTCGATCATTCGGCTGAGTTTCTTTATCGGCCAGTCGACGTAAATATTCATTCATTCGTTCGCGAAATGCCTCCGAGTCGAAATTCTCAAATGCCTCATCCAATTCACTCATGTCCGGTGTTGGCAGATCACTGGGATCAAAGTCCTGCTCAACATCTTCGAGCCATTCTTTGATTTGCTCTTCAAGTCCTTCCAGGGATTCCATCCTTTCCCGCATACGTTCTATAAATTCAGTATCCAGTGGAATACGACGCAGTTGGTCCTGTTGTTCGTCATACCAGGGGAATGGATTTTCCCGGACCAGTGCTTTACGACCGGATTCGATAGGATCGGAATTAGGTTGTGCAGAAACGGCCGTTGGCAGCAGACTACAGATTAGCAGCAGAAAGAACATCAACGGTGAATTTTGTTTCATTTGATGTGCCTTACCAACTCGTACCTAACTGTTGACGTTGTTCTAGTTTGTAGGCTTCAGCTCGAACTTTCAATTCAGCCTCCCAGCCTTCAGTGAGAATACGGGTGTCAATATAATTCATGAAACGCACTACAGACGTGTAACAAACTGCCAGCCAGCAGGAAATTGGAAATAGCCAGCGTGCCGTAAATACAGAGCTTTCAATAGTTCCTGACTCGGTGAACAAAGAAATTGAAAAAAAAGTGATTGCTCCGTAAAGACATAAGGAGAAAACAGCTCCTACCAACATGCCAAACATGCTACGTCCCAATACATTTCCACCTGTGGCGGTATGCAGCATTTTACTACGTTGGCTGAGTGTCATTCCTTTTGTCGGATCACGTCCCGGCCGTTCCAGCAAAATAATCTCTAGCATGTAAGGGCGATTTCCACGAACCAGTAAAAGCACAATAAGAGTTATTGTGTAAAACGTCATGATGGCGGCTCGACCATTTGCGCCAGCCTCCATCAATAAAATCAGAAGCCCCATTTGGATCAGGATGCAACGTCGTAGGCCAAATGCCATTGTGATATTCCAAAAACACGAACGAGCAGATTTTATAAGACCTTTTATCGTCGGCTTTTCATTAAAGATCAGCTTACTTAACATCAGTGTTGATAATACTGAGGCGATAGGGGCTTGTGTGATAATTAGTACCGACTGCAGATAAAGATAAGTCTTAAAGCTTAGATTTGCTGTGGTGAATTCCATTTCTACAATGGATCTGGCTGTATACTGCGCTGCATTGAATTTAAGTGTAAGTACGTGGCTTAACAGTAAATCATTAATAAATAGTAACGGGATGGCCACTACTAGGAATGAGAAAATAATAGGTATCGGGAATCGCCGGAAGACATGCAACGAAATATCGAGAAGTTCACTCTCGGTGCGGTTTCTAATTTGGATATGTGTCTTATCGAATTGCATGGCGTTCTCCTTTGAACAAACCAAATCCAATCAGATAAACGATAATGAACACCGCCGAAGTAATGCAGATGGTGAGTTTGAAGTTGTACGGCAGTGTTGAGGGCGAAATAAAACCCTCAATCAGGGCTGCCAAAAAGAAAAACACGATGGAGACACCCATAATCGGCATAGACTCTACTCCGGACTTTCGTAGTGAGGCACCACGGGAAAGTCCGTTGGTCTTTACCCAGGCGATTCCCAGTCGCAATCCGGCAGCGGCAGCCAAAACGATAGCCGTCAGTTCAAACGGACCATGTGCCGTTACAAATTCTACGAAGTTATCAGTCATGGGAACATCTTCACGAGCCATGTATCCGAATGTGGCACCGAGGAATGCTGAGTTGAATAGTGTAACGAGCAGTCCGGGAATAATTAAAATCCCGGTTACGAAACAGCTTAAACCAATTCCCGTGTTGTGATTGGCATAAAAGCCGGCCGCCATACCTCCGGCACCAAACCCTCGTTCATCAGCCACCGAAGTTGAATACATTTCTTCAAGAGACCAGATTTGTTCCTGAGTGATAATATCAACGTGGTAGTTGGGAAACATCTCTGTTTCGTACGCCAGATAGGCTGAAAGCAAAAATGTTCCGTAGAAGAAGATAAACATGAACTGTACACAGCCATCGCACAGGATTCTTCGGGGGACGTCGAACACTAGCACGTGGAACCAGGCCCTGAACTGGAAACGGCGTGAGCGGTATAGACGACTGTGAGCCCGGCCTACGAGTCGGTGTAAATATTCGACTGTTTCGGGAGGAAGGTTGTAGGAATCTGCTAAGGCCAAGTCAGCACAGGCACTGCGATATAAAGATGCAAAAGTGGATAGTTTTTCTGCCGTAATCGAAGCCACCCGACGATTGCTGACCAGATCACATAGTAATTCAAGCTCCTGCCATTGTTGCTGACGCTGTAAAAGTAAATCCGCCACCTTCATTTTAAAAGCCCTCCACTCGGAGGTCTGCCCGAACTCTGGCTGGGCTGAGATAAATACTGAACCTGCCTTTGCAACTGAACGGGTGCCTGTATATACGGCGGGGCTTGCTGAGAGGCTGTATGGTAATCAACAGTGGCTGTCGGTGTTAACTGCATTAGTTCTTCCTGAGCATCGGATACAAAAGCCCGGTAATACAATGCCTGTAGCAGTAGGTCGGGATCAAGGTTGGGAGGTAACCCCAGTTCTCTTGAAAGTGGTTCTGTAAGATGCGCGGCGATTTCCCGGCGCCGACCATCAGAGAGTCTCGGCCTTTGATCGACAAAGTGTGCAAGTGCCTGCGACATTTCCTGATCAGCGCGGAATGTTGCTGGCACCATCGCTGCGATTTGTAGAACAGCCGGCGTTCGCACATCGATGAGTCCAAATGTTGCTTTACGTTGATCGACAATCACCATTGTCCCGGCCACCAGGTCACCGATACGTTGGTATCGCTTGTTCATACTCATCACAATCAATCCCATTGCAAAAGTAGGAATGATCGCCGATTGATAAACAGGACTGTCAGTAAATTCAATGCCAAACACGGCAGGTGTTACCAGGGGGTAGGTATCTGCCGTACGGATGAGATTTCTCATCACGGCCTGCATTGCGTTGATCGGTTTGCCATCGACGGTGACTGCTCGAATACCCATCAGGCGTTTGCCCGGTGTCTGACCATTCATGTATGTCTCGAAGACGGCCCCATAGAACCAGTTGAGGATAAAATTTGAGAGCAAAAAGAATCCAATTCCAGCATCACCAAGACCCGATTTAAGAGCCATAGTCAGTACCAACAGAACAATGATGATGCCCATGCGGATTAGTAAATCGATGACAAATGCAGTAGCTCGTTGGAACGGGCCGGCGACACTATAGCGAAATGTGATATTTTCAGGCGTCACGATAGAAATCGTACCGTCAATGGGATCAATTGCTTTATCGAGATTGGCCATGGTTGCTTTGAAAGACTAAATATCTTTTGATTTGCTCTAATTTTTATGCTGTATTTGGAGAGAATATCACTAATTATCTTTAATAAGACTCCATTGTGCAATTATGTGAAACGCTACAAAGAAGATTAGTTTTCCAGTAGCTTGTATCATTTTTGCTTCATTGAAACTGGCCAATGCTCATCAATTGTCTTTTCCTTACTTGAAAAGCGGTCGTCAGGGGATTAAACAGGGACTATTGGCTTAATAATTAGAGTGGGTTAGCCAATAGGTTTACCCTGAGATTTTAATAGAAGAAGCGAGTGGATATGAAACTTGAAGGAAAGACTGCTGTTATCACAGGTGGTGGTACAGGAATCGGGCTGGGTATTGCAAAATCCTATGCTACAGAAGGATGTAAGGTAGTGATCGCTGGTCGTCGCCAAGAGCCATTAAAAGATGCGGTCGATGCCTGGGATGGTGCCGGTGAAATGCTGTACCACACAATGGATGTAGCCTGTCTGGAGAGCGTCAAAGAATTCTTTGCCTGGGTTGCCGAAACCGTTGGTCCGATCGACATTTTGGTTAATTCAGCCGGTACGAATATTCCTAACCGAACGATTGAAGCGATGAATCCTGAACAGTGGGATCAGGTCATGGCGATCAATGCCAGCGGTGCCTATTACACAATGTATGAAGTGCTCCCTCAGATGCGCGAACGTGGTGATGGAATCGTCATCAATATTTCATCAATTTCAGGTATTCGATCTACAGCTTTAGGTGGTGTTGCTTACTCCGCTTCCAAATTTGCGATGGCAGCTCTGGGAATTGCCAGCTCCAATGAAGCCAATGCAGATGGCGTGCGAGTTACAAATATCTATCCAGGTGAAGTCGAAACACCAATTCTGGAAAAACGACCAAATCCTGTAACTCAAGAGCATCGTGCTCGTATGCTACAGCCAGAGGATTTGGGTCATCTGGCACTCTCGATAGCCACTCTGCCTCCACGGGCTCATATTCCTGAAGTTACAATTAAGCCTTTAAGTCAGGAATTTATGTAAACCGGAATCTTAACCCAATAAAAAAAGCCCGAAAGTTATCGCTCGCGGGCTTTTATTTTTACAGGTGCAGCTTAATCAACGGTCCAAGTGTTACCTGAGTTAAACAGAGAGTTAAGTGAAGCATCAGGATTTTTTTCCTGAGCAGCAGCTACTTGTGAGTTTAGCTGGTCATCATAGATAGGAGCATCAATATCCCTGAATACCCCGATAGCTTCAGGAAACTCGGGCTGACGCATCCGAGATAGCAGGTAGGCAAGCGTTGGTTCGGGTGACTGTTCATCATGGAACAGAAGATCGTCTTCTGCGATACCATTACCAAGTTCAACCACCTCAGGATTCAGGCCATTGAGGCGAATACCTTTATTACTTTCGGCACCAAAAATCAGCGGCTTACCATGCTCGATTTCGATCACGTTTTCCTGTCTGGTGGTTCGGTCTGTAGCATACTTCCAGGCACCATCATTAAAAATATTACAATTCTGATAGACTTCAACAAACGATGTCCCCTGATGTTCAGCGGCGCGTTGGAGGGTACTAGAAAGGTGCTTTGCATTGGTGTCGATACTGCGGGCAATAAAGGTTGCATTACAGCCAACAGCCAATGAAAGAGGTGTTAATGGGTTATCTAAAGATCCCATGGGAGTACTCTTGGTAATTTTTCCAATTTCAGACGTAGGAGAATACTGCCCTTTTGTAAGTCCGTAGATACGGTTATTAAATAGCACAATATTTATATTGACGTTACGACGAATGGCATGCATCAGATGGTTTCCACCGATACTCAATGCGTCACCATCACCTGTGATTACCCAAACCTGCAAATCCGGTCGTGCTGACTTAAGACCAGTGGCAAATGCAGGAGCTCGGCCATGGATTGAGTGCATACCATAGGTTGCCATATAGTAAGGAAATCGACTCGAGCAACCAATTCCAGAGATAAATGCAGTCTTCTCTCGTGGAAATCCTTGAGTAGCAAGCGCTTTTTTCATTTGAGCGAGGATGGAGTAGTCCCCACATCCGGGACACCAACGGACATCCTGGTCACTCCCGAAATCAGCAGGCCTAAGTACTGGTAGTTCTGTGCTCATTGAAATTTCACCTGATTTATATTGAAGCCTTATCGGATTCAACTTAACCAATCAGTTCCTTGAATTGTTCAGTTAGTTCAGAGACGGTAAATGGGCGTCCCTTTAATTTATGAATTCCTTCGGCGTTAACCCCGTAAGTCGAAGTAATTATTTTTTGTAGTTGTCCTAGATTTAATTCAGGAATAACTATTTTCTTAAAGTTTCCTAGTATAGTGCCTAAATTACGCGGGAAGGGACTAATGAATCTTAGATGTGCATGTGAGACATTGAGTCCATCCGCCCGACAGTGGGAAACGGCAGTCGTACAGGCACCGTAAGTACCACCCCAGCTGAGTACAAGCAGGTCTCCGGAATCTTCCCCATCAACCTCCAATTCCGGAATAAAATCAGCGATCTTGTCGATCTTTTCCTGCCGAATCTTACACATGAATTCATGGTTGTCGGGATCGTAGCTAACATTTCCAGTTTCATGATCTTTTTCCAGACCACCAATCCGGTGTTCCAACCCTTTGGTACCCGGAAGAGCCCATGGGCGTGATAGATTCTCGTCACGTTTGTATGGGAGAAATGGTGGATCCTCTTCGCTTCTTTCACCCGGGTGTTCAACAACGATTTCTTCCAAGGCATCATAATCAGGAATTTTCCACGGTTCTGCTCCATTGGCAATATAGCCGTCAGAAAGAACCATAACCGGACACATAAATTTGACGGCAACTCTCCAGGCATCAATGGCAGTTTGGAAACAGTCTGCAGGACTACGAGCTGCAATTAATGGCAGGGGAGATTCACCATTTCGTCCATACATGCACTGCAATAGATCAGATTGTTCTGTTTTCGTCGGTAATCCGGTACTTGGACCACCACGCTGAATATTTATGATCAGCATCGGTAATTCAAGAATCATCCCCAACCCAAGTGCTTCACCTTTAAGTGCGATACCGGGACCACTTGAAGTTGTGATCGCCATATGACCACCAAAAGCGGCCCCAATGGTTGAGCAAACAGCAGCAATTTCATCTTCCGCCTGAAATGTTCGCACCCCAAAATTCTTATGCTTACTTAATTCATGGAGAATGTCAGATGCCGGCGTAATAGGATAGGATCCAAGAAACAGGTCTTTACCACTTAGCTTGGCTGCGGCAATACATCCCCAGGCCAATCCTTGATTACCCATAATATTTTTATAAGTACCGGGTTCGAGCTTAGCTTTTTCAACCTGATAAGTACTGATGGCTGCTTCCGTGGTTTCACCATAGTTGTATCCCGCCTTTAGTGCTTTCTCATTGGCAGCCGCAATATCCGGTTTTCCGCCGAATTTTGCGTTGATGAAATCAAGTGAGGGTTGTAGGTCTCTGTTGTATAACCAGTAAACAAAACCCATAGCGAAAAAGTTTTTACAACGATCAGCAAATTTTGTGGTCAGTCCCAGCTCTTCTACAGCGGTTCGAGTCAGAAGAGTCATTTTGATTTTGATAACTCGGTATTGATCCATATCTGGATCGTCCAGCGGATCAGATTCTAATTTGGCCAGTCGGAATTCTTTGCTTACAAAACTATCTTCATTGACGATTAGTAGTCCACCCGGTCTAAGATCACTAATATTAGTGATAAGCGCAGCGGGATTCATAACCACAAGTGTGTCGAGTTGATCACCGGGTGTGAATATGTCTTCTGAGGCAAATTGAACCTGGAATCCGGAGACACCGGCGCGTGTTCCACGAGGCGCTCGAATTTCCGCGGGAAAGTCAGGGAATGTGGCGACATCGTTTCCAGCTAACGCAGACGTATTGGTTAGCTGCGTACCAGTCAATTGCATACCGTCGCCAGAGTCACCAGCAAATCGGATGGTTGCGCGCGAGATGTTTTCTACTGTAGATGCCATTGGATAATTATTTAAAGACCAAAATCTTTGGGTTAATGAAAGACATTCAGACTGTCTGCGTTAGGCAATTCGAGTGTCCGGAATAACGGCGTTTATGGAGTTACAATTCAGAGGTAGCGGACTGGTTTTAAGCTGACACCCGCTTTATATCCTATAACTGCGTCCACGATTTATTTAGGTAAAAAATGAAGAATCAAATTACTAATACATTCCCCTTTAATGGTGCTTTTTAGAGCACTCTGTAGGCGCATAAAGTTTACACCATATTAATTAAAAGTTACCACCCCAACGTATTACATAACACTACCGAGTGGAAAGAATTAAAGAGTTTTTAGTGAATGATTTTAGTCCCTGAGAACTTACCATATCAACCTATAGGCAACGGTAAAATTAGCTTTGCTAATCCAGTGTCTATTGGATGTTAGACAGAGTCATTAGTTTGGCTTTTTATAGAATTTTGATAAGTCTACGGAATCGCGAGCATCGTCTTCCACTAACTTGATGCGTTGCACTAGTTGATCGACTTTTCGTTCTAGAGAAAGTAAACGATTGACAGAGTCGGCTTCTGTTTTAGGACGTGGAACTTTTGGATATCCAAGCTGTCTTTGCAGTGCGGCAAACAGGAACAAAGGCTCTTTTTGTCTGTTGGCCAGAGCGATGCGGCCTTCCTGCTCTCCAAACAGCATCGCTTGTTCGGATTCAGCTGCTGCAGATTGTTTGTTAGCCAAATGCCAGCTTCTGACGTAGATCAGATCTGCTAAATCGACGATTCCGATTTGTCGTCGAACTATCAGGATCCATTCTTTCCAATCTTTATCATAAATGGGGTCTTCGCTGATAGCCTTCAGGCCGGAGTCGTATTTTAAACGATTGTGACACAGGCACTCCAACTGGAACATAAAAAGACCTGTACGAGTTGGTGAGGCAGCTCGATACTCGGCCTCACTCTTAAGAACGTGAACGGCTGTCCGTAAGTCGAACTTCCCATCATCACTTTCAGCCTCAGCCATTAAATACGTTTGGAAGGGCGTGAAATAATGTTCAAGTTGTCGCATTGCCGGATAGATGGTTCCACTGTGGCAAAGCTCAGCGAGCATATAGTCCAGAGCTAAAGGTAGTTTCGTAGTTGCCAGGACTTCATCGCGTACCTGCAGAATAACATCCTGCAGAGGAATGCGTTGAGGCAGACGTTCACCAACAATCTGAAAGAAATAGGCCTGTTCGATGTATTCTTCGCGTTTAAGCATTTTGAAATAGCTGTGGTTTAGAAGAGAGGGAGCATTTTCCTTGTATTTGGCATAATCGGAATTCCAGCAGCAATCACCAATTGCTTCCCATTATTCTACATTTTAGCCCCTCAGCAAAGAGGCAAATGAGATCTATAATTTGGGTATGGATTTTGTTCTTTCTAATCCTCTTTTTTTCTCAGGCCTTGGGAGGCCATGGAAAAGAATTAGACAATTAAGGAAACCTGATAGCATGCCCCAAGATTTTTCGAGTGTTCAACAAGCTGTTGACGCAATTGCTCGTGGTGAAGTAGTGATCGTCGTGGACGCGGAAGACCGTGAAAACGAAGGTGATTATATATGCGCGGCAGAGAAAGCTACTCCGGAAACTATGAATTTGGTTCTTAGCGGCCGTGGAGATTTTTGCCTGTCGGTATTACCTGAAACTGCCAAACGCCTAGAACTCGCTCCATTGGCTGATTCCAACAGTACCAAGCTGGGTACAGCATTTATGACGCCGCTGGATCATATTGAATGTCGTACAGGCGTTACTGCCGATGAACGATGTTTAACTGTTAAAACGATTGCTGATCCTAACAGTCGGCCTGATGACTTCGTACGTCCTGGACATGTCCATTTGCTGGTGGCCAAACAGGGTGGTGTTTTAAGACGTGCCGGCCATACCGAAGCTAGTGTTGATTTGGTTCGCATGGCAGGTTTGCAGCCAGCAGGCGTGCTCTGTGAGATACTCGACGAGACGGGCAACCGAGCATCGCGGGCGGATTTGTTGAAACTGGCAAATAAACAGAATCTGGAAATTATTTCTATAGAACAGCTGATTGCTCATCGCCGTGTCAGTGAAAAACTGGTCCACCGCTCTGGCTCTGCAAAATTGCCTACAAAATATGGTGCCTTCGAAATAATTTCTTATAGTGTGGAGTTTGAAGATCTGGAACCGGTTGTTATTCGTATGGGTGATCTTAGTAATTGTGATGAAGCTCCGCTGGTAAGAATGCACTCGAGTTGCTTCACCGGAGACGTGTTAACGAGCCTTCGCTGTGATTGTGGAGATCAGTTACATATGGCTCTTAATATGATTAGCCAGAATGGTTGCGGTGCAGTTGTCTATCTTCCTCAGGAAGGCCGCGGGATCGGCTTAGCCGAGAAAATCAAGGCTTATTCATTACAAGATCAAGGTATGGATACCGTCGAAGCTAACCATGCGTTGGGACACAAATCTGATATGCGTGACTATGGTGTTGGATTACAGATTCTCAAAGATTTGGGTTTATCGAAGCTACGATTACTAACAAACAATCCAAAGAAAGTCGAAGCCTTTAATCTTCGCGGGTACGATGTGCAGGTGGTTGATCAGGTTCCGATTGTGAGCATTTCTAATGAACACAATGAGAAGTACCTTGAAACAAAACGTGACAAGATGGGTCACCGTCTGCCTCGATAACCGCTTATCTAGGGTTAGGGTAAGGCTTTGAGGGCTTTAATAATCGTGGGTTTTAAGGCTTCTACTCTATGACCAACGGCGAGAATCTTTCCGTCTGGTCCGATTGCCATCATTGTAGGTAATGCGGTGATGTTATAGTTCTCAGCCACTTTGGTTGCATCTTTACCAATGACGTTCGTCCAAGGTAACGGATTATCTTTTAGAAACATGGCTAAAGCATCCTGTTCACGATCGAGATTGATGGCAACGACATCAAATACATCTCGAGCAAGTTCTTTGTGAATTGCTTTGATGTTAGGGATTTCTGCCCGGCATGGTCCACACCAGGTCGCCCAAAAGTCGATCAATACAACTTTGCCACGGTAAGCTTTCCAGTCAATCAACTGCCCAAAATCAGTCAGGCCGGAAATTTCCATATCTTTGCCAATAAGTTCTGATGCTCCCGGACCACTACTGGCAGCTTTGATGATACTTTTACCATAGTTGGTCAGTTGTTTGAATTCGCTTGCTGTAAAGAGTTTTCCGAAGCGTTGATATTGTTCAGCGCGCACTTCAAAGATATCTGACTGATTAATGGCATGCACAACACCTACGGCAATCCGCAGATGTTTCTTACTGAGAGTTTCGTTTGCGAGATAGGCATGAGTTTCATCGAGTATAGCGGCGATTTCATTCCACCCCAACTCATCGATATCAAGCATACGTTTTTCAAGCTGATGAAATTTTACGAGTTCCTTTATTTTTTCACGCGAATCGTTTTTGAGTGAGTTGATAAATCTAACGAGCAGTTCATCTGTTTTTTCGTTACCTAGACTGGCCTGCTCGTGCAGAACATCACAGGCAGTTTCAACAGCAATCACATGGAATTTATCAGACGCGTCCATAGCTAACAGACGTTTGGAAGCATCGAGTACTGCTTCGGCAAATCCCGGTCGCTGACGGATTGTCGAAACTTTGTCTTGCATATCGAACAGGTATTCAACCAAATCCAGTTTTTCCAGATTAGCCGGTGCCAGGTAAGGGTTGCCTTTCAACAGGTCACTTTCTTTGTCCGACTCATCATTAGCTTGTCCGGGAAGTGACATGAGGACTGATTTGGCAACAAATTGAAACTGGGGTGGAGCTGGGAGATGCCGGCTATTCTCGGAATCTTCCGGTTCGGTCGGTGTTTGAACAGGGGTGTCTTGTTCAGAGAAAATCTGTTGCAGTTCTGCCGGCAGTGCCTGAGCACCTTGAATTGTTTTTATGACTTTACCTTCGGGATTTAGAATGACCATCGTGGGAATTCCCTGTATTCCGCAGTAGACAGTTGAGGGCATTTTCCATGAAAGTTCGACAATATCACCGTCTTCAAGTTCTGCAGGGTTAATATCAAAGTCATCGGTCACGACAGGCCACTTAAGACTCTGATCCTTGGCAACACGCTCCGCCAGAAATGTCTTTAGATGTTCACGGTCAGCATCGATACTGTAACCGATGAATTTCAGATTTTTATCAGCATATGTTTGTTGTAGTTCTTCAATATAAGGAATTGCTGCCAGACAAGGTCCGCACCAGGTTGCCCAGAAATCTACCACGACGTAGTTTCCCTGGAGTGAAGTCCAGTCAAACCTTTCTCCCTCCAGCGTGCGTGTTGGTAATGCCATTGTTGTACCCGGTAAGTTGGCGCGATTTACAAGCTTCGTAAGGCTTTCGTTTAGAAAGCCCTTTTGCTCTTCATCCAACAGCTTATCTGCAGCCTGAATCGATAGATCTTTGATTTGCGTTGTGACTGTCCGGTCTGCGTCAGCAATTTGTTCGACAAGAGGTATCATTGAGAGCAATAACGTGGCGTTCATTCGGGGATGGTTAACCATTTCTTTGTAAGCGGTCACTACTGCTGCTTTGTTTTCAGCTGAAGGGTTTGTCAGCAAAGCCCGGAATTTATTGACGATATCCAGCTCATTAACAACGAGTTGGCCAATCAAGTTTTCAAGCTGTTGCTTAGCTTTTGTGGTCAGCTCTTCATTTTCCAGATCGGTAAAAGCAGCGGAGGTTTTATCGATGAGCGTTAAAGCGACGTCTGAGTCTTCAATGCGTTGGACGAGATCCAGCAGAGCTCTAAACGTTCCGATACCACGTTCCGGATTACTTAGAACTTTGTCGACAGCTTCGAGAAGACCAATTTTGTTGGCTTCTGAATTTGGGGCATTAACGTAGTTTGAACCAGCCGGATAGAGGCCGGATTCATCGATAGCAGGCTGCTCCAGCGTAGCCTTGGCTTCCAATGCAATGGATTGGTCTTGACTCTCCTTAAAGGCATTGGCAATCGACTGTAATAAATCACTCCCCTGTTCTGGCTCCATTTGTAGGATTAGCAGGCCGATACCCTGAAGAACAGCAAATACTTCCTGATCTTCGGTATGGCCTTCGAGCCATGGTTCAATATCCTGTTTGATTGTACTGATTGCCGTTGAAATATTACCGGAGCCGCGGGCGTCCTGGAGCCGCTTTTGTGTCGCGGTTTGCAGAGCGAGTAGTTTGCCGTTTTTCGCTATGAGTTTATCTTCGTCCGCTGACATAAGGGCAGTTAACTGCCCTAGCATAGCAAGCGCCTTTTTATCGCCGAGTTGAAGCAACTGGTTCAAGGCGGTGTATTTTGTGTTGTAGGCGAACAGCCTTTCTGTTTGAGTTAAATTGTCTTTTGTAAGTAACATGTCACAAAGTGTGACGATCTCTGGGTTAATCATCTGTAACAGCTGAACCTGCTGCTGCTGAGTTTGTGCCAACGGCGGTTGTTCATTGAGCACTTTGATGAAATTTCGCAGAGTTTCCACGGCGGAGCCTGTTGTAGGAACCGGTTCTCCCAGACGATTTGCCAGCAGGCTGATAACACTGGGAGGAGTATTTACCGGAGCAGGTAAATTTGTTTCGGTTGCCGGAGGCGCATTAGATATTGCCGGAGGCGTATTTGATTGGCTGTTGTCAGGCTCAGGATTGACCGGAATTGTAATCTGATTGGAATCATCATCTGCATTGACAACAATAAAATTGTCATCAGTATTTTCAGCGGACTGCTCATCGGAATTACAGCCTGTGATCAGGCAAATACCAGTAAGGCATGAGATAAAAAGGCATTTTGCAAACCAGTTGGCAATAGACATGTCACACCTATACGCGAAACAAAGATTAATTTTCGTTTGTCATTGTAGAGCATTCAAACAGATAACGATATCTCCATTCAGCTCTATGAATATCTCACACTTCTGAACGAATTGTTTTGGAATCCTGTACCGGGAAACTTGGAGTGGGGAATTTGGTTGAGACAGGAATCACGACTGCTCTTCTATGATATTTGGATCAAAACCGAGTTCTGATGCCGGCATAAACGTCACGATTGTGTCTCCCGACTTAACCTTGAGTGGGTTTTCAACGGTGTTGATATGCAAATTATTATTAGTATCCACGGTGAAGAAGAGAATACAGTTAACTCCATTTCGTTCGACAAACTGCTCGTAGGTAAACTCGTCGCTAATACGAGTTACCTTAAATGTTCCGCCGTCGCGAACTTGCTGGCGCATCAGGTTATGAGTGACTTGAGGGTGACAGATCCAGCGGCCCGCTGCGTGCCCACCTTCGCTGGAGCGTCGTCCTCTTTTGTAGTCCCATGGCGGCATTCGATATATATTCTGGCGTCCGAAGATACTGGAAAATTCCTGCATAGTTAAGGCGTTTACTTCGTCATTAGGCGTAACGGCCATGACGCGGCCAATACCGCTCAAGTCGAGTTCCTCCTGAACGTAATCAGAAAGTACACTAGCGCATTCAGCCGGAAGCCCTACCATGCGGCACTGACTCCAGTTATTAAAGCTGGTGTCTAACAGTAAGACATTATGACCGGTTTGTTGCAACGCCACAGCTAGATCTCTCGACCACTTATCCGCACCGGCGAAGAGAATTCCCTGTGGATTGGTTTCACTCAATCCGAGAAGGCGAGCTAAAGGTGCTGCGCCAAGACCGTAGACGGCAACCGTTCCCACAATCAGAATAAAGGTCAGAGGAACGATTTTATCGACTAAGGCCTGATCCATAACATTGACATCAGCAAGTTCAAGCGCGAAAACACTGGCAACGGCAGCGGCTACAATTCCACGCGGCGCAAGGAATGAAAGGAAGATTTTCTCTTTTAATGTCAAGTCGGATTTAATAGTGGAAAGAAAGACACTGGCCGGCCTGACGATAATGATCATGACAGCCAAGAATCCCAGACCCTGCCAGCCGACTTCAGGAATCTGTGTAAGATCGAAATTTGATCCGAGAACAATAAATAAACTCGAAATCAGGAAAACACCAAGGTGTTCTTTGAATTCGATGATGTGATGAATAGATACTTCTTTTTGGTTAACCAGCAAAATACCAAGAACCGTCACCGTCAACAGTCCTGATTCCTCCTGAATTAAATTGGAGATGCCGAAAGTTCCCAAGGCAACTGCTAAGAATACAACGCCATGTAAATAATCGGGAATCCAGTATTTACGCGTGAATAGTAATAAGAGCTTGGAAGAACAAAAGGCAATAACCAGACCAGTGACAATCGTTACCAGCAGTGATAGGATTACGCCCCATAGAGAACCACCCTGATCATAGTTGCGAATGAATTCAAAAACCAAAACCGCCAACACAGCACCGATCGGATCAATAATGATCCCTTCCCATTTTGCAATGGAGCCCATTTTTTTGGAAGGATGAATGTGTCGTAATAATGGAATCACCACGGTCGGTCCGGTGACAACCATGAATGCACCGACGAGTGCTGAGAGTTCCCAGTTTTTAAAACCGGCAACAACATAAACAGCAATTGTAGAGAGTACCCAAGTGACGACAGCACCTATGGTACACAGGCGAATGGTCGCACTACCTGCTTCTTTTAGTTCACTGAAGCGTAGTGTCAGACCACCTTCAAATAAAATAATGGCTACACAAAATGAAATCAGTGGTAACAGCAGAGCATTAACATCGATCGCTCCCTCTGGCAGTTGGCTCGCCCCTTTTGATTTTAAAAGTGGATTATCATCCCGAACATTAGGCATTAGATTACCAACCTCTGGTTCAGGATTGATATCGATTTGTGTTTCTAGGTTATCAATCCGAGGAAGATTTTCAATGACATTAGTGGGTGTAATGGCTTGACCCAACAGAATGCCGAATCCAAGCAGCAGCAGAATAGAAGGCAGGCGCAGACGCCAAGCCAGCCACTGAGCTGAAATACCCAGAACGGGTACACAGATCAGATAGATCATGTATTGGTGGTGATGGATGAAATCTGCGATTGAGTCCAATGGACAACCTCATGTAACAAACACGATTCAATGCCATCCGACACTCTTTCTTAGAGTCGGATTACCCTTACATCCCGCGAGCAATGTTGACGAGTGTTCGTACTAAGACACCACTCGCACCTCCATCTATATAGGATTTTCCCGAATCAGCAAAGGCTGGTCCGGCAATATCTATATGAGTCCATGAGGCATCTCCAACAAACTCTTCTAAAAATTTAGCGGCGGTAATCGCGCCGCCCCAGCGTCCTGCCCCTATATTTTTAAGGTCGGCAATTTTACTTTTTAGTTGTTCGCTGAAGTGGGGAGTCATTGGAAGTTGCCAAACTTCTTCACCAACTTCCGCCGCGGAATTGATAATTTGGTCGCACCAGGACTGATCGTTGGTAAATAGCCCGGCAATATCTAACCCCAATGCCACGCAACAGGCTCCGGTTAGAGTGGCCAGATCAACGATATGATCTGGTTTTAATCCCAGTGTTACATCAAGAACATCAGCCAGAACCAATCGTCCTTCGGCATCAGTGTTTAAGACTTCAATTGTCTTACCATTACGTGATGTTAAGACATCCCCTAGACGATAAGAATTTCCGCTGACCATATTTTCCACTAAACCAACAAGCCCGACGATGTGACATGACGCACCTAGTTCAGCAACAGCTTTGATGGTACCAACGACAGTCGCTGCACCTGCCATATCGCATTTCATGGTTTTCTGACCTTCACTTGGTTTAAGGGAAAGCCCACCACTATCATAAGTCACTCCCTTGCCTACAATTGCCAGTCCGGGATTTTCCGAACTGTTGCCTTTGTAACGAATGATGACCAAACGAGGATCAAAGTCAGAACCTTGCGCAACTCCTAATAATGAGCCGCAGCTTTCCGCTTCCAATCGGTCTTTATCCCAGATTTCGACGGTGACATTTTCAAGTTCAGCTAGCTTTGCTGTTTGATCGGCAAATGACTCGGGATAAATATAATTAGGTGGCTGGTTTACTAACTCACGTGTTAGGTTCACGCCTGAGCCAATTTTACTTCCGTTAATCACAGCGTCGGTATTGTCGGTAGCCCACAGGATTTGGCCCGGAGTATGGAGGCTGGGTGTCTTCTTGTGAAGATCCTGACCGGTACTACCCACCACACTCCCGGCGACAGCAGATTCCAATAATGCCGCATCCAGTTTCGGAAAATAGAATGCTACGGTTTCGATTTTTGATTTGGCGAGTGATTTTGCAGCAGCACCACCAGCTTGAAAACAATCACCTGATGATGGATCGTCTCCAAGTCCGACAATCAGAGCAACGGGTGCCCGAATTCCTTGTGGCTGGAGCCATGATGTCACTGTACCGGCACAGGTCTTGGCCTTTTTAGAATCGATTAATGATTGTAGGCTGCCACCGGTTGCCTCATTTAATTCCGCCGCAGCTGGATAGAGAGTATCGCCTGAGATTCCGATGACTACGGCATCGGCTTGTATATCTTTAATGGACTCCGAAGTTATAGCGATAGTCATGAGCGTCCGTCCTTGCTGAACGTTATTTTCTATGAAAAGGGGAATAATCGCCATCATCGTGACATGCGAATTCCAGCAGATTATTTTACTGATTTTTAACAGTCCCTGCTTAATCAACAAGACCCTTCATTGGGGATTCAAGAGGACTTGTTATGATAAATAGCGTAAAGTGCAGCATCAAACGCCATTAATTAATTCTGGTTTTAATCATTTTCAGAGGGTTTAGGGTAAGTTTCAGTTATTTATGTCGGTAAAAAATCTTCAACAATGTTTACGGGATTTAGAGGCGTCCGGGAAATTGATTCGTATCGAAAGTCCAGTCGATGCGCATCTTGAGGCGGCTGAGATTCATCGTCGCGTGTTCACCAATAAAGGTCCGGCGTTGTTTTTTACGAATGTTACCGGTTGCCAGTTTCCTATGGTTTCCAATCTGTTTGGGACTTTGGAACGAAGTGAGTATATCTTTCGCGATACGATAAAACAGGTCAAGCGTCTGGTTGCCGCTAAGGTCGATCCAATGCATATACTTAAGCACCCACTGCGTAATATGGGGATGCCTTTTCATGCCTGGAATATGCTTCCCAAACGCAGGCGAAGTGGTCCGATTATGGAGGCAACTTGTCAGGTTTCCGATCTGCCTCAGCTACAGAGCTGGCCGGATGATGGTGGTTCTTTTATTACGCTGCCTCAGGTATACACTGAACATCCGGATCGTCCGGGAATGCTGCAGGCGAATCTCGGTATGTATCGAGTGCAGTTGAGTGGCGGTCAATATGTGCCAAACAGAGAGGTCGGATTACACTATCAGATCCATCGTGGAATCGGAGTGCACCAGCAGGCCGCGATGGCTAAAGGTGACCCATTAAAAGTAAATATCTTTGTTGGTGGGAGTCCGGCAATGTCACTGGCGGCTGTTATGCCGTTGCCTGAAGGAATGAGTGAATTAACATTTGCCGGAGCTCTTTGCGGCAGCCGAATTAACATGGTTCACCAACCCGGCCAGTTACCGATTTACGCAGAAGCTGATTTTTGTATTGAGGGTCAAGTGCTACCTGATGAAAATCGACCGGAGGGACCTTTTGGAGATCATCTTGGTTATTATAGTCTTATTCATGAATTCCCGGTCATGAAAGTAACTCGTGTACGTCATCGTAAGAATGCGATTTGGCCGTTCACTGTTGTTGGCCGCCCTCCCCAGGAAGATACCCGTTTTGGTGAATTGATTCATGAAATAACCGGTCCGGTTATTCCAACGGTGTTGCCGGGTGTGAAAGCCATCCATGCGGTCGATGCTGCAGGAGTGCATCCATTGCTTTTTGCTATTGGAAGTGAGAGGTATACCCCGTACAGCAATGAGAACCGCCCTCAGGAATTACTGACTCAGGCCAATGCGATTCTTGGCCAGGGACAATTGTCATTGGCCAAGTATCTGTTTATTGTGAATCGTTTTGATAATGAGTCACTGGACATCGAAGATTCATCTAAGTTTCTGCAACATATATTATGTCGAGTAGATTGGCGGCGTGATCTGCATTTCCAAACCGAAACCACCATCGACACATTAGATTATTCCGGTCATGAATTAAACCAGGGATCAAAGGTGGTTGTGGCGGCAAGTGGTCCGAAGCGACGCGCGTTGCCAACAGAATTACCTGCCGGTGTTAACCTGCCGGCTGGTTTCTCGAATCCTCAGATACTGATGCCAGGTGTGCTGATTGTCCAAGGACCGAAAGCAGATGTGGTGGAATGTGGTGCCCAACTAAGTCAGTTCTGTCAGGCCTTTAACGGGCAGGATTCGATTAATGAATTCCCGTTGATTGTTTTAGCAGACGACTCTGCTTTCACGGCGGCGAATATTAGTAACTTTCAGTGGGTAACGTTTACTCGCAGTAACCCGGCGGTTGACGTGGATGGAATTGCCTCCGGGATTAAACATAAGCACTGGGGGTGTGAAGGATCTTTAGTGATTGATGCAAGGATTAAACCTCATCACGCACCACCGCTCATCGAGGATCCCGAAGTTACTAAAAAAGTAGATGCATTAGCCGGCCAGAGATTACCGGTATCTAAATATCTTTAGTTTTGTCGTTTAATCACAACGATACTGGCATCCTCTTCGACTAGATTTAGCGTCAGTTTGCGCAGACGTTTAATCATATCTCCGGCAGAAAGTCTGGAGCCTTTGCCCACGGCACGCTGGATCTTGAGGATTTTGGCCTGAGACGTGTCACCTTCAATAGCAGCAAAGCCATTTTCAGTCAGGATAATCAGGAACTCGCTTTTTTGAGTTACACAACAATGGTTTTCATATTCCCCATAATCCATTACTCCCAGTTCAGGGGTAGCCTGACCGGAAGCAAGTTTTCGAATGCCATTGGCGGTCACATGTAGCACAATGGTAGAACCGGCAGAACTAAAGGTGATCTGACTACTATCTTTTTTGAGAGATAACTGGCAAAGATCAGCAAATTGATCACCCGTACACCCTTGCCATAGATACTCATTCACGTGTTCCAGAGTATCGGCTGGTGATATCATTTGGTTGGAGCTAGCACGAACGCCGGTTTGGATTACGGCTGTTGTAAGTGCTGCTTCGATACTCAGTCCCTGTGCGTGAGCAACTGAAATATCTATTCCATCGTCTCTTAATTGCCAATCGTAAAAGGTGTGGTGGATCGGAGCTTCCGGATTGATCCAACCCTGAATGTCCCAACCCTTAATCTCCACATTCTCATACGCGAGTCGGCTATGTTGCCACTGCTTGGCCAGATCGGAGAGATCGCGGTGTTTTACATCCCGTGCCGGAGTCAGGCGACTCGTTAGATAATCGACGACACGGTCAGCAATTACCTCGCAAAGTGCACTTAAGGTCTGAGCGGGCTCTAATGGATTATTAAAGCCGAACCAGACTGTTCCCATTGGCATATCATTGGCAACCAGAGGAACGCAAATTCCAGACTGAGCTTGAATAGGAGCATTCCAGTACTCCATCCGTTGTTTACTTTCGAGAGTAACAACGTGACCGGTAAGTGCCTCTAAATCGGCAGTGCTGAATTGCAGCGTTCTGATCTCATGGGCATCCTGAAATACCTTTGAAGTGGTGCAGCAATTAATAAGAATCAGGTTTTGTGTATCGTCATCTAAGAGGTAGACGGCGGCCCAGTCAGCAGACAGCGCCGTGGAGGCAGTTGCCAGAATTTGGTTAATTTTTTGGCTAGCCTTTGATTCCAGTCCGGCAATCGACACGATTGGGGCATTGGATTCGAGGAGTTGCTGTACATCGTTTAAGTTTAAGTCCGTGAGCTGTTTATTTTCTACAGTTGCGGTGGATTCGGTATCGGAGAAAAGTTTGAGATGTGGTGTAGTCATAGGAAGACGCGAATGATGAATCGTTACAAACTGTAATAAATCACTCCTTGAGAATAGAACTCGTAGATGAGTAACCGACTTCCATGGACGGCATGATATCTCATCGACCTAACTGGTTGAGAATCGTGATGGCGAATCCTCTGAGGACGGTGATTGTTAAGATTCCATGCTGGCATGTTAGTGTGAATCGAATTAACCGTAATAACCGGACGTAATAACCGTTACAACCAAATCACGAGTTTGCTACACGATCAGGTGGTTGACTCCAACAATTATTTACCTAGACTGAAAACTTAACTTGCGGGTGTGGCGGAACTGGCAGACGCGCATGGTTGAGGGCCATGTGGGAGATAATCCCGTGGAAGTTCGAATCTTCTCACCCGCACTA
Source organism: Planctomycetaceae bacterium (assembly GCA_002709045.1). Lineage (GTDB taxonomy): Bacteria > Planctomycetota > Planctomycetia > Pirellulales > Pirellulaceae > UBA721. The sequence goes on along the minus strand of PAPJ01000053.1, from coordinate 3,753 downwards.
ATAAACCCTGGCACAGGTCGGGGTTTTTTAATGCGGTGCAGGTTGGACTAAAGCTGAATTTAGTTTCTTTTGACTGGTTTTAATGGCGAACCATGCCACGATAACTCCTCCTAAAACGTCAACAAGATAGTGTTCACGCAATACTACAGTCGCATAAGCAATCGCTAAAAACCAAATGTACATCAGGCATGAAAACCAGTGAGGTTTTTTCTGAGTGGAGTACCACACGGTGCACAACATGGATGCTACATGGAGTGATGGAAAAGCGTTGCCTGAAGTCGCGGTAGTGGTTATCGTCCAGTAAAATTCCATCCAGGGATGGGTTAATTCCCGAAACTGTTCAACGGACGGCTGTTCGGTGGGAAATAGAATAAATACGCATGTTGCCAGAGCCACGCTGTAACACAGGCTTCGAGACCACGCCAGGCACTCTTCTTTGGAACTGACAGCGAATGGAGTCATCAGTTGAGCAATGTAGATGGAGATATAGATGAGGGTCCAAGCCGGATGAAAGGGTAAATACTGACCACCATGCTCTGGTATGACGATGCGGTAGTTATGTAGTTGAGCGATTCCGTAGGCACCATAGTAAAACACCAGAAAGAATAATAAAGAAAACGCCGCACATTTAAAGCGAAAAATTCTTTCGCCGGAGGCAGGTATTCTCCAGAGAAACTTTCTGAGTGTTTTGTCCGACATGTTTTTAATTTTGAAAGTAATACCTTACAGCGGTATCTTTTAAATGATTTTACGGGTGTCCATTTGGTTTATGCGCACAAAGAAACTCCGGTCTGTACCGAACCGGAGTTTCTTTGTGTTGTATTGTTGAGAATAAGGACTTAACGTTTTGAGAATTGAGTTCCCCGACGGGCACCGTGTAAGCCAGGTTTTTTACGCTCGCTCATACGAGAGTCACGGGTAAGGAATCCACCATCTCGCATTGCTTGGAAATGCTCCTCGTTATAACTGATGATTGCCCGAGCCAGACCCATACGAACTGCGCCGGACTGACCTGTCGTCCCACCACCGTTACAGGTACAAATTACATCAACACTCTCAGCTTCCCCGGCAGTCTCAATAACTTCCTGAATTGCCCGGCGGTCTTTTTCAAATTTAAAGTACTCTTCCAGAGGCTTCTTATTGATTGTGATAACCCCTGATCCTGGACGAACGCGTACTCGTGCTACAGAAGACTTACGTCGACCGGTACCAAGTGAATCACCGTTGAACTTGCATTTCTTAACTACTGCTGGCATTGTTTTATCGTTGGATCGAAAAATGATTTTGGGAAATGGAAATTGAAGTTGAACTCAACGAATTCTAGCCAAGTTCTCGCGGTGCCGGGTTCTGTGCCTGATGAGTATGGTCGCCACCAGAAAAAATCTTTAACTTACTGAGCATAACCCGGCCTAACTTGTTTTTGGGTAACATGCGGCGAACAGCTTCCTGAAGGATTAGTTCGGGAGCCTTTTCCATACGTTTTTCAGCTGTAATCGACTTTTGTCCAGGATATCCTGTGTACCAAGTATAGGTCTTTTGCTCCCACTTTTTACCACTGAAAGTTACCTTTTCAGCGTTGATGACGACAACAAAATCGCCAGTATCAACGTGTGGAGTATAAGATGGTTTGTCTTTGCCCATCAGAATTACCGCAATTTTGCTAGCCAAACGGCCAACACTGCTATCGGATGCGTCTACGAGCCACCAGTTTTGGGTGACTTCGCCGGTTTTCGCCATATAGGTCTTTTGAGCGACCAAAGTTCTTACCTCATGTATGTATTAAGTACATAAATATGTAGGGAAACAAGCGATTCTAACCCTACAAATTCTGCGTCACAAGGGATAAAACGACTTACTATCGGGCTTTTTGACTGATTCTCCAAAAATGGCTTAGGACGAATTCTTTAGAGCTCGGGTTATTGCGAAAAAAGTAGTTATTTCGTTTTGTGTTTTGTAGTTGGCAGTATGTGGCCAACAAGCTTGATTAGTTATCAATATCTCGTTATCTCGTTATCTCGGGTTCTCTTATGAACTACTTATTCTGTTCCTTATAAATCACTTTTTGCATTAAACCCAGAACTTAATTTTATTGAAGGACTTAAATAGTATGCTCATTAGGTAATTTGGGATAGCTATATGATGCCTCATAATGTTCTATTATTAGTTCATGGGTGTCGGCACTATTCAAGGACTGTTGCATTAAGGCATTCTGTGATTGTTTTACTCCCAATTTTTACCTTGGTTTATGAGTTCAACAGAACGTTGAATTGCTAAATCCAATTGTGAATTCGAAGAAATAGCCATTATGAAAAAAGTTGCAGTTGTTCGAGAACGTTTTCCCGGTGAACGTCGTGTAGCCTTGCTACCGGAGAATGTGGAAAAGCTGATTGCTGTGGGGTATGAAGTGTTCGTTGAGCAGGGAGCCGGAGAAGCCGCTGGTATTTCAGATGAACTTTATGAAGACTCCGGCGCTACATTAACAGATCGTTCTGGTTTGGCCGGTGCGGAAGTACTTGTCCAGGTGCGCAGTTTGGGAGCAAATGCGGTTAATGGGTCTGAAGATCTTAATCTGCTTACCTCAGGTCAACTCGTTATTGGAATGTGTGATCCACTGGGCAGTGCTCGGGCTATTGAACAACTGGCTAATGCAGGTATAAGTCAAATTGCTTTGGAGATGGTACCGCGAATCACCAAAGCTCAGAGTATGGATGTTCTGTCCTCGATGGCTACCATTGCCGGATATCGCGCGGTTTTACATGCGGCCTACCAACTCCCGCGTATGTTTCCTCTGAATATGACTGCCGCCGGAACACTGGCGGCGGCGAAAGTCTTCATTATCGGAGCAGGTGTGGCAGGATTACAAGCGGCGGCAACAGCTAAGCGTTTGGGAGCAATTGTTAGTGCTTTTGATGTTCGTCCGGATTGTCGCGAGCAAGTTGAAAGTGTCGGCGCGCGCTTTATTGAATTTGAATTGGAATCCGACGATGCAGAAGACGCTGGCGGATATGCTCGAGAGCAAACAGAAGATTTTTTAAACAAACAACGTGAGTTTATGGCTCAGGTTGCCTCAGAGCATGACATCGTTATTACCACAGCGGCGATTCCTGGACGGCAGTCACCACTATTGCTAACCAGTCAGGCAGTCGAAGCTATGGCTGCCGGTTCTGTTATCGTTGACCTCGCAGCAGAACGTGGCGGTAATTGTTCCGAGACACAGGCGGATCAGACCATCGTCGTTGATGGAGTAACAATTCTCGGGCCCACCAATCTACCATCAGAAATTCCTTATCATGCCAGCCAGATGTTTGGCAATAACGTGACGACGCTTTTGCAGTATTTGATCAATGAAGACGGTGAGATCGAATTGGATTTGAATGATGAAATTTTAGCCGGCTGTCTTGTCTCTAAAAACGGTGAAATAGTTAACCAACGAATAGCAGAAATTATTGGCATTGTCGTTGAAACGCCTGTTAACGAACAGGAAGTTAATGATGGCTTTGCGGAGGATGAAGCAAAACAAAAGGTAGAAGAAACACTGGCAGATGAATCTGAAGAGTATGATTCCCAGCAAGACTCTCAAGAGCACGGTGACGTCGGGTATGAAATACTCGAAGAAGATGAAGCAGAAGATGAAGCAGAAGTAGAGTACGAAGAGGAAGCAGAAGTAGAGTACGAAGAGGAAGCAGAAGTAGAGTACGAAGAGGAAGAAGAGGAAGAAGAGGTAGAAGAGGGAGAAGAGGGAGAAGAGGGAGA
>PAPJ01000052.1 GCA_002709045.1 Planctomycetaceae bacterium | reverse complement strand
TGATGAAGTTCAAAAGACATACAGAGTAATGCCTGAAGGGTTGACCAATCTCTTGTCTGAACAGCAACTCAGTGATTTAATCGCTTTTTTAATGAGTCGTAATTTGCAATAATCTCCGAACTGGCGGCAGTGGAGAGAATAGAAATCGAGCTTGCTTAACTAAGCATTGGATTTGGTAAACTAAAGACAGGTGGAATGTATATACCTTTACATGGAGACTTACGAATGAAAAAACAATCAATAGTAATGGCTATCGCGATACTTGCGAGTACCGCCGCTGTAGTTTTTGCACAGGATAAAGTTCAGCCTGTGCGTATGGGGTCTGGAAGTTTGCAGTTTGAAACTGTACCGGGGTGGGGATTGCGTCCGGACGGTAGCTCTGCGCTGGGGCCAACTCATGGTGGTGTTGTTGTTGACAGCAAGAACAATGTATATGTCAGTGCAAATAAAGGTATCGTCGTTTTCTCGCCGGATGGAAAAGTTATTCAGGAATATCTGAGCGAAGACTATAAGATGTTGCACGACATTGAAATTCGTAAAGAAGGTGATTTGGAATTTATTTATGGTGCCCGCAATACTGCCGGCGAAGGCATTAAGTTTAATGCTCACTCAGGTCAGGTCGCCTTACGGTTAGACCCGAAAGATGCTGGTCTGGATTACGCCCGCTACAGCCCAACGGCAATCACCGTTGCTCCCAACGGTGATATTTATCTGTCTGATGGCTATGCCAGTAACCATATCTTCGTCTATGACAAGACGGGTAAATATAAATTCCACTTTGGTGAAAAGGGCAATGAACTGAAACAGTTTAACACGGCTCATGGGATGACCCTTGATACTCGTTACGATCCCCCGCGTTTGCTTGTCTGTGACCGTAACCACCAGCCCAAAGGGCGTCTGTTACACTATTCGCTGGAAGGTGAATTTATTGAAGTTGTTATTACTGGTCTGGGCATGCCGACCTCAGCAGTGGTACAGGGTGACTATGTGTCTGTCCCTGATCTGCATGGACGAGTTGTCCTGCTTGATAAGACGAATACGATCTGTGCGGTACTTGGCCATAATGATGACGCTGGAAAAGGTCGCGCTTATGGCATTCCACAGGCACAATGGAGAGAAGGTGTCTTCAGCGGAACCCATGGTTCCTACTTTGATCATAACGGCAATCTGTTCGTGCAGGATTGGAACGTCGATGGTCGTATCGTCAAACTGAGTCGTATTAAATGATGCGTCCGTGATTGATCAAAAACTAAGACTCTGCATTAGCTTAATCGTCAACGCAGAGTCTTTTATTTCTTATCATCCCAGTGGCGACCATAATTATCCTCCTCAATGATTTTTTTGGCGATTGCTTTTAGATCAATATCAAAGCCGTGTTCATAATCATATTTTCCAAGATCAACATTGTAGATAGTGCCTAACCAAATCAGTTGACCAAGTTCGATGAGAATCTTGTCAGGATGTCCAAGAGCATCTGTAAAGATCCCCGAGGTGCCTTTGTCCCTGCTTTTGGTCTGGCCATCAACAGCGGTCAGTTTTTTGGCGTGATGTAGTTTTTTTAGTTCCAGCGCACCTCGGCCATAGTTGATGCAGAAGAATTCGTTCTCAGGATAAGTATCACGTAAACGGTCGATAATCCTGTAAAAGTCATTTGTGGCCTTCTCCATCTCCTGGGTAAAGTGGTCGATTTTATAACGGGCAGGGAACCTTCCCCACGGCATAGCTAAACAAAAAGTCGTCTTCGGATTGTACGTAATGGCATAATCCACCCAGAGTTTGAAGTGCTCAAACGTGCCCTTACCTCGTCCGACCCCTGTCCATGTCATACCGAATAATTCGATTTCGCCTGAACGCAGCGCCTTTTGGATGTTACCGCTATGGCGGCTGTTTTCCCAGAAATAACCCGGAGTACCTCGATCGCCACCCTCAAAGAATACCAACTGCTGATGCTCTTTGAACCCGGCTCGGTGGGCATGGACAGTCATACCACGGGCCATAGGAACGAAGAAGCTATGACCAATAAAGAGTGATTTATAACCCTGGGTTGGTTCGGCTGCCTGGATAACCAATGACTGAAGAAGAAACAGAAATAACAGGATGATCCGAGTACGTGTCATGAAATACATTTGCTATATTCAGAGTATTAGTTAGCTATTTTTCAAACCTGAATTCTAAACCGAACTCAAATCTTGGCCAGACGAAATATGAACACTGAAAAAAAGAATGCCCTTCTCGCGGTCCTGCTATTTGTTCTAGGAACGTCAAATGTTTTGGCGGAATCACCTTTTTGGCCGGGTTGGTTGGGACCCAATCGTGATGGATGGGTCGCAAATATTGAACCGCCTAAAGTCTGGCCGGAAAAGCTAACGAAAAACTGGCAAATTAAAGTCGGTGCTGGGTACGGAACTCCGCTGGTTCAGGGTGATCTTGTATTTGTTCACACGCGACAGGGTGAACAGGAAGTACTTCAATCTGTTGATTTGAAGACCGGTAAAACTAAATGGCGTCAGGCGTTCGATGTTCCTTTCAAGATTGGCGGCGGTGGTGAATATCACGGCAAGGGACCTAAGTCAAACCCGATACTGGCTGACGGACGTATTTTCACAATGAGTATTTCCGGAGTACTGGCTGCATGGGATGCTAAATCCGGTAAACAGCTGTGGGTGCGCGACTATCATCAACAATTTGAAAAGGGGCATCCTTACTGGGGAGCGTCAACTTCGCCGATCGTTTCGGGAAATCGAGTGATGGTTCATTTTGGTAATGACGAAGTTGGTTCCCTTGTTGCGATGGATACTAAGAGTGGACGTGAATTATGGCGCAGCGGTAAGGACGGGACAGCGTATTCTTCCCCCTTGCTGGCTGATTTTGGTGGTGTACATCAGGTCGTGCAATGGAATCATGAGGCACTCGTTGGTGTGGAGGTGACCACTGGTAAGGAACTGTGGAGATTTCCCCTGCCACACTTAACTCATAATCAGAATATGCCGACACCGGCAATCCATCAGGGGCACGTTATTGTGGGAGGTGAAAACCGTGGCATGTATAGCCTGCAGCCCCGGAATGAGGGTGGTAAGTGGTCGGTAACTGAAAGCTGGTTTCAGCCAAAAGCGGCGCTGGATATGAGCTCGGCTGTTGTGGTAGATGATCGAATCTATGGCATGACCCATTATAATGCCGGACAGCTTTTTTGTTTACATGCGAAGACCGGCGAATTTATTTGGCAAGGCCCTCCGCGAAGTGCCAATAATGTTACATTTCTTGCAATGCCGGGATATATAGCTGCTCTGATTAACAACGGCCAGCTTAAGATTTTACGTAGTGGTACTGCAAAATATGATCAAGTTCGTTCCTACAAAGTTGCTGATGAAGCAACCTGGGCTGCTCCTGTATTGCTGCAGGGTAAGGTCCTCGTCAAAGGTGTGAATACACTCTCACTCTGGAGTTATTAAGCGTTGACGGTTTGAACTCGCTAGTTACCTGAGACATCGATAGCGTAAATTGACTCGTCATCCCGCAGGTACAGAGTTCCGTCGCTGAGAGTGGGGGCCTGTCGGGTTCCCCGTGTTATTTTTTCGCGACCAAGCTCCTGATATTGTTTTTGGTTGAGGTTCGCGATGATTAGGTTTCCGTCCATCATACTTATGAAAAGTTTGCCATCAGCTGCAATCGCATTGCCTTTACCAAAGCGAGGCATCTTCCAGCTTATCTCACCCGTTTTTGCGTCGATGCAATGAAGGTTCGTAATTGGCCCCGCGCCACCAATATTGTCGAATCCGAAAAGATAGCCTTTGCTAAAGATCGATGTTTGCCATTCGTTTCGCATGATGCTTGTACGTCCCTGCGACGCCCAAACTTCTCCGATAGTATAGCCTGTTCCGGATTTGGTGACTTTAAGACGGACAGCACCATGATCTTCGCCAGAAGAAATAAATAGGTCACCGTCAACTAGCTGTGGTGTTACGATATTGCAGTCATACGGAGTTATGTATTCGTATTTCCAAAGTGGGTCTCCGAGAGTTGATAATCCACGCAAGTGCGTGCCCGTGAAGATCACGAGTTGCTTTTCACCAGCTAATTCAAGAAAGGCTGGACAGGAATAGCCTATGGAGTCCGGGAAATTAGCCTGCCATTGGAGTTTGCCGGAGCTGACATCGTAGGCGGCTATGGCCATTCCATTCGCATGGCCGGTAATGATGGTTACCAAATTGCCGATAATCAGAGGCGAGGCGGCCATGCCGTAGTCAGCAACCTTCCCTTTGAACTCCTTGATGGTATCCTGTTTCCAAATAAGTGTTCCCGTCTTTAGGTCGACCGCTGCCAGAATCCCCTGACCGGTGAAAACGAATGCCCGTCCGGAGTTAATTGCAGGAAAGGCGCGCGGGCCATTACCCATAGCATTGTTGTATTGCGGAGCAACGGCAGTTTTCCACTTTGTTTTTCCGGTCTTAGCATCTAATGCAATAGCGTATTGCTTGTCCCCCTTTTGTATAAGAGTTACAAGCGTAGAATTCTGAACGGCAACTCCTGACATACCAACACCACCAGAAACCTGCCAGATGACTTTTAATCCGTCAGTGGGCCAGGCTTTGATAAGGTCTTTTTCCACGGAATGTCCGGTTCGAAGTGGCCCCAGATGTTGTGGCCAGTCGGCAGCGGTTGAAGCTGAAACGGTGAATAAGAAAATAATCAACGCTTGAAGTAACATGGGGAAATTGTCCTGATTAGGGCAGTGATACGGTTGTTAGAAGCGTCTTAATTCTAGCGGATGTAATCCCCTAATAGGAGAAACAGGTTGTGTAGAATATGAATAATTAAGAACCATCCGAAAAATATACCTTCGAGTGAAAGTTATGAAGATCAAACAGATTTGTCTACTACCTGCCTGTTTACTGATGTTGTCCCCATGCTTGGCACATGCATCACAACGGGATAAGAATGTGAATATTATCTATGTTCTGGCAGATGATTTAGGGTATGGCGATTTAGGGTGTTATGGCAGTAAACTCAATCACACGCCACATATCGATGCTTTGGCGGTAAACGGATTGCGTCTGACTGATTTTCATGCCTCTGCATGGTGTGCACCTAGTCGTCGTGGATTGATGACGGGCTGTCATCCTAACCGTCCGTGGAACAATGAAAAGGGACGCTGGGGCAGACTGGCTGACGCAGTTATGATTCCAGAATTACTTAAACAGGCAGGGTATCGTACAGCATTGATTGGTAAGTGGCATCTGGAGATGTCTGCAGGGCTGCATCCGCTGGATCAGGGATTCGACTACTGGTGCGGTACGCGGGGTAGCAATGACTGGGACGGGCCCGCACCAAATTATGAATCATTTCGCAGTGCTCCGGAAGACTCATGGAAAACACCCTTGTATGTCAATCGCGAAAATCTGGGCCCTGTGGTTTCGCAGTCCGCCTTTACAAAGCGATATACAGAGGAAGTGTTAGATATTATTAAAGCGAATGATGAGAATCCCTTCTTTGTCTATCTGGCTCACAATATGCCTCATGTACCCGTATTTGCATCACCACAGTTTCAGGGTGTAAGTAAAAACGGGGTTTATGGTGATGTCTTAGCTGAACTTGACTGGTCGATGGGCCAGATAATTAAAGCTCTGGAAGAGACCGGTAAGAGAGAGAATACAATAGTTGTTTTTACAAGTGATAACGGACCCTGGTCAATGTTTACGGAATTTAGCGGTATTGCAGATCCACTGAGAGGCCAGAAGTCGACAACCTGGGAGGGTGGGACTCGCGTTCCATTTATTGTGTCATGGCCCGGTCAGATTGAACGTGGAAGCCAGCGGGGTTTGATGACGCATTACGATGTGTACGCGACATTAGCATCGATTGCAGGTATTCAAGTACCCGCAGGGCATGCAATTGACTCTATCGATATGTCGAACGTATGGCTAAAGGGGGTACCTAGTGAACGTACTAAACACGTTTATTACTTCCGGGATGCGATGGCTTATCGCAATGGTGATTTCAAGATTCACCTGAAAACGAGAGAACGTACTCGGGAACCGGAGACTGGTAAACGTGAACCCAGTCTGGATCATGAGCCGCCTCTGCTTTTCAATCTTAAGAAAGATGCAGCGGAATGCAGAAACCTTCAGCAAAAGAAAACAGCAGTCACAGAACGATTGTTGAAGGAGTTTGAAGCGGCTCGGCAGAAAATACAGAGTTGGGAACCGTTTTAGTTCAAAAAAGGGACGTCGGTTTGCTGGCTACGTGTTAACATTAAGTAGAAACTTAAACGACCCCCCAAATGAATAATCAAAACAGGAAGAATACCGTGAAACATGCACTTATTGCTGCTTTATTCGTAGTAACAGCACTGGTTGGCTGTAGTTCTGATGATGGTGGAGAAACCGCTGCCCCCGCTGTCGAAGTTAATCTGGTAAATACACATTGCCCAATTATGGGGCACGAGGTAACCGATGATGGTGGCCGTACGGATTACAATGGCGGTACCGTCGGTTTTTGTTGTCCGGGATGCGTTGATTCATTTAATGAACTTGATGCAGATGCTAAAGAAGATGCTTTAGCTACTAAAGGCAAGGGCATTATTGAAGAAGACGAAGGTCACGAGCATGGCGATGGTCATGATCACGCAGAAGAAGATGGGCATGAACACACTGAAGATGAACAGGTAAATCAGCCCGAAGCGAACGCTGGCGATAACGAAGAAGAATAATTATCAGAGTTGCTGAATCGCGATATAACAACAGGCCTTCGTCAAAGGACGAAGGCCTTTTTTTATAGCTTTTTGAAGCAGTCAAATGCTGAAGGATCCTGAAGGACTTTACGGTTGGATGGTTCAATCCCCATAGCAATGTCGCGTACCGCTAATTCGACCTTTTTACCGCTTCGAGTATAGGGGATTTTTTCCACTTCGATGATTAATCCCGGTACATGACGAGCGGAAGCCCGCTCGGCTAGTGAAACGCGGATTTCTTGTTGTAGCTCGTCTGTTAAGTGTCGGCCAGCGCGTAATTTTACATATAGTACTATGCGTATATCATTGCGCCATGGTTGGCCGATGACAAGGCTATCTTCAACTGCCGACAGTTGTTCAACCACTCGGTAAATTTCAGCAGTACCGATGCGTATTCCTCCCGGATTCAGCGTCGCATCACTTCGACCGTAGACAATCACTCCTCCACAGCGTCCCTGAGTTCCGGTCAATTCAATCAGGTCACCATGGCACCAGCGATCTTCACGCCGGGTAAAGTAGGCATCGGTGTATTTTTGGTCGTCCTCATCATTCCAAAATCTGACGGGCATACTTGGAAAGGGAGTCTTGCAAACTAATTCACCCTTTTCTTTGTTCAGTGGTATAAACGCGCTATCGACAGCCTGGACGTCCATGCCCAGTCCCAGACACTGGATTTCTCCGCGATATACCGGCAGCACTGGATTGCCCAGCATGAAGCAGGAAATGATATCTGTGCCTCCTGAAATAGAACTTAATTGCAAATCAGCTTTAACCGACTGATAGACCCAGTCAAAATCTTCCGGAAGCAATGGAGAACCTGTGCTCATGATAACTCGAAGACTGCTAAGTTCATGGGATTTGCGAGGGGTTAGCCTGCGTCTGCAGGCTGCAAGGAATCGCGGGCTTGTTCCAAAATGAGTGATCTTAAGTTCGTCAATTAAGTCCCATAAACGTGAAATAGTCGGCTGCGCCGGAAAGCCGTCAAACAGGGTAATCCTACAACCCAAAGCTAACGTTGCAATAAGCCAATTCCACATCATCCAACCGCAGGTTGTGATGTATGTTACGTTGTCCCCAGCCTTAACATCACAATGTAAGGAGAGCTCCTTTACCTGTTGAAGCAATGTTCCGCCGGCCCCATGGACAATGCACTTTGGTTTTCCAGTCGTCCCCGAACTGTACATGATGTAAAGCGGATGATTAAACGGAAGCTGCTTAAAAGTCGGGGGTGTTGGCTGGCAGTCGCTCCAGGAGGCCCAGGTAACATGCGGTATATCAAGAGATGGTAGATCCACCAGTTCGATAACCACTAAAGTTTCAATGCTAGGTATCGCAGCGACAATAGCTTTGATTTTGCTGCGACTATCAATTATTTTTCCGTTGTGCGTATATCCATTGACAGTAATTAATATCTTGGGTTCTATCTGACCGAGCCTATCTACTACCCCCTGAATCCCGAAGTCCGGAGAACAACTGGACCAGATTGCCCCGCTTGCTGAACTAGCCAGAGCAGCCACTACTGCTTCGGAGATATTAGGAATGACTGCTGCCACTCGATCTCCGATCTGAATACCGCTTTCGTTTAAATGAGCTTGAATGATGCCAACTTGTTGGCGTAATTCGGCAAATGACATATCGCTTGTATGACGCGACTCCGAAACATTTGTGATTGCAATGGTGTCATCGTTCAGACAAAGTAGGTTTTCGGCAAAGTTGAGCCTGATGCCCGGAAAGAACTCAGTGCTTCTCAGACCGTTGCCTTTGATCGCAGGTGTCGCCTGGCCTTCGTATTTAAAGTGGCTGTATTCTAACCAGTCGCTCCAAAAATCGGCATAATGCTCAATAGACCAATGGTATAGAGAGTCGTAGTCACAAATGTTAGCCTCGGGGAATATCTGCTGCGCGTGACGGAGGTACTTTGCCATTTCAGAGTCGGCTGCAGAAGTACTCGGATTCCATAGAAGTTCGTTTGACATGGCTCTTATTATAACTCTGACTGAACGTCTGTTCAGGTAGGATGGATAAGAGAGACGAATGTGAAGTTGTTAAACTCATGAATCTATGAAAACTTAAAACGGAATTGTAATGATGAAATACTTAGTTACTGGTGGTGCAGGAAATATCGCCTGCCAGTTTACCCATCGGCTCCCCTCGGATGCTGAGGTGGTTTTGACGGATGTTGCAGAAGCCCCGTTCTCCGTGGTTAGCGAGAACTCAACGTATTGCCGTTTGGATGTAACTAATCGAGATGAAGTGGAATCTGTGCTGGCACGTGAACGTCCCGCAATCCTACTCCATTTTGCTTCCCTGCTCTCGGGGCAAAGTGAAGCTGACCGTGAGACCGCTTGGCAAGTGAACATGCAGGGAGCGTTCCATATTTTCCAAGCCGCATTAAAGTACAACGTCGATCGTGTTGTGTTTCTTAGTTCGATTGCTTCGTTTGGTAGTCCTTTGCCTGATCCTGTTCCGGAAGAGTGTGAACAATGGCCGCGAGGGTTTTATGGATTTACGAAAGCCTCTATTGAGAGAATGGGGTATTACTATAAAGAAACGCTGGGACTGGATTTTAGGAGTATTCGTTTACCAATTGTGATTTCACCATATCCGTCTCCCGGAGCAGCAAGTTCTTACGCCTCGAATGTTTTTATTTCTTCGGTTCGTGAGGGCCGCTATGTTTTGAAAGTAAGGAATTCATCCAATCCTGCCCTTATATATATAGAAGACTGCTTAAAAGCAATTGATCTGCTGACCCATGCCGATGCTGCTAAGATGTCGCGCGCGTCTTATAACCTGTTTAGTTGTGCTCCGACAGCAGAGGCAATCGTTGCGGAAATTAAAGCCCGCATTCCGACTGCAGAGATTGTGTTTGAAACCGACGAAAAGATCGCAGATTTGATTGATTCATGGCCCCGGCAGATTGATGATCAGGCTGCTCGAAGAGATTGGAACTGGAGTCCGGACTTCGGCCTTGCAGAAATGGCCGACGATTTCCTCAGCGTTTTAAAGTAAATTAAGGAAGAGATGTCTAAATGAGCGTGTTTGATAGATTTCGACTCGATGGTAAGAAACTTATGATCACCGGTGGTAGTCGAGGGTTGGGCCGTGAAATGGTGCTGGCAATTGCGGAGGCCGGGGCGGATATCATTGTGACCGGACGTCGGTCCGATAGCCTGGAAACGATTGCTCAGGAAGTCAGCAATTTCGGAAGACAGTGCTGGACTATGCAGGCGGACATGAATGATCCAAAGATTTGTGAGTCGACATGTGCTCAGGTGCTGCAGGAACATTCCGCTGTTGATATCCTGATTAATAATGTCGGTGGCCGTCGGGAAGATATTCCCACTGAAGATATGCCGCTGGAAAAATGGCGGGAATTAATGGATCTGAATTTGACGAGCACTTTTGTTTGCACCAGCCGAATAGGTAAAGCGATGATCAGTGCTGGTCAAGGTGGTCGGATTATCAATATTGGTTCAATCAATTCGCTTGTTGCCGGAAGAAATATAACAGGTCGTCATTATGAAACAGCGAAAGGGGCAATCCTGCAGTTCACGCGAAGTGTGGCTGCGGATTGGGCTCGGTATGGGATTACCGTAAATGCGATTTTACCCGGTGGGTTTATGACCGAACCGAATCAACGCTGGGCAAGAGAAAAGCCCGATGTGGTTTCGACGTTCAGGGCGCAAATTCCTATGGGTGAGCATGGACAGCCCGAAGATCTTGGACCATTGGCTCTATACCTTGCTAGCGATGCCTCCCGATATATGACAGGGGCGGGACTGGTGATCGATGGCGGATATACGCTGTGGTAATTTTGTTATTGGAGGTTATCTAATTAGTCGACTATCATAATTAGTGTCTCTTTTACGATTTGAATCTTCTGAAATGCATAATCAACCAAAAACTCGCCGAAATTTTTTGACCATTGGTGCTTTGACGCCGCTGGGTGTTTCATTGGGTGGATTGCTGCGTCAGGAAGCAAATGCCAATACAACTCGCCGACCCAAAAGTTGTATTCTGCTGTGGATGCTTGGTGGTCCCAGTCATATTGATATGTATGATTTAAAGCCGGATGCGCCGGCTGAAATTCGTGGTGAGCTAAATCCGATACAAACAGCGATTCCCGGAGTGGAACTCGGTGAGCTAATGCCGAATATGGCCAGTTCGATTGATAAGTTTAGCCTGATTCGATCCATGTATTCCTATTCAGCTTCTCATGGAAAAGGTGATCATCACCTACTTAGCGGACGCAAGTATACCAATGATTTTTATCCGCCAAGTTTTGGTTCGGTTATGGCCTGGCAGTCAGAATCCAGCCCGCGTGCTAATGTGCCTTCTTATGTTCAGGTGGGGCATATGAAGAGTACGAATTTCGGTGAACAGGCCAAGGCCGGCGCATTAGGTCGTAAATATGACCCCTTTCTGGTCGATAACGACCCTAACTCCAGTAGTTTTTCAGTCGACGCATTTACACCAAACGACTCGATCGGCATAGAACGTCTGGCAGATCGCCAGAGTTTGTTAAGGAAGGTCGACCAGTTTCAGGCCAAGGTGGAACGGCAAATGAGGTTCGCAAAAACGCATGACGCCTTTAATCAACAGGCCTTTGATCTGCTGGCATCCAATAAGGCAAAAGAGGCATTTGATATCGCTAAGGAGCCGGATTCTGTTCGTGACCGTTATGGTCGTAACCGCGTTGGACAAGGTTTGTTATTAGCGCGCAGACTGGTTGAATCGGGAGTCCGGTTTGTAACGGTTAAAGGTTACGTCCGGTATGGCTGGGATCATCACCCGGAAGTGTTTCCGCGTCTGAAAATGGAAGTGCCTCCCTATGATCAGGGCTATGCCGCGTTATTGGAAGATTTGAGTGAGCGGGGGATGCTCGACGATACGCTGGTAATTACTGCCGGTGAGTTTGGGAGGACCCCACGTTTGAATACGGACTCACGTGGTCCGGGACGGGATCATTGGGCACAGGCATTCAGCCTTACCATGGGTGGCGGAGGCATTAAAACCGGTGTTGTACTGGGAGCCACAGATCAGCATGCGGCAGAAGTTACTGAACGCCCGGTATCCGTTGAGGATTATGCAGCGACAGTCTATCACGCTCTGGGAATGAATCCCCACAAAACCTATCAGACACTTGATGGCCGGCCAATAGAAGGTCTTCCTGAAGGTAAGGTTATCTCAGAATTGTTGGCTTAATACCCCGGAATTTATTTGCGATTACGCGCCTCTTCTCGAATTTCATCGAGTTTCTTTTGCAGATGTTCAGGCCAGGTAAACTCCGGTGAATTACGGGGCTTGTAACCCTTCAAGTGCCCCCGCAGCCGGGTTGGCACGCGAGTGTATACAAGTTTGGTGTCACCAAAGACCTCCCGACAAAGTTTTGCAAGTCCGGGGTCATACTTAATCAACTCCTCGCGTGTGTCTACAAAGTTATGATCGTGGTCGGGTGGACGGTTATTAGAAAACCATGATTGGACTCCTTCAGCCCAGTATTCGTGATGATTGACTGACGCGTATTTTGTCTTCCACAGCCCATTGGCCAATGCATCCTCATAAGATTGTCGGAGTCGTTTATCGAAAGTGGTATCGAGATGAATCAATCCACGTAAGTGCATGTTGTGTGCGAATTCATGGATGAGAATGCATTCGGCGTGATAGGGATCTCCTTTGAAAGACAGGACGTTTTCTTCCCCCACAGAGCAAATCGGGTCTTCCTCAGAGCCGCCCAGTCCTCTGGCTCTGGCATCCCAGTAATCCTTGGGAGTGAAATGCGAATGTTCCGGGACGTCAGTTGTATATTCATTATGGGCCATGACAACACAACGTGATTTGGTGGAAATCATTATTTGTCGCAGTTCAGGACGATGCGCCAGCATCAGGTCAATAAGATAGGCAGCCTCTTTCAAGGCGTAATCATTTACTTTGTCTGAACCGATAACTGGATAGCCGCTGGCGCTTACATGTTTAGTGTAGAAAGTGGAAAGGTTTAAATAAGCCGGTGGTTTTGAGATTTGGTATTTGTTCGTTATTCTGGTCTCTCCGCCATATGTCGCACTTGCAACTAAAAATAAGAGTAGCGGAAGTCGTTTTATTGGGGACATCGATTTCTCGGGAAATTGTCAGTGGCTGTTGTTACTTAGTTAAACGGCGAATTTGATGGTTAGTGAGAACTTCGGTGTAAATTCTTAAGTCTTTCATCCTGCCGTTGAAATAATCATGTTGTCCATAGCCGACATATAGTGGCCTACCATTGCGCAGATCGCCAACGTCGTTATTAACGGATGAATTATTATTGCTTGTCGCAATATGCTTACCGTCAACGTATAGTTTCACATGCGATTTGCCACGGGTCACCGTCAGATTATGCCAACCGGCTGAAAGTGCTTTGTCATAGGTTACGTTTTGGCCGATACTTAGGCTGTGGACGTGGCCCGAAGGAAGGACTCCGCAAAATAGCTTTCCTTCATATACCGCCATTGACCATGCTCGTCGATAACGTACGTCAGGTGTTGTGTCCAGTTGGCCGGTGTTTGTCCACTTCGAGTTTCCGTCATATCGGTAAACATTAGCCAGAGGCAAGGTGCCTGCATAAAAACTGCCGTTATAGACAGAGAGACCCATGACTTCTTTTTCTTCACCAAGACGACCTCGATGAATCCATTGTTGAGGACCACCCAATTCATAAACTGACCCTGTCGGCCAGGTAGCAACTTGCGTTTTTCCCTGATACACGATCATCGCATAGGCTTGTGTTGTTTCGGGAATTGGCCCAAGTTGTTTCCATTCTGTGCCTCCCAGATATTCAAAGAATCCGCCATCGTCATAACTTAGACCATAGAGTTTGTCATTGTGGACTCCTAGGTGCACAATGCGCTGGCCCGGGCAACCGCAGTCTGTCCACTGACCAGGACCGTCGAACCGATACATGCCACGATGTCTGGGTGTGTCTCGCCACGCGCCGGTCGAGCCGGTGCCGGCATAGAGCTTTCCGTTATATACCGCCAGACCGCTTACGCTGCGAACATCTGCCACTTTACCCATGCTGGTCCATTTCTTACCGCCTTCGTATCGGTACACGACACCACCATGGTTTTCGTTAGGTGAAAGCGGCAGGGATGAACCGCCTCCGCTGTAAAGTTCCGAACCGGCATATAAGTTGCCGTTATAGACAGCAAGTGTGGAAATGCAGTTGGAAGGATCCGGAGATCCAACATCAGCCCAAATATCAGCACCTTCATATCGGTAAATATGGCCGCGACCACTTTGCTGAGGCTCCCAGGTGGATGCATAAAGAGAACCATTGAATACAGCCAGAGACCGAATGTACATGTTATTGCCGGGCCGTCCGCAATCTTCCCACTCAGGTACTTGATGGCAGTCGGTTATTCCGAAATGGATGTTTCGCCAGTTGGACTGGGCATTCGTAATCCCCGCATAGTTCATGATTGAAAAATTAAAACCTTGACGTATCCCCGGATGGAAATAGGAGAGGATATCACCAATCACATCTGTCAGTTCGTTATCGGTGTAAACGTCGACACTTATGCTGAAGTTACCGTCAAACAAAGCATCAGGTTTGTCGATAGTAATTCTTGAAGTCCGGCCATTGAATGCAGCACCATTTTGCATGTCGAATTGCACTTCTTCGATCGTGCCGTGTCGCTTTCCGTTAGTGATATCATTGGCATCTTGGGTCAATGGCCAGTGACCGGTAGGCATCGGCTGTGCATGAAGCGCGGATGCCAACGCCAAAAAAGTAATCGCACTGTAGAACGTTGAGGATTTCATAAGAGTTACCTTTGGAATGACTGGATTACATACGTCCGATGTTCGTTCCTCGCTGACCACCCGCAGGTGGACGTGCATCTGACTTGCCATGTGGCGAGTCGGTGGCGAGCTGGGGCGCGTATTGTTCAAGCCATGATTTGAGTGGGGTATCTTCCGGTTTGGGGTCGTAGACACTATTGGCCGACGTTCCACCTCCCAGTATCTGACGTTGGACGGGTGATAATTTGTGATAGAGGTGTGTGACGGTCATTTCATCCTTGGGTTGCATCCAACGGTAGGCGTAGCCATACCAAATAACCTTGCGGGAAAATCCCGATGTGTTGGGGCTTCGTGTGTGCCAGACGCGACGGTCAAGGATAACTGCGTCGCCGGGATCTACACAGAGTGCAATTGTACCGTCAGGATTCGAAATTCCATCGCTAGGACAGTCCAGCCTGTTGTCGAGATGCGAACCTGGAAGTAGAAGTGTATTGCCGTGATTTGGTCCACTGACATCGGTTAAATAATAACCAATCTTGACCGACAAACGCGGGCGAGGATTCGATTCAATTTCATCGTTAACCCGCATGCTGTCCTGATGCCAGGCCACGCTCCAGGGTTGATCGTGGACATTGTCACTAGGTGTTATATCCAGATGTGAATGATAAAGATATATATTCCAGCCCAGAATGCTTAGTAACTTGGGAAAGACACGCGGGTTGTCAATCAAGTTTACCATCGCATCATCTTCCTGAATGACGTCCGTGATTGAGAGAAGTCGATTGCCATGCTCAGGCTTTCTTTCCCTCGTGTCAACACGGTCGATCACTTCAATTAAACGCTGATGAAGCGCAGGTTCGATAGCATTTTTAATGACAAGATAGCCGTCACGGTTAAATGTCTGTTTTTCAGCTTCGGTGAGTAAATATTCAGTTGCAGAGGGATCCATGGAAAATTCCATTAGGCGTTCACTGGTAAAACTTCATCATATCAAATGAGGCGTTGATGGATGTTACAATGTCCGAGGTATACTTGTTGTCGGAAGCAAAAAAGAGTGAGTGTTAAATGCGAAAGTTAAGCATAGTATTGCTGGTCATGTTTTGTTGTGTAACTGGTTTTGCACAACAAAAAAAAGACCGTCCGAATGTATTGTTTCTGGCTGTCGACGATCTGAATGATTGGATTGGAGTTCTTGGTGGTCACGCTCAGGCTAAGACACCGAATCTGGATCGTCTCGCTAATAGTGGAATTTTATTTGATGCCGCTTATTGTGCCGCCCCTTTATGTCATCCGTCGCGGACAGCAATCATGACGGGGATGCGAAGTTCGACGACAGGTATCTATGGCAATAAGACATGGTTTAGGGAACACCCGGATTTCGATGATCTGGTTACGCTACCCCAGTATTTTCGAAAATATGGTTATAAGGCCTGGACAGGTGGAAAAATATTCCACCAGGCGTTTGGTAAGTTTTCAGATCCGGCATCATGGGACGGCCAATACTCTAAAAGTTCGGGCACCCAGACGCCACCGGCTGAACAGCGTTATCGCCACGGACTTCGGGATCGTTTCGAAAATAAAATTCTGGCTCGTTTGATTGACTGGGGACCGATTGATTTACCTAAAGAGGAAACGCAGGATTGGAAAACTGCTGCTGGTGCTGCAAATTTTCTTGGTCAGAAACATGATAAGCCGTTCTTTTTAGCCTGCGGTATCTATCGCCCTCATTTGCCATGGTACGCTCCGCAGGAATTCTTTGATATGCATCCGCTGGATGATATTGAAGAGCCACCATTGCTCGAGTCTGATCTGGAAGATATTCCTGCTCGAGGGAAAGTGATGGCGGGAGTCGAATTCGATATCATTCGTAAGGCCGGGAAATGGAAGGAAGGCATTCAGGGGTACCTCGCATCGACGTCATTTGCTGATGCCTGTATTGGTCAGGTGCTGGAGGCACTGGAAAACAGCGAATATAAAGATAATACGATCGTCGTATTGTGGGGAGACCACGGTTATCACATTGGTGAAAAGCATCACTGGGCTAAATCAGCACTGTGGCAACAGACAACCAGAACACCGCTGATGGTAAAGATTCCGGAAGCGATGAAAGGGCGTCAGGGCGAGATTTGTAAACGTCCGGTTAGTCTGGTGGATCTATACCCAACGCTTATCGAATTATGTGGGCTTCCGGAACGTGACGGTCTGGATGGACGTAGTTTCGCGAAACTCGTCCATGTTCCAGATTCGCCCTGGCCGTATCCCGCCGTGATTACACATTCGCCCTTCTGGCATGGAGTCAATCATGCGGTGAGATCAGACCGCTATTATTACATTCGCTATCGTGATGGAGGTGAGGAATTATATGATATGGTTTCGGATCCGAATCAGTGGAAGAATCTGGCCGGAGATAGCGGCTACTCTGATCAAATTGAAGAACTGAAAAAATGGCTACCCAAGAAGAATGCACCACATTACCGGCAGCAGTAGATTAAAGATGAATTTCTTACCAGCTAAAATCTTAAAACCAATCACGCTGCTTCTTCTCATGGGTGTCACAGTCGGGGGTAGCGAAAAGCCTAAGTTTGCAGATTACTGCAAACGCTTGGAGCATGAAATACAGGGACGCAAACACGGATTTTTGGCAGGAAATCTAACCTATTATGTGGGTGGATTTCATGCCAGTTGGGATCCAGTCGAAGATGAGACAATCGGATTAACTCATCCGGTACATCACGACCTTCGTAGTCGCGGAGTGGGTAGGCTCGAGAGCGAGATTCAGGGGACAGAACATACTGGCGTCGGCAACGATTTTAGCGGTTGGGAATTCTATAAAGATACACGCGTACTCTACGGCAGCGTCATAATCGATGGTCAAATATTCAGTCATCCAAAGCCTACCAGTATGCTTTGGCGACCGGATAAAATGATCTGTGTTTATGAGCTTGATGGTGTCACTATACGGGAAGAGAAATTTATCGCTGCCAGCGATGCAGCCGTGTCGGTTATCACTTCCTCGCGTCCGGTCACACTTAAGTTTGATGGTCACAGTTTCTATCATCGCAACAGTGTTTCTTCCACCGCAACGCTGCGTGTGATTCCCCAGAGTAATGTAATCGCTATTCTTGAAGGCGGGGATGTGAAGTCCCGACCGGATCCCGACGCCGGGAAACGCGTCGGTCCCTCAGTTTATTCCGGCATGACAACGGTGTTGTCAGCGTCACGAAATTTTACAGAATCAATCTCAACCTCAGTTGATCAACGAGGGGTTCAGCACTACAGCCTGACTGTCGGCTGCGATAAAAACGGTACGGCTGTAGGGTGGGCAATGGATGATGATCATGATTCGGCAGTTAGTAGAGTATGCGATACCGTAAAAAATCATATGCGGTTGGGAAGACAAAAAACCGATGAAATGAACCGGCTTCTTAATGAACAGATCCCCTGGTTCCGTTGTCCGGATCGACGATTTGTAGATGTGTATTACTACCTCTGGTCACTCTATCTGATGTACTATATCGATGTTGGAAAAGGTTGGGAGCAGGAACCACATACTCAGACGGCTGTGAATAACTTTCTTGGGATTCACCGGTATGACTCAATGTTTCAGATCAAGGTAGGGGCCTGGACGCAGGATAAAGAAAAATATGCTTATGGTAACGTGTTGACATGGAAACATCTGACCGAGAACAGACGATATCGCGAGTTAGACAATGGTGTCAGGATGTTGTCGGATAATAAAGGTGTCTCGTGGCACAGCGGGGCCTATGGAGGTGAAGCCTCAGAACATGTGAAGGGTGCCTGGCAGATCTATCAACACACCGGCGATAGTGCCTTCTTAAAAGAATGCTATCAGGGCCATTTTAGAGAACTGTTTTGGGAACGTTTGACTACCTTCGCAATGAATAGCTTTGAAGTTGCAGAGATCCTCGAAAAAATCGCTGCACTTACAGGCAATGATAAAGATGTTGAGCACTGGCAGAAATTGGTTCGGCGGGAACCGGATCATATCCGGCAGATGTTTGATGATCGCTGGCAAGCCAACGGAATTCCAGATTATTTTGCCGGGCCTCGCGACGGCATGATGGTGACCAATTCGTTTTGGGCCATGCGTTCGAAGTATTTTCCGAAAGAGTATGCTGAGAGAATGGTTCGCACCTGGGCTTTCAATAAAGAAAGTGGATT
Organism: Planctomycetaceae bacterium; assembly: GCA_002709045.1. Taxonomy (GTDB): domain Bacteria; phylum Planctomycetota; class Planctomycetia; order Pirellulales; family Pirellulaceae; genus UBA721. The sequence continues at coordinate 27,550 of PAPJ01000052.1, read as the reverse complement.
TTATGGCGAGTTCTTTCCGCTTGCCATGTCCAGACAGGCAATGCGGAAGTTTAAAACACCGGTTGATCATTCATTTGGCTATACGCCTGATACGGCCTACTTCACATTGGATGGAATGTTTACGCAGGGATTGAAGAAAGAAGCAGTTGAACTGACACTCGATCACATCGAGAATTACAATTGGAGTGAACCGTGGCAAATACCGCTTGCACCGGAAGCGTATAAACGTGATTTAACATTGTTTGGCGATCAGTACTCAAACTTTAATGCCGGAAAACTGCTGTTATATATCGAAGGACTTGGTGGGATTACTTATTCCGTGCCGGATAAAAGAATAAGTGTCTCACCGGCCTTGCCGAAGGCATGGGAATGGATGGAGTTTTGCCTGCCAATTGAAGGGCAGTGGATCCGAATTAAATATTCATCCAAGGGAGTAGAGAGTAAAGGAGTAAAACCTGATTGGACATTCGCACCTTCATCGTAGCCGTTGCTGGCATGTATGCGTTGGTGAATTCAGTCTGGTTATTGAACTGATTCAGGTGTCTTGACGCCGCGTTGCTCAGTAATCGCTCTGTAGTGTTCGGGAGAGCGGTTCGCTTCAAAGTTAAACATTGCTTTTTTATAGACAGTTGTGGCGTCCAGGTCGCAGTCGTGTATCACCAGTTCGTCACCTCTGGTCTTTGACTGAGCTACAATCTCACCGGATGGAGCGATAATCGAAGTGAGACCAATTTGACTGACGCCTTCTTCCAAGCCAGCCTTACCAACGGCCACAACCCAACAGCCATTTTGATAAGCTCCCGCTTGCATGCATAATTGATGTTGAAAATCAACAAGCCGGTCAAGCTCGGGGTGCTCAGGTATATGGTCAGGCGTATTGTAACCAAGCAAAATTAATTCGGCTCCCCCTAGAGCTAGTACTCGGTAGGTTTCTGACCAGCGGCGGTCGTTACAAATACACATGCCAACCACCCCGCCAAACGCATTCCATGTTGGAAATCCAAGATCGCCGACTTCGAAATATCTTTTTTCCAGATTTTGAAACGGGTTATCTGGACGATGTTCTGCGTGTCCGGGTAGATGAACCTTGCGAAATCGTCCCACCGTCTCGCCCTCTTGGTTGACAAGAACACTGCTGTTAAACCGTCGCTTTTGATCAGTGTTTTGGCACAGTTCGGCATAGCCAAGATGAACACCAATCCCCAGTTTCCGGGCTTCCTCAAATAAGGCCTGCGTTGAAACACCTGGTACGACGCTATCGTAATAAGCGTCGAGTTCAGCTTCATCTTCAATCCACCAGTGAGGAAAAAAAGGTGTTAAAGCGCATTCTGTAAAAACAATAAGTTCCGCTTTTTGGTCAGCAGCTTTACGCAACATCCTAATCAGGCGACTTAGTGTCTCTTCTCGAGTTTCATTTTTCGGTACCGGTCCGCTTTGGGCAGCGGCAATACGAAGTATACGTGTCATCGAAGTAATTCTGGATTTTTGTGTGAAAGGAATTTACGGTTTGTTAAGTTAATCTTCTCGCCACACTAGTAATAGTTACGAAGAAAGGCCTATGCATGAGAGAATTGCCGGAGATTAATCATTGTATTTCAAATCGTCATGCATATTGGTGTGCTAAGTGTTATGTACATTCGCAATTTTATCTCGAAAGCGAGAGGGATGGTACACCAAGATATTTGTGTCGTAAATGTGGTTTTCGCATGTTTCTTCCCGGAGAGGTGGTTCCCTGGATGAATGGTTTATTATTCGGTACGTTGTTGTTGGGCGGTGTGGGCATATTTCTCTTGCCTCATGAACTGGAAACGTATTGGCAATGGTCGCCTGTTTGTTTAGCTTTTGCGGGCTTCTTTGGTTTGATAGGCGGCATGATGTGGTTTTATGTGAGAAAGTACTTCAAATGGTCGCTAAGACAGAAACTTAAGAGTAGCAATAAACTTGAGAAAGAGGCTGATGATCATGCCTGTTCCCAGTATTACGAAGTAAGTGAAGACTTTGATAAATGGGCGTTGCAGTTTTTGAATGAAGACCAATTGTTGAAACTGCATGATCGATTTGATCGTCCGCAGCAAGCACCGAATGAGTTTTCATCGGACTCTCTTGAATTACCACCGCGCAATTCGTAAGTTACGGAATTCGATTTTATCCGTTGTCAGCGGGATTGATTGATTCCCGTTTTCCCTCGGTTCAGTAAAAATAATTTGGCCGGGAACGTGACGCTTTAGAATGTGTTCTAGATTAACTCAGCGATAGGTAATCTTCCCTGGTCCACCAGATACTGAGGCCGCCCATGAAGATCGTCTATCGTAGCAGTGCGGGGATCGACACCAAGGTGTTGGTAGAGCGTTGCAAAAACTTCCTGGAAAGCAACCGGACGGTCTGCGGGTTCAGCGGCCTGATTGTCAGTGGCTCCAATCACCTGTCCATGACGCATGCCACCACCGGCCATTAATGCACAGGCAACACGAGGCCAGTGGTCACGACCCACACTAGAGCTGATTTTTGGCGTTCGCCCGAATTCACCCCAGACAAGAACGGCGGTGTCCTTGTCCAGGCCACGTGCATGAAGATCATCAATTAAAGCCGTGATTGCCTTATCAAAGATCGGGAAATCCTCCTTTTCCCGGGTGAAAATTCTGTTATCGACCCGTCCCTCTGTATTCATACCGCCGTGCCAGTCCCACTTGCTGTAGTTTACAGTCACCACACGAGCACCAGCTTCAATCAAACGACGGGCCGCTAAAAAACTTTGGGGTACACGCGGCGCACCATTGGCATCGATCCTGATATTTGGATCTCCCTCTCCGTAGCGTTCACGTGTCTCAATGGATTCATTAGATAGATCCAGAGCCTCTGCCAGTTTGGAACTGGTTAAAATCCCCATTGCCTGCTGAGTGAATGTGTCGAGGCCCTCCATTTGTCTGCTGGAATCTGCTTCGCGGCGGAAGCTATCAAGACTCGAGAGTAGTTGTTCACGGTTTCCAAGGCGATCTGTGGTGATACCTTTAAGAGTCATATCACGGCGCGTGTCACCTAGGGGACGAAAGCCGGTGAATGGAGCTCCCAGAAAACCAGGGCCCGGTTCGTTGTACGGGCCATGTGTGCAGGTATAGCACAGACTGACAAACCCAGGTGTGCTCGGATTAGCCTGCCCCTGAATCTTATTAACAATGGATCCGAACTGCGGCCATCCACCCGCAGGTACGGGGGCGGCATGGGTCCGTCCGGTGTAACACTGGATTGCATCGTGCCCCGCCTGAGCATCGTTGAGTGACCGGATAACGGTGAACTTGTCCATCCGCGTCGACATCATTGGCAGTAATTCGCAAACCTCAGCACCCGGTACATTGGAATGGATTGGTTTCCATGGCCCCGCAATTTCTGCCGGTGCATCAGGTTTTAGATCGAACATATCCTGATGTGGCGGACCACCAACGAGATAAATCATGATCACGGACTTGGGATTGTTCGAGTTGCCATTTTGAGCATCGGCACGGACTAAATCAGCCAGTGAAAGGACGCCGCCAAGGGCTCCCACTTTTAGGAAATTACGACGCGAAACACCGTCACAGTTTCGTGCACCGGATCCCTCAGAATTAAAAATTGTAAGCATCGAACAACCTCCTATGTATAGGAACACTATCTAAGTGCTTTATCGCCAGAATTTGTTGACTGTCTATACCTAATATTACCAAGCCGATAGTTGCTGCTGCAACTTGGATTTGCTGCAGCGTGTAATACAACACCCAAAATGTTAGATTATTTGCTGGTTGCATGAAGCTTGCAGCTTTTAGAAGTAAGTAATTTTTAGGAATGAAAGCATGTTGGATAATAGAAAAAATTGTCAAAGATGCTGGTTTATCCGGCCGTTGGCTTGTTTCTTTTTAACTTCGGCGTTGGTGCCAGTTGTCGCCTGCCCTGCTGACATGCCGAATACAGATAACAGATCGCGATCAATAGATCCAAACCAGCGACAGGAATTACTGAAAGACCTGCCATCGATTCAGATGTTCAAAAAATCTCCGCCATCACGATTCCTAGTGGATCTTAGTGACGTTCGGCGGGGACATCCGTATATGGGGAGGAGGGCAGAGCGACCGCATACTGGTGGACATATTTACTTCAAGATCCCAGAAAATATTAACGAGTTCGCAGCAAAAGATTACCCGCCTATTTATGCAGTTGCTGATGGCGTGGTTACCAGAGTTGATTATTCCTATGAACTAAGGTCAATGTTTGAACCGGCACTAGAAAAAGTGGTTGCAAATAAACGCTATGGTATTGGGCTGACATTTGCGAAAGATGGAACTACAGATATTACATTTCACTATAGTATTGAGCCTTTTGTGCGGCCTCAGAATGTAGCATTGTATGAACAGTTCATTTATGTGAAACCAGGTCAAAAAGTAATTAAAGGTCAGGTTATTGCACGTATGTATATACCGAACAATAAGCTGTTGGCGCAGAAGAGCCATATTCACTTCAATTTGTTACGCGAAGGAGGGGGTGGGTTTATTTCTCCTTCGATCTTCAATACGCAGGTCGTCCGTGAGTTCCATAAACGATGGAATTTATTCCCTAATAACCCGGATGCTCCAATCCCACCGTGCATGGGATATTTACTTCAACCAGAGGAAAATCCTTTTCTACGCCGGGCTGTGGATGCCCTGTGAGCCCCCATCAATGTAAAAATCGGTATTAAAGCTTGGTGGTGGGAGATTTGTGAGTAATAATTTCCAATAATGACGGGCGGGAGTTATTCGGTTTTAGACGAATTATCCCTGGCCGAAGTCAAATATTTGATTTTTTTAATCAAAATCGAGCAGTCTGGTAAATATTGTTTATTAGATGAATGAACTGATTTTGACGCATTGCGGTAATCCGTTTAAAATTAATCTTATTGAAAATTCTTCAGCAACTTATCAACGGGGAAACTCTGGTGATGGAAGGTAATCGACGTCATTTTCTAAAGGCACAGGGTGCGACTCTGTTGTTGCCATTTCTACCCTCAATGGCTCACGCTACGTCCCGAACTTTTGATGATGTGACCCCGAGTAAAAAACTGATGTTTATGTACATCCCCAATGGGATCGTGCGTCGTGGATTTTTTCCTGGAGAAGCGGAAGCAGAATCTCCCGGGTTTGTTGGTGGGTTCAATGCGGACAAAACCAAAAAGGAAAAACGAATTGATAATAATCCGGGTGCTTATGCTTTAGACTTTACGCCAACGATGCAACCGTTAAAAGAGCATGCTGAAGATGTCACAATGATCACCGGGCTGGAACGAACCTATAAAAATGGTCAGGATGTTCACGCTCAGGGCGCATCCTGTTACCTAACCAGTCTGTCCCCGGTTCAGGCTGAACAACAGGGTATTCGCCATCCTAATGGCCGTTCCTTGGATCAGGTGATTGGTGATGCTGTTGGCCATAATACGATTTACAACACCTTGGAAGTCAGCTGCAACGGATTTAGAGCTCCCAAGGAACCGATCGAATTTGATAATATTTCCTGGTATGGTCCTGGTCGAGTAGCTCCATCCATTCGGGAACCTCAGAAGTTGTATGATCGTTTATTTCTCAGAAATGGATATCAGGAACATATTGATAATGTCACTGATTTGGTTTTGGCAGATGCCCGTTCCTTGTCCAGAAAACTCGCGGTAAGTGATCGTCGTAAACTTGATGAATTCATGACGATGGTTCGGGATATTGAGTTGCGAATCGAAAAAATGAAGCAATTACTGGCGGACGTCGACATAGAAATTCCAAAAACTGAAATTTTGCCACGAGGTGAGTATATACGGTTGCAGGCAGATCTGGTGCTGCTGGCCTTTCAGATGGGGATTACCAATGTTTCAACCTTTATGATTGGACCGGAACGGTGGGATGCAACATTGATGTACGAAGGTGTCTTTGATAATCCGGTACAACACCACAATATGACGCATAATCAAAAGGGTGAAGGCTACAAAGGCGTTATGAAAATTGACTTGTTCCACATGCAGCAATATGCGTATGTCATAAAACGGATGAAAGAAATTAAAGAAGCCGATGGCTCCTCCATGTTGGATAATTCCATCGTGGCGTATGGTGCCGGTCTTGGTGATGGTTCAACACATCAGTTCTATGATCTTCCGATGGTCGTAGCTGGTCACGCCCAAAAGCAAATGAAACAAGGGCGATTTTTGAAGGTAAAGAGTGGTACGTTGAATTCCAATCTATGGCTGAGTTTCGCTCAGATGATGGGTTTAGAGCTTGATAACTTTGCCGATAGTCAGGGTGGAATCTCTGAGTTGTGGGTCTGAATCAAACGCATTTGACAAATAAAGGTGCCTCCGCATCTTTCAAAAAGGAATCTATTGTGGTGCTTTGCACGCGAACGTACCTCGCTGTCATTATTGCTGTAGTTATGAATATAACTGCCGTTGCTAATGCTAATCCGGTTAAGGACGCATTGTCAATATTGGCCCAGAACTGTGTCGACTGTCACGGTGGCTTGGAGGTAAATGCAGACGTCAACCTCAAATCCTTACGTAACGCTCGTCATCTGCGAAATGATCCGGGCATGATTGTACGGGTGATGAATGCTGTTTCTGACAAAACAATGCCACCCGAAGGCGTGGCCGTCCTGGATGAGGATACCCGAAGTCAGTTACTTCAAAGTTTGGGCGAGGTGCTGCGGCAGATCGAATTCGAAAATGTCGTGATGGCAGACGGAGTGGCTCGCCTGAATCGGTTTCAATATAACAACACCATTAAAGATCTGTTTGATCTAAAGAATGATGTTTTTACGTTGCCTGAAAAGCTAATGACACGCCACGACCCGTATCTTACATCGGATGTCGGGATGATGCCTGAACGAGTACGGGTGGAATCACTTACATTACGTCCGCTTGACGGAATGCGGGGAGTCAAATCGTTCCCGAAAGACTCGCGAGCAAGTCATGGATTTGATAATCAGGTAGATATTCTGACAATGTCACCGCTGTTGTTAGATGCATTTTTTCGGCTCAGTGTGTCGATTGTGGAAAGCCCTGATTTCAATCAGCAAAATATTGGCATTTGGGATCAATTATTTACAGAGCAACAAAAAGGCGAGATATTGGAAGAGGATATCCGCAAGCGTCTTGAGGTGTTTTTGTATCGCGCATTTCGTCGTCCAATCGATCAGCCGACTCTTGAACGCTATACAAATTATGCTTTAAGTCATACTTCACGCGGCTTAGGGCTGACTGCAACTATGAAGAAGGTTGTTGCAGCCGTCCTGTCGTCACCTCGTTTTTTCTATCGCAGTCGATCAGGTATCTCCGGCGAACGTCAGTTTGAAGTGGCCGCCAGTCTCTCCTACACATTGTGGGGCAGTTGCCCTGATGCACAGTTACTTGAATTAGCGAGCGCTGGACGGTTGGGTGACCCGGATGTATTGCGAAGTACGATTGCGCGGATGCTAAAGGATCCAAAGATAGAACGGTTTATGGACAGTTTTCCGGTGCAGTGGATGCAGTTGGAAACTTTGATGGCGGTTACGCCAGACCCTAGTATAAATCGGTACTTTAGTCTGGATGGTCAGTATCCGGCTACGGTGCAGATGGTCCTTGAACCATTACTCCTGTTTGACGGGCTTTTTGTTGAAAACCGGCCTCTAGGAGAATTCATCGCTCCGACTTTTAGTTATCACAGTCCATTTCTGACGAGTTGGTACACAGACAAACTAGAGCCGCCGCCGGTTGATGAAGTTGCTATCAATCAGGAGAATGATAAACGAAATAAGGCGATTGCTGCCGAGCAGGTCATTGTTGACGGATTCAATAAGCAATTGCAGGAAGTTGAAAAAACGATCAGAGATCCGGTCGCAGGTGGCTTGGTGAAAGTTAACCTAGAAGATGGTCAGCGGAAATGGGAAGAAACTCAGAATCAGCCGGTAAAAACTGATTTTGAGTTGTCGCCATGGTCAAAAATTGGTCCCTTTCGAGCTGCTGGTTTGGATGCAGCGCATAACACAGCATTTGTCGATGAGGCTGCCGTGGATCTCGAGAAACAATACGGTGAATTGCGGTGGGAGCTATCCAACGAGTTGGTGGATGGAAAAATACACCAACTCAGAGAAGGTAATAGTGCCCATTATCTCTTTAGAACAGTAAAGACGGATGTGGCCCGATCAATTGAAGTCTCTCTTGGTTCGGATGATAGCTTTAAACTATGGCATAATGGTGTGCTGATCGGAGAACGCAATATGGTGCGTGGCGTTGCTGCGGATCAGGATAAATTTCGTCTGCAATTATCGCCAGGTGAGAATACGATACTTTTTAAGATCTCCAACGAAGTGGGTGGGTATGCCTTTTATTTCAAGGCCACAGAGGTTGAATTGCCCGAAGCCGTTGTAGCGGCATTGCTGGTGGAACGTGATGCCCGTAATGAAGAACAGTTAAAAGTATTATCCCAATATTATTTAGCTATCGCAGCGGAATTAAGAGAGATACGGCGTGAGTTGAATCTGCGGAAGAATGAGTTGACGCGTCAGAGACAGGAAACGCAGGACAGATTGAATCTTCTTCCCAAACCAAAGAGCGTGGCTGTTCACCGACAGGAAATTCAGAACGGATTTGATAATCGTCTTCGTAATCAGTTGCGGTCACAGGAGTTCAAACGTGTTGCGATTGAGGATCAGAGGTATGGCGGTATCATCACCAATGCTGCCATGCTGAGTATGACTTCCGGGCCTAAACGGACTCATCCGGTTGCTCGTGGAGTATGGATTACGGAAGTCATCTTTAATGATCCTCCGTCACCTCCGCCGAACGATATCCCACCACTTAATGAAGAAGATGGACCAAAAGATCTTACCATTCGTGAAAAATTCGCCGCTCATCGTGAAAACCCGTCGTGTGCCGGCTGTCACTCAAAATTAGATCCATTGGGATTTGCACTGGAGAATTACGATATTACCGGACGCTGGAGAGAGCGATATCCTAATGGACGAGAGGTCGATGTGACCGGTACGCTGATGCGAACGCATGAATTTGACAATATACTGGAATTTAAAAGATCGCTGACTACAGAAAGTGAGCGTTTTTCACGAGCCTTTGTATCTCACCTATTCCGCTTTGCCGTGGCCCGTGAATTAACTCCGCAGGACGAAATAATAATCGACAAAGTTATCGCGCGCACCAGAAATGATGGCCACCGCTTAAAAGCAATTATTGAAGAAGTTGCCTTTCTTTCTGTACAGTAATTACGATCTTTGCGTCGCCTGCCCCCAAGGTTTTTTCTCAGCGACAGCAGTAGTTCTCAACCAGCTGTTACTTTTAAAGCTCGCGGCTTGGATTCAACCGCCAGTCCGATTCGGATATTTTGCCTGCTTTGACCCCTGCGAGCCAAATTTAAAAAAGAAATCGTCAATAAAATTGATTTTTATAGACTAACTCCCTTCCCGCAGAAGCAATTAAAGGGTAATGTATTGGTAATGAGACTCAGTATCATTAAGGTTGCACCAATGCTTTTAATCTTTCATCTGCTCGTAATTTTATGGTTTGTGATTCTTGGTTGTTTTTTCCTTCTCGTGGCGAATATCGGCGTGCAGGGGAAATAGGTATAATTCAGAGAACTCTTTAGAGATGATTTTACTTAGATAAGGATTTTCAATATGAAATCAATAGGTGTTTTCTACGGTTCGTCTACCGGTAATACAGAGATGGCGGCTGAGAAGATTTGTGAACAACTTGGCGCGTTTGTCTCCCATTCAGCAGATGTTAGCAAGGCCGAACCCGAAGATTTACTTCCCTACGATATTTTATTACTCGGTGTTTCTACCTGGAATATTGGGGAGATGCAGGATGATTGGGATGAGTTCATTCCACGCATGGAAGGCTTAGATCTCTCAGGTAAGCAGATCGCTTTCTTTGGTATGGGCGATGCAATTGGCTACTCTTACAACTTTTTGGATGCAATGGGAATGCTTTGGGATGTTGTAAAAGCGCTTGGGTCTCCCGATTTGGTTGGTGTTTGGCCAAGTGAAGAATATACCTTCGACGAATCTCTGGCAGTTCATGACGATGGTCATTTCATCGGTCTGGGACTTGATGAGGATAATGAACCGGATTTACACGATGAACGCATTAAGGGGTGGCTGGTAAAGGTTATGACCGACTGCCAGTTAATACCCGGAGCGTAATTACTTGCAATGCAAGAAATGGATTTGTTATGAAGCAAACGGATTATATTAATGAACTCATTGACCAGGGTCGCTTTACTGAGGCGAAACTACTTTTGTCCGCAGGTACTGTGAAGACAGAATCGGTCTTTGAACTTTCGTTTAATCTGGCAAACGGCTTCTATTCATGTGAGCAGTATCGCAGTGCCCGGGAATGTTTCAGTTCTGCAAGAAAGCACGGGAAAATTGGCTTGCTGGCAACCGTTAAGTATGCCAATTGCCTGTTGCAGACGGGAGACCGGAATGATGCGATAAGAATTCTTGAGGATGTTAGCGATAATATCAACGCACTTCCTCAGGAAGCTCTGGATATCTTTTTGCGTATTGTGGTTCATGTCAGAGAATATAACCTGCTCGCAAAAGCAGAACGTAAAGCACGATTAAGGTTTCCTAACACATCCTTCTACTGGTTCGCCGGCGGGGCGTTAGCCTATAAACGTGGTAGTTATTTTCAGGCAATTACTTTCTTTGGCAGAGCCGTGGAATTGTCACCATTAAAAGCCCCTTACCGTCTTGCATTGGCGCGTTCATTCTTGAAACTAAATCGGGAATCGGAGGCGATCCGGGCTCTGGAAGGTATGGAACTTAGTGACGTCGCATGTATTGCAGATATTATGTTGATGAAGATCATTTTTAGTGAAATAGGTTATGTCGAAGGTATTGAAAATTGTTGCAGTGAATTGACGCGCCGCTATTTTCAAAAGAATCAAACTTAAAATGATGTGTTTTATACGAAACAGTAAGTTCTTATTAAACCGTTGGTGCCTGTCGCTTCTTTGGGCCGGTGTCATTTTCTCGGTATGTTCGCAACTAGACGCTGAAACTGGTTGGTTTAGTTTTCAGAATGGCGGCACGAATACGAACTCTAAAGCCTTGAAAATTGAACAAACCGTTGAGTTGAAAACGAAATGGGAAGTCGAACTTGAAGGTTACGGCCAGTCCAGTCCTGTCGTTTGGGATAAAGCAATTTATACCACTTCAGTAATTGGTGATAACAAAGAGAAATGTATCGTTGCAGCATACGATTTAACAAGCGGTAAAAAGTCCTGGAGTCTGGAGTTTAAGAATCCGGGGCCTCGCGAGAGTAGTGTCTATGTTAGTAAAGCGGCACCGACACCGGTGGTTGATGAGAATGGTGTTGTTGCATTGTTTGAAGGTGGCTTGCTTGTTTCGTGCACACATGATGGTAAAGTTTCTTGGCAACGCGATCTGTTAGGTGAATTCGGTGAATTGGCATCCAATCACGGACTTTCCTCCTCACTCGAGCAGACGCAGGACGCAGTTTTCGTATGGGTGGAAAGAAGTGAGTCACCTTATATTCTCAGCGTTGACAAAAAGTCAGGTAAAGATAACTGGAAATCGTCCGGTGTGGGCAGCACGTCATGGTCGACCCCGCGTCTGTTGCAGGTTGGTGATTCTCAGCAGTTGTTGCTGAGCGGAAGTGGTCGGATTATAGGACTGGATCCTGCTACGGGTAAAAAACTCTGGGATTTCGACGGTATCTCGGGCAATACAGTGCCCACACCCATGCCGTTGCGAAACGGCGAATTTCTGATGGGGGCTACTACAGGCAGAGGTGATGGAGGCGACGGTAATCCAGCTGCCTCCAATGGCGTTATTAAAGTCAGTCTGGTCGATCAGCAGTGGTCTGCCGATTACCTCTGGCATTGTGAAAAGGCGACAAGTTCGTTTGGATCACCAGTGGAAATGAATGGGGTGGCTTATTTTGTCAATCGCGCAGGTGTGCTATTTGCGGTGGATTCATCTAAAGGCAACGAAGTTTATTCTCAACGACTTGCTTCCAGTATGTGGGCTACGCCCGTCAAACTGGGCAATGCTTTAATTCTGCCATGTAAAAACGGCACAATTCAAATTATCGCTCAAGGTAATCAGTACAGCTTACTTGGCGAAACCAAATTATGGGAGAACGGTGCCACCGAAGGACAACGAGGGTCCTTCGGTGGGCCTGTTCTCTATGCAGTTATTCTAGTCGAAGATAGGATTATTGCCCGACGCGGGGATCGCCTTTTTAATATTCAGATCAAATAAATGATATGCTTAAGTAGTTCTGCTTAGTAGCATTTTTGGGAGCTAAGAAAATGAAAAAATTACTAGTCATAATGCTGTTGTTCGTTTCGTTCCAGACATTAACGGCGCAGGAAGTTGTTAATATCTACTCGGCCCGTCACTACGATACGGACGATAAACTTTATCAACAGTTTGAAGAGAAGACTGGGATTAAGGTTCAGATTATTGAAGGTAGTTCTGACGCATTGCTTGAGCGACTGGCGCGGGAAGGCAAACGAAGTCCGGCAGATGTGTTTATTACGGTCGATGCAGCCCGGCTGCATAAAGCTGTTGATCAGGGTGTTTTTCAGTCCGTTCAATCCACGACCTTGGAGAAAAAAGTTCCCGCAAATTTGCGTCATCCTGATGGATTATGGTTTGGTCTGACAAAGCGAGCCAGAATCATATTTGTTTCCAGAGATCGTGTCAAAGAAGGTGAGATTGCAACGTACGAAGATTTGGCAAAGCCGGAACTGAAAGGGAAGGTTTTGATTCGAAGTTCGACCAATGTGTATAACCAATCTCTGGTTGGCTCGATTATTGAAACACATGGAGAAGCTGCAGCTGAGAAATGGTGTAAAGCGGTTGTGGAAAATATGGCTCGTGCACCGCAGGGAGGTGACAGGGATCAGATTAAAGCGGTTGCAGCTGGCGAAGGCGATGTGGCAGTGGCCAATTCGTATTACTTTGCCCGTATGCTTAAAGGAACGGATGAAGAACGTGAGGCTGCTAGTAAGGTCAGAGCTGTATTTCCGAATCAAGATGGTCGTGGTGCACATGTTAATATTTCCGGAGCTGGAGTTGTTTCCACCGCCCCCAATAAAGAAAATGCAGTAAAATTATTGGAGTTCCTTGTCAGTAAACAGGCTCAGGATATCTTTGCCGCCGGTAATAATGAATACCCGGTTGTTAAAGGGACGCCGACCGTACAGGTCCTAAAGGATCTGGGCAAGTTTAAGGCCGATGTGTTGAATCCGGCAGTCATTGGTGAAAACACCCCCAAAGCGATTCGCATGATGGATCGCGTGGGCTGGAGATAAGAACCATTTTACATTCCTGACTTCCAAAGGTAATAACGGAAATGCGACGTTATAAAACTTCGGAAGTCTGGGGATGGATTCTCTTAAACACAGTCGTCGTAGCAATGCTGCTTCTACCACTTGGTGATGTTTTACTAAGTGTTTTCAAAGATTCGGAAGGTGTTTGGGGACATCTCGCAGAAACAGTGCTGCCGCGTTATGTTCGTAATACCGCCCTACTTGCGATTGGCGTTGTGACGGCCACTGTTCTGATCGGCTTGTCTTCCGCCTGGGTTGTTACTCATTGTGAATTTCCGGGCCGGTCCCTGGTGCAGTGGGCACTGATTCTGCCGCTTGCCATTCCTTCCTATTTGCTGGCATATGCCACGACCGATTTCTTTCAGTATTCCGGGCCCTTGCAGACGATACTTCGTGATATGTTCCAATGGGAACGCGGAGATTATTGGTTTCCGACGGTGCGGAGTTTGGCCGGCGCGATTTGTATCTTGTCTGCCGGACTTTACCCCTATGTGTATTTGGCTTGTCGTACTGCGTTTCTGCGGCTGGATAGTTCGATGATTCAATCCAGTCGGCTGCTTGGTGCCGGTGCAGTAAAAACGTTTTTCAAAGTTACTTTCCCGCTAATAAGACCAGCGGTCATAGCCGGGGCGATGTTAGTGCTAATGGAAACTTTGGCGGAATTCGGCGCTGTTGACTATTGCGCCGTTGATACGTTTGCCACCGGTATCTATCGGACTTGGTTGTCTCACGGTTCTCTCGTGGGCGCCGGGCAACTCTCCGCCTGCCTTGTGGGATTTATTGTTTTGATGATCCTTGGGCAGAGGCTAATTACCCGTAAGAAAAGGATTGCCACAAATAATGGTGCCTCAACAGAAGTACAACGTATCGAAATGGGGGTGTTCGGAAAGTTGGCTGCCTATATTATTGTCTGGCCCCCGGTCCTGATTGGATTTTTGTTGCCGGTTTGGATTTTCATTGATATGACCCTGGAAAACGGAGATCAAAGAGCCTTCGAACTGTTAGGAGAATTAGGACGTAATAGCATACAGGTTTCTCTGGTAGTCGCCATTGTTGCCACCATGCTATCTTTTGCACTGTTTTCTTCTTTAAGGAGGTGCCCCCATTTATTTAATCGTATAATCGTCAGCGGTAGTGGTCTCGGATATGCGATTCCCGGGACAGTGATTGCGATTGGTTGTTTATCCCCACTGTTTCTGGTGGAAGAAAAGATTGCTGATTGGTGCCTCACGCTATTTGGAGAGGATATTGGCTTCTGGCTCACCGGTTCGATTATCGGACTCGCCTTGGGGTACGTTTGCCGATTTATTGCGGTATCCAATGGTATGATTCGTTCGGGATATCAGCGTATTTCGTTAACACTTGATGATGCCTCGTTTGCATTGGGGCGGGGGCCGGTCAAGACGTTGACCGGAGTGCATTTACCGCTGTTGTCCTCCAGTATCTTTATCGCATCATTGATGGTGTTTGTTGACGCGATGAAAGAATTGCCAATTACGCTGGTCTTACGTCCGTTTAACTTTGATACATTATCAGTCCGTGTGTATCAGTTGGCCTCGGACGAACGTTTGGATGAAGCAGCAGCATCGGCGTTGGCCATTATTGTTGTGGGGCTTATTCCAATTATTGTCTTATCAAAATATGTGTTCTCAAAAAACATAAATGCGAACCCAGGGTAATTGATATGAATGAAGGACTCAAAATTAGTGCTGTAAGTCACTTTTATGCAGACTACCAGTCGTTAGACCAGGTTTCGTTGCAGATTGGTTCAGGTAGTGTCCATTGTTTACTAGGGGCGTCAGGTAGCGGAAAGTCGACATTATTAAGACTTGTTGCCGGATTGGAGATACCCTTTGCCGGGGAAATTAAAGTTAATGGCCGTATTCTTTATGACGAGCAGACAAATCTGTTACCGGAAAAACGCCCCGTAGGACTGGTTTTTCAACAATACGCGCTTTTTCCACACCTTACAGTGGCAGCCAATATTGGATACGGAATAAGTCATCTAAAGCGTAAACAACGACTGGAACTCGTGGATAAATACCTGAATTTAATCGAGTTGCCCGACAGTGGTGACGCGATGCCACACGAATTAAGTGGAGGTGAACAGCAACGGGTTGCTCTGGCACGTGCATTGTGCTGCAGGCCACAGGTAATGTTACTGGATGAACCATTCTCAAATCTGGATCCAAGATTGAGAACTGATTTAAGAAAACTGACTCTGCGACTTTTAAAGGAGGCTGATGTCGCCACTTTATTAGTGACACATGATCCCCGCGAAGCATTAGCTGTTGCAGAGTCGATGACAATTCTGGAAAAGGGTAAAGTAATTCAATCAGGAAATGTGGAGGAATTGTACTTTAAACCAAATTCATTGCAGGCAGCAAAGATTTTCGGGCCCGTTAATAGTATCAGTACTCATCACAAGAATACCGGGATGCCATCACTGCCTGGAGAAATTACGGATCTTTCCGGACTAGATGAAGATGGAACGATATTGGTACGCCCTGAATTCATTCAGGTGCGGCACGCCAACGGAGATTCAAATGCAGTTGTCATAGAAAAGACAAATGAAGGAAGCACGACTCTGCTTTTGCTGGAACTGGAAAGTCATTTGAAAGTATTTGCTCGCATTCCAAATCCAACTTCCCTTGAGGTAGATGAACAAGTTCATGCCAGCTACGCTTGATGTGAATTGATTTGTGATGGTAAATGCACTTAGCGAACTTTGCTCGACATTTATTAACCCGATTGACTCAGCACGCCGGGGTTAACAATGTGCGCTGCAGGTGGATTAGTTCCGCTGAGCGCAGCTACCAGATTCTCGATTCCGCCGTAACTAACGTCTCTGCTGGATTCCTTTGAGAAGGCTGCCGTATGAGGAGTGAGCACAACATTCGTCAGGTTCAAAAGAGCATGTGTTGGGTTGGTACAATTGCTGGAGTGAACATCGATAACCTGAAAGGTATCGAGGCCAGCCGCAGATAAATGACCTTCCTGCAATATATCCACTAAAGCATCCTCATCGACGATGCCACCGCGCGCTGTATTGATTAATATCGCTCCGGCTTTCATGGCCAATAGTCGTGAACGGTTAAACAGATGGTGTGTATCGCTGTTAAGCGGCAGGTGTAGCGAGATGATGTCACACTGAAGCAGTAATTCATCGAGTGTGGTCATGTTTATTTTCAATTGCTCTGCCAGCGAGTCGGGCTTGGTAAGATCGTTTCTGGTAGCCAGTACTTCCATCCCAAAACCTACCGCGCGGCGGGCCATGGCTTTAGCAGAACCGCCAAATCCCACCAGGCCGAGTTTCAGTTCAGACATTCTTCGCAGAGGACGACAAAGTTCTCTGGCCTTATCATAGTTCCCTTCCAGAAACAGGAGACGCTGTTCAAATAGCTTGCGTGTACAGGCAAGTAGTAATGCAAATGAATGATCCGCCTGTTCTTCAACGCAGAAATTTGGGACATTCGTAACCAGAATACCCCCTCGTGAGGCAGCCGCGATGTCTATTTTGTCCGTTCCGGCACCGAGTCGGGAAATAACCCGGCATTGTTGCATATTACTAATAAGCAGTTCCGGGACAGGTTGGGCAACAACAATAATGGCAGCGGCATCTTTAACCAATGGCATCGCCTCTGCAATCGTATCACATTCCACTTCCAGAGGTTTCAGACCATATTCGGCATATTTCTGCCGTTCAAATTGTGATGGTGGAAAAGTTTTGCAATTAAAGCGTACGATTTTGGATTCATGAAGATTCATGATTGGAACGTCCTGCAGATGTTAATCGTCTTTCTATAGTATCTGGTTAAATTTGGAAAACAGTTTCCCTGATTGTATGGCATTGGTGACCGGGAAGCTAACTCATCCATGCTCCGTAATAAACACCGGTCGGCTTGATCAAACCTGATAAAACCGCCGACCGAAATATTTTCATCAATACCAGGATTAAAAAGGGAAAGCATAATTATTAGAAAAGACAGGTAATTATGGGCAAGGTTTGCTAGGCTGACGGAGGTTTATGGTGGAAGCCGATTTACTTTGCAGAGAATTACAGCCTCTGTTGGCGGAAAAGGATGAGTTTATGCCAAAGATAACGTTTGATAACTACCCACTTGCGACAGTCGCCTGTTTTGATGCAACGTCCGGAGAACTCCCGCGACGGTTTCTTGATGTACAACGAAACAACCTGTTTTTGAAAAAACTGGCCGAGCAGAATGTGTCTGCTGTGTTAATTGGTGCTTCCACCGGTCAGGGGCATGTTCGGACCCCTGAAGAACTTGATCAGTGGTTCTTGTCCACAAAAGAAGTTGAATTGGGAAATACGATTAAAATTGCCCTCTTACGTCCCGAAGACGGCCCCGATTGGCATCAACAACATGTTGAAACCTTAGTTCAGGCCGGATTTGATATCGCCTTTGTGCGACCGGGAACCAATTTAGATGCTGACGCCACCTGCCAGGAAGTCAGCCGCGATATGCAATCTGCCTGTCAGGCTGTTGTTGAGGCAGATTTAGCATTAGGCGTGTACTCCATCCCTGATGTAAGCGGAGTCCCATTAGGGACAGATGCGGTCGCTGATCTTCAGCAGGTATTTGGCCAACATTTGGTGGCAGTAAAAGTTACCGAGGCCGATTATCAAAGTAGCACAAAAAAGTTTTTGACTGATCAACGCCTGCAAGACTTAAAGATTGTTCAGGGGTGGGATCCGTTTTTGGCCAATGCCTTACAGGATGATCCGGTACGGTGTGGTGTGACATCCGGACCGATGTCATTTGCAGTATTTCAGTATCTGCATATTCTCGAGGCAGCTCAGCGTAATGACTGGCAGGAAGTTCAGCAGGCACAGTTGGCAGTCACTTCGCTGTTTCAATCTATGCAGGATGATCCCGCCAAATTTGCGGACCTGCAGCGGGCAAAGTATATCATGGGTTTGGGGCATCCTCTGCTGAATACGATTTCTCAACAACAGATTGAACGCGTCTTTGCGGCACTACAACAGCTACCCAGACCGGCTGACAGGGAGCGTCTTAGCAGAAGTCTGAATCTTATGCAGGATGGACCCTTTGGCGACAGATTGCTCACAGAAGAGAGTGCAGCATAACTATTTTGCGGCAAAAAAAGAGGTCGAAACCGTTGCATCGGCTTCGACCTCGCGTCAATCCCTACTCCTCAACGTGAATTAAGTAAAGGGCTAACAGTGACTAGTTTAACGAGACTCCCGATTCATGTTAATGGTCTAATTGCCAGGAAACTTGTAACTCGACAGGCTTTTTTAATCCTGCATAGGGTCAAACAGTCGCTGCTGGTATAATACTGAACAGAGTAAACAACTATTTCAAAACACTGGTTTTACGCTGTAGCAAACTTTAACCATATGATTCGCATTCGGTACACTTTACTGCTGAGTATCCTCTCATTGCTGCCCGTGATGGCTCAGGATAATTCTGCGAATACATTGTCACTTGAGCAAGCAAGAGAGTTAGGGCGTCAGGAATCTAGGTTTCTAAAAACGGACACTTCTAATGCGATTGACACAAAGAAGACTCCGAAAGCGAACTTAACGGAATATAAGAAGACGCTTTACCCACTACTCCAAAAGAGTTGTCTGGCCTGTCACGGACCTGACCGTACTGAAGGTCGCCTGCGAGTTGATCAGTTGGATCCAAATCTGTTAACAGGCAAACACGTGAATCAATGGAAAGAAGTTTATAACGCACTCGGAAATTCTGAAATGCCTCCGGCCGATGAAACTGAGTTTGAATTAGCCGATACGGATCGCGGGCTGTTAGTCGATTGGGTGGGAGCCGAATTGGAAAAAGCCTATCGTGTTCGCAAGAATAGTCAGGACTACTCATCGTTCCGACGGATGACCCGCTATGAATATAACTATGCACTACAGGATCTTCTCGGTTTTCCGTTTGATATGGTCGAACGACTTCCGCCCGAGTCTGCATCCGAGGACGGGTTCAAGAATCGCTCCGAAATGCTGCAGATGTCGGCCATGCAGTTTGAGACCAGTCGTGAAATAGGTCTCAAAGCACTACGTCGAACCACGGTACATGGCGAGCAGCCACAGCCGGTTGTTTATCGGTTCGCTTTAGAAGGGGAGATGAATCGGCTGACGTCCGCAGCCAATGCAAAGCTCTTCAATAAAAATCAGGACAACTATAAGCAAGCTCGAAATAACAATCATTTCCTGAATGAAAAAACGGGTCAGGCGATTCATTACAACGGAGGCAATCTTAAGCCGGACGCGAATGCCATGGTCGGCATCGCTCCGGACGACTCCCCTGTTGTACTTTCGCTCGGAGCTGGCAAAGAACTGAAATTCAATCTGGATAGGTTTCTGCCGGATGATGGCATCATGCGCGTTCGTCTTCGGGCCGCCCGTTCCAATATGAATCCTCAACACTTTGCCAATCTGCGGTTGATCTTTAGTGCTCATACCAGTAATAACGCCAATTTTTCACAAGAGATCAGTCAGCGCGATTTACCAGTCACTGCTTCGGCTGAGGATCCTGAATACATTGACTTCTTTATTCCCCTTGGCGATATCCAACGCAACCCGTTTCGCAAATTGGAAACCACATTTCCACGACGCGATGAATTTCTGCATATTAGAAATATTTCAAACGGTAATCGCGGGTCTGAACCGCTCGCAGTGTTGATTGATCATATTGAAATCAGTGCCCCGTTTTACGCTCAATGGCCTCCGAAGTCCCACAGGAATATTTTTTTTGATAGCCCGAACCGTGCTAATGAGGACGTCTACGCCGCTGAAGTATTGAAAGTGTTTATGGGCAGAGCCTGGCGTAGAACCGTAGCGGATCAGGAAGTCTCTCAATTTGTGGCATTATTTAGAGAGTTTCGGTCAGATTTTCAAACATTTGAAGAAGCGATGCAGGAAGTCCTGGCAACAGTGATTGCCTCACCCGATTTTCTGTATCTCACTCAAACCAATAATGACGACGGAGGTCAGAGACCTCGGCGGATTAGTGAAATGGAGCTCGCCACGCGTCTATCATTCTTTTTATGGTCTAGCATTCCGGATGTGGAACTCCTTGCAACCGCTTATCAGGGGGACCTGCGAAAACCGGAAGTTTTGAAATCTCAGATCGCACGTATGCTCAGTGACCCAAGAGCAAATCGTTTTGCCGAGCAATTTGTCGCGCAGTGGCTTGGACTGGAGGGGCTCGATAGTGTCACTCACATTCAAGACGCAGCACTTAAAGATGCAATGTACGAAGAACCTATTGCTTTCTTTAGGGAGGTTCTTTCAGGTAATGAGAGTGTGATGAATTTCCTGCACTCTGATTATGTTGTGATTAATGAACGTCTCGCCGGACATTATCGTCTCGCAAATGTCTATGGTCCGCACTTTAGACGCGTACCGGTTGAACAGGGAGCGAACCGGGGAGGTGTTCTGACGCATGCAGGAATGCTGGCAATGAATTCCGATGGGACCGATTCACATCCTTTGAAACGTGGAATCTGGATGCTTGAACGAATTTTACAGGATCCCCCTCCGCCACCACCACCGAATGTGCCGGAAGTAGATCTTACTGATCCGCGTATTCTGCAAATGACATTGAAGGAGCGAATTGAAGATCATCGAAATAAACCGGCATGTAAGTCCTGTCATGCGAAGATTGATCCATGGGGTATCGCTTTTGAAAACTACGATGCGCTTGGCTCTTTTCGAACACAACTAAAGAGTGGTCCGGTTGATGCCAGTGCCGAGTTGTTTAATAAGCAGCAATTGGATGGCATCACCGGCTTAAAACAGTATTTGTTACTCGAAAGACAGGATCAGTTTTCCCGCGCCATCGCTGAAAAAATGACCACATATGCTATCGGCCGATCATTATCATTTAGTGATAATGCCGATATAGATAAAATTGTTGTACAATTCCGTAAACAGGGAGACCGTTTGGGTGAGTTGATTTACGTCATCGCCCAAAGCGAAATCTTTAACTCCAAATAATCACATGGGGAAATAGGTATGTCTAATAAAACAAGCTCACCTTCTCGTAGACAGTTCTTGCAGGGTACTGGTATTGCTCTTTCACTGCCTTGGTTGGAAACGTTTGCCGCCGCCGACAAGACCCCGGAAGATACTCCACGTCGCTTCTTAAGTGTCTATCACCCGGATGGTGTTGGTTTGCCACTACGGAATGATCCGGCCTGGAAAGATTGGAGTTGGTTCCCTCGTGGCGGAGAACATAACTTTGAATTGACGAAAGTACTTGATGTTCTTCAGCCGCTGCGAAGTGAAATTACTATTTACTCCGGCCTGTCACACCCGGCTGTACGACAGGTACACGGTCATTCTAATGCGGATCAGTATCTGACAGGTGCCGCAACCGGTGGACACGGTGCGTACCAAAATTCGATTTCGCTGGATCAGGTTTACGCCAATCATATCGGTGATAAGACACGACATGCTTCGCTTGTTATGTCGACCAATGGCGGTATTGGTGGTCCCCGGGGTGCTCAAACCCAGTCATTTAATGCCGAAGGTCGTGCGATCCCTGCAATGAATAGACCTAAGCAGATCTTTGATATGCTTTTTATTACCAGCGGCAAAAAAGCAGCCGCACGACTGGCGCGTAGTAAAAGTTCGCTAGACCTGTTGGTTGAACATACGCGTTCGTTAGGACGGAAGCTGTCGTCTAAAGATCAGCAGACTTTGCAGCAGTACTTGGATGCGGTGCGTGACACTGAAGTTAAATTAGCTAAAGCTCAGCGCTGGATCGATACGCCTGTGCCAACTGTCGATACCAGTAATCTAAAACTGGATGCAGATCCGAAGGAGGCGAGTATGTACTTCCAGACGATGTACGAGTTGATTTATCTGGCATTTCTCAGTGATTCCACCCGCGCGGCCACATTCCAGCTTGGCCGTGAAAATGGTGAAGGACCACACGACTTACTTTCCAAGGCCGTTGGTCTGGGCGGGGCGCATGGTTTGACTCACGCTGTAAAACGCCCCGAAGGTTGGAAGAATCTGGGAACCTATAACCGCTATCAGGCAATGGAGTTTGGCAGGTTTGTCCAAAAGCTGAAAGATACTGCTGAACCTAACGGCGAGGGTAACATGCTTGATAACACTTTTGCAATGCACGGGTCAGCATCCAGCAGCTTCCATTTATCGCGCAACTACCCGATCATTTCCGCAGGCGGTAAAAATATGGGATTTGATAATGGACGCTACCTCAAATTTGGTTCCGGTAATGATGATAACCAGGCCGGAGCCGGTATTGATACGGATGCCGGGTGGAGAGGTAAAATCGAAGTAGAGGAACTGCCATTAGCCAAATTGTTTGTGACGGTGCTTCAGCGTCTGGGGGTTGAGACCGATAGCTTTGCTGGCTATAGCGGTACTCTGGAAAGAGTCTAAAGAAATCGGAGCCTGTGAAGGCCCGAATGAAATTCGAAGTTGCTTTGTATAACCAGATGCGAAGTAACCAGATAAGTCAGACTTAAGCGAGCTGTCGGTGCTTATAGACAGAACCACATGCGCCTTACGCTGAAAGCAGCGGTTTGATGAAGTCTAGCGTCTTCCTCATTTTAGCCATTTTGGTTTGGCAGGAATGCGGGCGTCTGAATTTGGTGGCCCCCCGAGAGGAATGGTGTCTGCCTGAATACCTGTAAGTTGTCGCCGCGCTTCGTTCATTAAATCCAAGACTCTTTTGGGGTGCTTTTTGCTGAGATTAGTCTCTTCTCCCGGATCATTGATTAGGTTGATTAGTACCGGACCGGTCTTTGATTCAGGCAGTTCTTTAAGATGATCAAAATATAGCTTCCATTCGCCTACGCGAATTGCCTGAGGTGTTCCCCAGCCGTGCCAGTATAAAAGACTTGATCTGGGGTGAGTTCGGGCAGTTCGGTTTAAAAGGGTTGATAGTATGCTCATTCCGTCCAAATCAGGCGTTTCGAGTTGTTGCTCCTGAGTTTGAAGCTGACATGCATCTGTCAACGTGGGAAACAGGTCGATCGCTGCAATCAACTCATCACGAACCTGATTAACCGGTATTTTCCCGGGCCAGCGGATGATACATGGTACTCGGTTACCGCCTTCCATCGTGCTCCATTTGAGGCCGCGATATGGTGTTGACCTTGCCCATTGTTTCTGACCGGGTTCAACGCCGTTGTCTGACAGGAACACGACAATGGTATTATCATCTAAATTGTGTTTATTGAGAGTATTAAGGATTTCGCCGATGCGACTGTCCAATTCCTCCACGACATCCCCATAGGCACCGAGTTTCGATCGGCCTTTCCAATCCGGGTGAGCCTGAGCCGGGAAATGGGGAGCGCTAAGGGGCAAATATAAGAAAAAACGGTCTTTTTGATTAGCTTCGATGAATTTGATTGCCTCGGCCGTGAACTGTTCGCTCAACCGTCTATTGTCGAAAGGATCTGCAACCAGCTTATCACCTCGCCAGAGTTTTTTCGTTTGGTTATTGCTTTTGTCGATGTAAAACGTATTCTCAAAACCCTGAGCTGTAGGTGAGTGTTCAGCTGTATCTCCTAAATGCCATTTTCCAATAAGGGCTGTTTTATAGCCCGCCTGTTTGTATACTTCCGCGATGGTCGTGACTTGCGGGGCAAGTCCGTTTTTTGGTTTTACGCCGTAGCCGACAACACCGCCTTGCCATCCACAACGAACCGGATACATACCGGTTAATAAAGACATCCGTGAAGGCGTACAGATTGTGCATCCCGAATAGAAACTTGTTAGACGCACACCTTCGGCGGCAAGGTTGTCAAGAATCGGAGTGTTAATCGTTTGACTACCATAGCATGATAAATCGTTATAACCGAGGTCGTCGGCCATAATCAGGATCACATTGGGGCCAGGAACAGCTGCAATGCATTGTGCTGTTATTAAAAGAAATGCGAACAGACTGAGAGATTGATTGATTGGTTGCATATCGTCGTGTTGTTAATAAGTTGTCTGGTTACTCTGGTATACCCCATACAAATTTAGGGTATCAAATTCTGGATCCTCAATTCCGTTATTACAATTTCACCGTGGCCGCTCCGCACAAATAATCCGGCACAATAGTGACTCCCAGTCCCGGAACCGAAGGAACTCGTATGATTCCCTTACGACGGGTAAGGTCGGACGTTTTACATTCCAGAAGAATTGGATACATAAATTTCAAACGAGTCTGCGGAGATGAGTTTACTTGACTATCTTCACTATTCACGACGTTCTATGCAAGCCAGAAGATCGTAGAGTTAACATTGGAAGGTGACCTATGTTTTCCGAACAAGATTCATACCGTCACGGCCGCGGTAAGTAAGCAGGCAGGCACCGTCTGCGGCAGCAGACTCAAATATTGCTTCGAAAAAGTGGTATTCGCCGGGCCACGGGAAAGCAAAGAATAGATCAAAATCGTCCGCTTGTAATCCGATTTCTTCATAGATATCATCTTCATGGGTAGCGACATGTTCAACCTCGACCGATAGATTATCAATGTTTGTAATATCACGAGGGATAAAACTGCCGCAAAAAAAACGGGAGTTGATATTAAGTCTCTCAGCTAACTTACGTGACTGTTCAACCAAAGTAGGTTCGATTTCGATGCCGATCGATTCCATACCGCGGATCGATGCTAATAGGGTCGCCACGCCGAAACCACTTCCCAACTCGCAAAACCGCATGCCGCTAAGTAGATAATTCTCAATAATCCAACTCAGCGTTTGTGCGAATAATTGAAAGTCACACTGCACAAAGTTATGGATGACTGGCTGAGCGGAAGTTATGTGATCTTCGATACGTTGATTGGCAACTTGAATAACCTGCGATGACATATTACAGACCGGCAGAGTGTTTATTGGTTCCGGAATGTTAATTTGCAGTAAAGTCATAGGTCCTATCTTAAGTGACAGAGCTAATGAGCACGACGGGCGTTTTCAATAAGACAAGCCGATAACCATGTATTTGTCTTTATTGAAGGAAACTGCCCGGCTTGTATCGTCGTGCGTTAGCGGATGAGAATTTCAATTACACTCGCCTTAGTCGGTTGGTAATGTCAGACTTCTCGGATTGCAGGTTATTTTTTGTCATGTAACTATGATTTGAGTTTAGGGGTGATAGATGAAATTAAGTTTATAGGGTAGAAAAGGAGGTTATTGCGCACACCCCTTAAATACCAAGCTTTGTGAATATCCCATGAGTATCTTTACCCGTTTATTAAGAAATTCCTCCTCCGACCATCAGCAGGCTGAGCGTGACAAACGACTGCGTCGCCGTCGTTTTTTACAGGGACTTCAGGACCATAGTCGTTCGATGCGAATGGAGCAGCTGGAACCCCGATTGCTGCTGGCGGCCGATTTTTTTGCTACAGATGAATGGGCAATCATTAAAGAGGGAAGTACAGCGACCACAGCTGAAGATTTGCCAAATAGTGGTTCTTTGGACGATGGTGTTTATTACCTTGGAGTGGCGCCCGAAGATGGACCACTGGACCCTGTAGAGGCACCGATAAAAGTGATAGCAACGGGCTCTGGCTATATTGGCCGGGCGGGTGGTACTGAGCCGTTGCATTTCATCGATGTTAAAACTTATGTCAAGAACAAAATGGAGTGGGAGCTTTTATTTTGTGGGCATTTTGATTTAGAGGAAGATGAAACCTTTACAAGCGAATTGACCGTCCTCTCCTGCCCGGGAGGACTTGATACCCTCGAAATAGCTGGCCTAGCCTTTGAGCCTTCTGGTATTGGTTTCAACCAACCCGGAGGAGAGGGGCGAACCCAGTCGGCGCTTCTTCAGGGGGATCTGTCAGTTGATGTTGGTCTGGCAATATTAGGTGGGCTTCAAGCATTTAATGGAGTAAAGTTCGGGGATGCTGACGATGAAACTGGTAGTGGTATAACTCAACTTCAATTTTCAATAGATGAGAACAATTACCTAAAGTCCAATAAAGACTATGGAATATTTGTTTCTGGTACCTTGGAAAACGTGATTGAGCAGGACAAACAGGTAAAAATTACGACGCCGTGGGGACCTCGTATTGAGATCGAAGATCTAGCGGTATCTATAGACACCACAGAAATGGCCCTTAAGGTTCAGGGTGAAGTTGAGGTAGAGCAACTCCCGTTTTTAAATGAAATTCGGGCTGATCTAACGGGAGATAATTATATTTCCCTGAATTTTGCGCCAGGAACTCCTATTGAAGATCGAATCAATATTATTGGCGAACTAACGTTTGACTCGACACCGGCTAAGGGATTCGACGTCGTATATGGTTTGAATGTTAACACGATCGATGGTGAATGGGGCGCCAGTGTTGACATCGATACCAAAAAGATTGGTCAATTCAAGGGTGAAGCGACTTTTGATGGATCGGAGTTAACTGATTTTAGAGTCGAAGCGGATCCTAAGCGTAATATTCCGGTTGTTGCTCCATATCTCTATTTGGACTCAGGATATATTGATGTCTCTGATTGGAATGACACTAATACAACGTATGAAGTTGGAACAACATTTAACATTGGTCCTGGGCTGCAAATAAAATTACCCAAATGGGCGAGAAGCATGTTTGGCGTAAAAAAACTTAAAGGCGCGTTAGGTCAATTAGATCTGTCTGGTAGCTGGCAGCCTTCAACAAACAGTTTTGGAGCTACAGCTGATGTAAAGGTTCTTCCAGTAGATATCGATGATGCTGAATATAGTTTAGTTAAGCAATCTGGGACATTTGGAGGTACATGGCCACACAGTCTTTACGTTTCGGGAGCCGTTGATATTCCTGCAAAGGAAGTTGATGGGGTCGCAGAGGATATCGCAATCATCTCTGGTAGCATGGCCGCGAGAATTCAGGGCTCTAGAAGTGGCTACAACTTATATGTTTCCGGAAATGGCTCTGTGTCGCTCGATTCTTTAATAGGACAACTTGATGATGGTTATATAAAGACCGTCCTGCAGGATTATGTCGGAGGTCCGGCATTGGATGGTGAAGGAACCATAGAGTATGTATCTCGTGGAGGCCAAAAATATATTCAGGCTAAAATCAGTATTGATATGCCGCTTGCAACGCTGGAAATAAATTGGAAACGTGATTTAAGAACGGGTGAAACAATCGATGAGATTACCTATGGATATTTCTCGATTAGTGGATCGGGGGAATCAGCTGAAGGTAGTGGGGGATCTGGTGGAACCTCTGGAGAGTTTCTTATCGAGAGTGATCCGG
>PAPJ01000051.1 GCA_002709045.1 Planctomycetaceae bacterium | reverse complement strand
TAATGTCCGCAACACTCCCCTTCCCTTCATTAACAAAGGTGTCAATGTGATCGAACCAAAGTTCAATAGCGGTAAAACCGGTTTTCTCAGCGATATCAATTTGGGTCATGATATCTGTGGTCATTATGGTGCTGGCATTTAGACAGAGTTTGAAGTGGGACATGGATTCTCCATCAGGTCTGGGAGTAAGGAATTAATAGTTGATATTCTACTGCATCTGAAACCAGAACTTACAGTTGTTCAATACTTGAAATCCAGAATGAGTAGCGAATAATAGGCAAATGTGATCCGACGATGCGTTTCAATCAGTGCATAATATTCTTTTTCAAGACAAATGATTTTAGTTTTCTTTTCCTGGGTGGCAGGGCAAATAGGTTGAGAACTTACTGGACCTGCATTTTCGCGAATTTAAGTAACATGCTACTGAACTAATTTGGCTAGTCATACCGAAATTAGTTTTGTTAAACTAATATTGGTTAGAAGAATGTTTATTTGGTAATAAAGATGTCCCGTCGACCTCCAAAATTCTGTGATGGTTTAGACCGCCGTAATTTCCTGCAGATTGGAAGCATGGCTATGGGCGGTGTTACATTGCCTCAGTTGCTTCGGGCACAGGGAGAAAATAGCCGACGACTTGGCCATAAAGCTAATATCATGGTCTTTCTTGCCGGCGGCCCTCCACACCTAGACATGTTTGATATGAAACCGGATGCACCGGAGGAGATTCGAGGTGAGTTTTCTCCAATATCCACTTCGGTACCGGGGTTTCAGATTTGTGAGCATTTACCGATGCTTGCCGCCCGTGCTCATCAATACTCGATTGTTCGTTCTTTGTATGGTGCAGTTGATCGACACGATATTTATCAGTGTTTGACTGGCAGAGTGTTTAGCCCTGATCAGCCTGTGGGTGGGTGGCCATGCATGGGAAGTGTCGTATCGAAGATCAAGGGGCATGCCCAGCGGGGTGTGCCTCCTTTTGTAACGATGACGCCGCGAATGAAGTCTTCGGGATGGGGACGACTAGGACCATCAGGTTTTCTTGGTAAAGCTCACGCTCCGTTTGCTCCTGTGGCTGATGGTGCTAACAGTCTGACGCTGCAGGGAATCGAAGCGGGACAGTTCTCCGGCAGAGCTCAGTTACTGGCCAGCCTCGATGCATTAAAAGAACAAGCTGAACAAGTGTCCGAATTCGACGGTGTCGATGCTTTTACAGAGCAGGCTTTGGGTATTCTGACTTCCAGTAAGTTAGCTAATGCATTGGATATCACCAAAGAATCCCCGCGGACACTGGAGCGATACGGAGGCGGTTCCTATGAAAAGGCGGGATATGGTGATGCATCACATCTTCACAATCATGACCTCATAGCCGCTCGACGTTTAGTAGAAGCCGGGGTTAGAACGGTCACTGTGAATTATGGACGTTGGGACTGGCACGGACAGCCACACGGTACAAACTTTGAAAATGCACGTGACCACCTCCCCTACTTTGATCAAGGAATTTCGGCTCTTCTTGATGACTTGCATCAGCGCGGATTGGAGCGGGATGTTTCAGTTGTCGTCTGGGGAGAGTTTGGGAGAACACCTCGAGTAAACGCAAAGGGTGGACGGGATCACTGGCCGCGTGCTAATTTTGCGATGATGTTCGGTGGTGGTATTTTGCCGGGACGCGTTATAGGCTCTACGAACCGTTATGCGGAAGAGCCCGAGGATCGTCCGGTGCATATGCAGGAAGTGTTTGCAACGCTGTATCAGACGATGGGAATTGATTCCAATACAGCAACGGTCAATGACCTGCATGGTCGGCCCAGGTACCTAATCGATCACACTCTTTATCACAAGATCGAAGAATTAGTCTGAGAGTTGTTTAGCTCAATGTCCAGTGAATGACCTTGCGGTCAAAGCTTCCTGACACCAGATGCTTTCCGTCAGGCGAGAATGCCAGACTATAGACGGTGTTGGCATGCTGGTTCAGCTCGGATTTTAACTTGAATGCCTCAAGATCCCAGAGGCAGATTTTGGCATCCTGTCCGCCACTGGCAAGCCATCTTCCATCAGGTGAAAATACTAAACCACGAATGTAGCCTTTGTGACCTCTGAAGTTGCCGTGTATTTCACCTGTAGTTCTGTTCCACACGGTAACCTTTCCATTACCGCCGGCAGTGGCAAATAAATCCGAGGAATGCTTTGCAAAAGCGACCGCGTGAACCCCTTTACCGTGGTGGATTTGCTTGAATTTAACCTCTCCAGATGGACTCCAGACAAAAATTTCCCCCTGCAAACTCCCTGCCAGAATGTATTTCCCGTCCGGACTTGTATCCAGACTATGGCTCCGTTCCGTCATGCCACTGATTTCCCGAATCTGGCCTCCGATTGTCCAAATTCGAACCAGCTTGTCAAATCCTGTACTTGCAAACTGCTCTCCATCTTTACCGATAAAGGCAACACTCTGGATGTAGTCGTTTGAACCACCCAAAGAGATTTCAGCAGTAAGACTTGAGGTATTGATAACCTTAACAACTTTGTCGAGACCGCCGGTGAGGATCTTTTTTCCATTGGGTGAAAATCGAACTGCAGATACTCCGTCAGCATGGAGTTCTGTATATTTACGTACTTCCCAGGATGCCGTATCCCAGAGCAAAATGCGATGGCTTAGACTGCCGGCAACGATGTACTTGCCATCAAAGGAATAATCAACACTGTATATAGCGTTGGTTGAACCGTTCGGAAGTATTTTATGTGTAACCATTTGTTGTCTTAGGAAGAGAATCCAGTTTCGACACCGAGTGCGTTACAGGTTTCCTGAATCATATCAATTGTGGTCTGCGAAAGTTCGATGCCTTCCACACGCCGTCGGGCTCTGGTGTTGTATTCAATTTCTCCGGGCATCAGGATCTGATTGTTTTCATCCATTAGCTTGGCACTGCGAACGTAGTCACAATATCGCTTAACCTCGTTATAAAAATAGTCTTCGGTCTGTAGTTTGCCGCGATCCATGATAATCGATAGCATTCCATTGGTGAGGACATTAGCACGGTCAGGATTCGTGCAGGAGCCTCCGGTCATGGCCCCGGCCATCATTTCGATGATCATGCTTAACGCATAACCCTTATGTCCGGCAATCGGTAGAATTGATCCTGCTGGTGGACCGTAGAATGTCTTCGGATCTGTTGTGGGCTTACCTTCATTATCGATAATGCACCCTTCGGGAACCTGTTTTCCGGCGTGCAACGCGACTCGGATCTTACCTTCAGCAATGGTACAGGCTGACATATCCAGAATGAGTGGGAATTCATCATTGGTGGGTACGCCTGCAGCAAATGGATTGGCTGACAAGCGTCGTTCGATCGCTCCGTAAGGTGCCACTAGATTTCCCATGCCGCTGGTATTAACAAAGTGTACTGACACCATGCCCGCTTCAGCACACATCTCAGGCCAGTCACCAATACGGCCAAGATGAGCACTGTCTTTAAGAGCAATCACTGCCACGCCGTGAGCTTTTGCCCTCTCTATTCCCAAAGCCATTGCTTGCTGACCAATGGATTGTCCCAATCCAACCTTTCCGTCAACGACAACCATCGAGCCGTTGTCAGTTTCAATGCCAATGGTTTGATTTAGTTTGGTTTTACCTTCTTCAATCCACTTGATATAGGTTGGAATTCGAATAACCCCGTGGGAATCGTGGCCTGAAAGGTTTGCATTGACCAGTCGTCGGGCAACGACTTCTGCTTCGGCATCATTCGAGCCGACAGCTGAAAAGATGCGTCGAGTAAGATCTGTAAGAAAATCATTCTGAAAAATCATAGGAGGTTACTTTCAGGGGTCAGAGGTGTTGTAGTTTGAATTATCGAGTTATTTAATACGAGTGAGTTTTTGGAGTGCTGCGGAGCCTTCCGGGGCCAGGCCCTTACAGCCGCCGGCTGCCCAAACGACTTCGGCCAGATATAAGTCTCCGCGAGCATCTATACGCACATTGTGCGGAGCGTAAAAATCTCCGGCATCAGGCGTAGCATCATCACCACCGATTTGGCAGAGGATTTTCCCGTCTTGGGTTAAAACCGTTAAGCGGCCTCCGGGGGCATTTGCATATGGAGGCTCGTTTCCAGGGAACATACCGGCGCGATAGCCGAGTTCAAATACGTAAACTTCCCCGTCTGGTCCGAAATCGAGAGAAGCTGGTCGTGCTAAGCCATCGATTAGTCGAATAAATTCACCTTCCGGACTGAAAATTTGAATTCGGTCGTTTTCCCGATCGGCTACCCAGATTTCCCCGCTAACAGAGATACGCAAGTCATGCGGTACGGCGAATTGCCCCGGCTTGTTGCCCGGGTCTCCCCAACTGCGAATATGCTCACCTTCATGATTGAAGTGGTGGATTCGAGCGTTCCCGTATCCGTCGGAAACATAAAAACTCTTGTCTTCTGCAATCGCGAGATTTGTGGGAAAGTTGAAGGGCCCTGCCGAGTACTTGATGTTTCTGTAATCAACGTTTGTGCTCCCGGTATCAGAATGATTTCCGCGCGTGCCGAGCGTGAAATTGACGTTTCCCTGAAGGTCATATTTAGTAACAGTATGTCCGAAATCATCGGTCAGGAAAATCGCGTTTTCTTTCGAAATAGTAATTCCATGTGGTCGCGCGAAATTAGTTTCCCCCCAGTCGCCCTGATAGTTTCCATCTGAGTCAAAGTAGATTAGCTCGCGATCACCGCGGTTGAAAATGTAGACAGTATTGTCCGTAGTAAAATTCACAGCTACAACGTCCAGCCAGTTGACACCTTCAGGACGCTTTGCCCAATTTCCATCGGCTTCAAAGCGAAAGTCATCATTTCCAACCGTTTTTGTTAAGTTCATTGTTTATCCTTAAGGTAATCTTCGCGGCATTGCTGCATTTGTTTCAGTAAGCCAGGCACTTAGCTGGTGATTTAATCGATTTGCAAGTCGATGGCGTTTAGTTGCCAGATTGTTAGTTTCACCGATATCCTCAGCGATATTATAAAGTTCCAGTTCTCCGGTTGTGTAGTGACGGACTAATTTATAGTCACCACTACGAACGGCACCGGCTAAAGAGTTACTTCGATGCCAGGCGTAATTCGGGAAATGGAAAAAGATACTTTGCCGCGAAAGATGGCCACCGGAAAAAAGTGGAGTGAGTGAAATACCGTCGCATAACGGTTCAGGTGTAAGTTTGCAGACTTCAAGGATCGTTGGAAAAAAGTCCATGCTAATGACCGGGGTGTCATTAAGTTGCTGAGATTTGATTACCCGGGGCCAGCGGATCAGTAAAGGAACCCGAATACCACCTTCGTAAATGTGCCCTTTGGATTCACGCAGGGGGCGATTGTCGGAAACACCGGCAAATCCACCATTGTCGGAGGTGAAGATTACGAGAGTGTTATTGCTTCGTCCGCATTGCTCAAGATGCCGCATGATTTTCCCAAAGGATAGATCCAATGCTTCGATCATCGCTCCGTAACGAGTATCATTGAGCCCGGGCCCCGTGCGTGTCTCGTATTTTTTCAACAATTCTTTAGGCGCCTCCATTGGCCAGTGAACCGAATAGTTCCAGAGGCACGTGAAGAAGGGTTTTTCGCCGGCATTATCAATAAAATCACAAACTTCATCGGCTAAGCGGTCAGGTAGATATTCGCCAGCTTTCCGATTTTTAAGATTGTGAATCCGATAGGGATCAAAAAAGGTGGGAGGTCCACCATATATACATCCTCCGATATTTAAATCAAACCCCTGATTTTCCGGATAGTATTTGTCATCTCCCTCTCCGTTGGGACCAATACCTGTTCCGGCAATATGCCATTTTCCGAAAAATCCTGTTTTGTATCCGGCAGCCTGTAAGCGTTCCGCGATTGTAGTGTACGACGGTGCCAGATAATCAAACATTTCGGCCCCGGTATATGATGCCTTGCTGGGTGTGAATTCAGGTCGGTCAGGAATGTGATTAGTGATACGAAGTCTGGCAGGTGCTAATCCTGTCATTACGGCGGCACGTGTTGGGGAGCAAACCGGAGCGGCGGCATACGCATTGGTAAAACGGATTCCCTGCCGGGAAAATTTATCGAGAAAGGGAGTTTCCACCAACGCGTTCCCCTGACAGGCAAGATCCATCCATGCTAAATCATCAGCCATGATTAGAACAATATTAGGCTTAAGAGTTGTGTCCGCCTGAGCAAATGAAGCAAGGGGTGCTAAAAATAGCAAAAGCGTGTTGATTATTGAAAGGAGTCTCAGCATTATAAGGGCGTCTATTGTGGCGAAGGGACTTTTAAGATTATTCTGGTGTTTAGTTAATATTCCATTATATCAATCTATTAATGCATTCGGGGAGGTGCTGGTGGTTCGTAAGATTCTGTTAACGCTGTTTGTGATTCTTGCATCTCTGGTAGGAGCATTCGTAACGAATCTCATCATGGAATATCGAATGAAGCCGAATTATGACTTGGTAGAATATGACCCTGACTCGAATTCGATGAATGATATGGTTGCCGAAATGGAGACTTCTGAACGTCAACTCGCTCCAGTCACTGAAATCGAATTACCTCTCGATGCTGAAATAATTGCCGTTCAGGTTAAAGGAAGGCACTACGCATTCCCCAAGCTGTTTATGGAGGGAGTAGGAGATCATATTGCCTCAGATGTCTTCGAAGGTGTGCCGCTTGCCGTGACCTATTGTAATGAGACGGAGTGTGTTCGGGTTTTCTCGGATAATCAATCCGACAAGAAGATTAAATTGGATCAATTTGGTTTGCAGGATGGCGGATTGGCGGTCCAATTGAATGGCAAGATATACCCGCAGGAATCGGAAGAAATACCTCTTGAAGATTATTCATTTACGCTCGTCAACTGGTCTGAATGGAAAAGCGCCAACCCGGATGGACTCGTTCTCACCGAACAAATTTGGGATGTAGAGCCTGAAGCATCGTTGCCGGAATTAGAATAATAGCGGATTCTTCAGGCCCCTAAAACGAGCCGGTGAGAATTTAGAATAGCTCATGAATAGGCTCACCATGGTAGATTTGGTGAGGGCGATTTTCAGCATCATACCAAGCCGCAGTTGCTGGAATCCCTAGTGCGTCATAAATTGTGGCCGCCATATGTTCCGGTGTTTTTGGATTATCGACCGGATATCCACCATGCTTGTCCGATTTCCCAAGGATATTTCCACCACGGACTCCACCACCTGCAAACCAAACCGATTGCAGAGCACCATGATGATCTCGTCCCGGCTTTTCATAGTGAGAAGGCAGTAGTGAAATCTTTGGCGTGCGACCAAATTCCCCCGCCATCACAATCAATGTTTCGTCAAGTTCACCGGAGTTCGTTAAATCATCTAACAGGGCAGATAAAGCTTTATCTGTTGGTGGAAATAGATTGTCTTTGAGGTGAGGAAAGGCGTTGCCATGCGTGTCCCAGGCCTCATCGTTGCCGAGATTTACCTGTACCATATTTACGCCGGCTGCAACCAGACGTCGTGCCATTAACAGTGACCAGCCAAAGCAGTTTCGACCGTATTGTTCCTGAACTTTGTCGTCTGCATTGGTAACGTCTAACGCGTACTGAACTTTAGGATCGGTTAGAAGTGAAATTGCCTGTTGACGATAACGATCAAACTGTTCGGTTTGGGTAGAGCTGTCCAGTTGTCGTTTTTGGTCGGTCACGGAGTTAACGAGTTTTAACCGATCGACAAACCGGCTCTCTGCCAGACCGTGCGGTAATTCCAGATTTGGAGCTTCATATTTGCGAGTTAGATCAATATCACGTTTTTGATGATCAAAGGCATACTCGGGAAATGCTCCGTATGACTGCCGATGAAAGGAAGCCGCTTCAATAAACCAGGGATTCGCTTCTTCACCCATTTGCCCGGCAAATTGTCCGGGAATAACTCGGCCTGACTGATGGACCAGACGTTCCGGTAAAATCGCGACCGGTGGTAGATTGTTTTGCGGAAGTGTGACTGTGTTGGCAATGGCTGCCATGGCCGGGTAGTCCGTAGGTTTTGGAGAAGTCGGGTTAAATCCAGTCGGAACTTCCGTGCGACCAGTCAGCATAATGTGGTGGCCCTGTGAGTGCTCATTCCATTTGTGAGTTAAACTTCGGACAACAGCCCATGTCTCACTACGTTTTGCCAGTTCTGGTAGATGCTCGCAAATATGCAGGCCGGGAGTGGCTGTTGAGATTGGATTGAATTCGCCGCGGATGTCATCCGGAGCATCCGGCTTCATGTCAAAACTGTCTTGTTGTGCCAATCCTCCTGAGAGGAAGATGTAAATCACCTTCTTCGCCTGAGCACCCGTTGTGTTGTAACGTTTCTGGATCGGTGCAGCCTGCAATGCCTGAATGTGGTTCATACCAAGGCCCAATAGTCCAATACTGCCCGCCTGAATAGCAAAGCGTCTATTGACTTTTGGATGATGATATTTTTGGCAACTCATGATAAACCTATTCGGATGGATGCTTACTGTACCCTTATTGTATCGACAAACCCAAAGATGTTTCCATAGAAACCATACGCTGCAATTGAAATCTTGAAGCATTACAATCAATTAAGTTCTACGGCACCCCTCTATAAGATGGGTAAATCATTGTTTTCGCAGGAGAATTATTCATGATTCGATTTTTAAGTATCTTTCTTGTGTTTGTCGTTTGTATGCCATCTTTAGCTCAGCAAACCGATATTAAATATGACGACCATGTGGATTTGAGCTATTATCTTGATGCTCAGAATAAGCGGAATCCAATTAAGACCGTAGCCGATTGGGAAAAGAGACGGACTTCTGTCTTTGCCGGTATGCAGCAGATTATGGGGTCCCTGCCTACTCCTAAACATCCCATCGCTTTAGAGATGCGGGTTCATGAAGAGATAAAAACCGAGCGGTTTGTACGACAGTTGATTAGCTATCATACAGATTCTAGTGAGCGGCGGGTTCGGGCTTATCTGTTTATACCGTCAATTACTGACACAGTTCGACCGGCTGTACTTTGCCTCCACCAGACTATAGGTATTGGGAAAAAGGAACCTGCAGGACTAGGAGGAAATCCACAGCTTCACTATGCTTTGCATCTTGCTGAGCGAGGATTTATCACTCTAGCTCCGGACTACCCTAGTTTTGGCGACTATGCTTACACCTTCCCTGCCGAGGACGGATATATTAGCGGCACGATGAAGGCAGTCTATGAAAACACTCGTGCTATCGATTTGTTGCAATCTCTTAAAAAGGTAGATGGCCAAAGGATTGGTTGTATTGGTCACTCATTAGGCGGGCATAATACAATTTTTTCCGCGGCCTTTGACTCAAGAATCAAAGCGATGGTTAGCAATTGTGGGTTTACTCGCTTTCATAAATACTATGGAGGCAAATTAAAGGGTTGGACGAGTCCGCGTTATATGCCATTGATCAACGATAAATATGGTAATGATCCGGATAGAGTGACTTTTGACTTTCCGGAGATTATTGCTTCCTTTGCTCCCCGGCCATTTTTGGCAAGTGCTCCGGTTGATGATAGTAACTTTGACGTGTCGGGTGTGAAAGATACGATCAAGCAGGTGGCGACAATATATAGTCTTTACGATGCTGACGAGAACTTACAGGCCAATTATCCCGCGGCAGCACACAGCTTTCCAGCAGATGCGCGAAACATCGCTTATCAATTTCTGGAAAAGCATCTCGGGCTTGAGAAGCCTTAGAGGCAGCCTTTTTCCCAGGGGCCTGTAATCGCCACAGTGAATCCAGGAGTTTGGATATTGGCAAAAAGCCATTTGCCATCCGGGCTGAAGTTAGCACCAGTCCATTCAGATCCACGAAAGTCCCCTTTGATTCCGTTGATTGGCTTTTCAATCACGGTGTTATTCTCAGCAAAGAGGTGGATTTCACCTTCCGGGCTGAGTGCATGTAAACGTGGGAAATAACGCTTGATACCCTGTGGGGTTTGAATGGTCGTGATACCACAGTCTTCACATATGATGATCCCGCCACGGGAACTTACGGCCATATTGTCAGGCATATTGAGGACTTGTTTGCTGGGCGATTCAAAAACCAGATGTAAAGTGTTTTCTGCGATGTTTAACTCCCAGATCTGTCCGGCCTTCGCATTCCCGCCACTGGTGGAATCGAAGAACATTGAGCCATCGTAGTACCAGATTCCTTCCAGACGATTGAAGTTTGTCCCGCCCTTCTTGCGTCCCTGAATATACACCCCCAGAGAATTGGTTGTTTCCGGTGTATGGGCAAGCTCTGGATCATCGATTTTGACCCATTGCAAATCGCCGTATACGGCACCTGCTTTTACGTCTTTGGAAAGATCGGGATGTCCCGGCACACGGAGCATTTCCAAAGTACCGCCTTCATGAAGCTTGCCTTTGGTGTTAGGGCGAAAACGATACAGCCCGCTGGTACCACGATCCTCAGTTTCATAAACATAGGATGTCCTGGGGTCCACGGCAATTGCTTCATGAACGAACCTCCCCATGGTTTTAATTGGTTTGGGATTGCCCTGTCCATTAGCCGGTACTTCAAAGATCCAGCCATGTGATTTTTCGTGCTGCGGTTCTGATGTCGCTTCGGAACCGACCGTTGTTTCTTCACAGGTTAACCACGTGCCCCAAGGTGTAACACCGCCGGCACAGTTTCGTACAGTACCGGAGAGAGACGCCCTGCTGGAAATGAATTTACCAGCACCGCCGTCAAAAACGACATTCGTGGTTCCTCCCGGGGCATTAGCGTCGTACGTGTGCCTAGAATCTGCAAATGAAGCTATTAGCCCACCGCGCTCGTGATTTCTACAGAGAGTAAAGATTCCATCTGTACTGTCAATGACTCCCATTCCATCGTGGGAGCTTGGTGTTCTGCGGCCATCCGCCATTGGCTGTCCGGTCCAGCCATAAGTTTGATAACTAAATCCTTCCGGCAACATTAAAAGTGGCAGTCCAGTATTTATGTCTGAGGTTGGTTTAAGGGGACCATAAGGAGATCGCTTGTCAGATTTGTTCAACTGCCCGGCAACTGCATGGTTGAAATTTCCCAAAGTGCAGGCGATGGAAGCACTACTAATTCCTGCGGCTGTGGAAGCTATGAATCTACGGCGGCTAGATTTCATCGAAAGACAATCCCGAAATGTGTTATAGATGAGGCATGAGTTTTATTATAGCTTTATGATTATTAATCTGTCGTTAAGGCAGTGTTAATCGATCGTGCAATTTGATTGCATTAGTAACCAGTGCCTACTGATGGAAGCCCCTGTACAAACTTTGCATCGACATCTTTAAGTTCCTCGATCATCGCTTTGCGAAACTGCAGCACAGTGGATTTGAATCGTCGATAGTGGGCGAGATTCACCAATTCCTCCGGGTCCCGTTTAAGATCGTATAGCTCTTCGGTTTCACCGGCAACAAGCGTTCGAATGTACTTGTAACTTCCTTTGCGTAAGGAAACCCACCAGGGAACATTGTTGAGGTATAGATCTTCGCGATTGGTAGGGATGATATGAGTATCTTGTCCATACTTTTTACCCGTCATGACGGTCAGGGCCGTTTTGTTGGAACGGGCCTCCGGATTTAAAAGGATGGGTTGGAGATTTTCACCGTGCATCTTCCACGGCAGATCAATCTGGGCGTAGTGAAAAAAGGTGGGAACTAGATCAACCCCGGCAACCGGTGTCCGGCAGATTTTCCCTTTCGGAAGGCGCGATGGCATGCTGATAATTAATGGCGAGCGAATAGTGGCGTCGTACGGTGCAAGTTTTACGCGGAACCCGTGCTGCCCCCAGCCAATCCCCTGATCTGCCGTAAATATGACTAGGGTATTTTCTAGTTGTCCGCTTTTACGGAGTGCTGTCAGTAGTCGTCCGACGCCCTCGTCGATCGCCTTTACGCCCTGATGGTATTGGCGGACCCAGTCATTGAGCGTGTTGCCGTGAATCCCCTGAGTGTCGACCGTTTGTGCGGTAAATCCTTTACCTTTCATCACAGGGGTTCCGTTTTCATCAGGCACCCAATGTTCAATTTTCTGCACCCAGTCAGGCTTCCCCGGCCGAGGTGGAAAAATGTCTTTGGGTACGGGGATATTCACATTCGGTAACGAGTCAAGGTGACGGTCGGCCGGCGTGAAGGGGCCGTGTACCGCTCCGTAGCACAACCATAGATACCACGGTTTTGACTTGTCCCGATGTTCTCCCCGAATGTAGTCGATCGCCCAGTCAGTATAATTGTCGGTGGAATAGCCTTTGGTCATTTCGCCAGGCTTGCCATTTTTTTCGATCAGTTGGTTTTCGTAATAGGCACCAGCATTGCTTGTATAGCGTGGGCGATTCCAGACTAACTGGTAATCCCAGTCCCGGCCAAATCCATTGTCCCATCCGGTATGCCATTTCCCTATCTGAGCTGTTTGGTAACCGTTGGCACGGAAAACACTCGGCCAAAACGGGCATTGTTGCGGATCATATTCGCTGCCAGGATACTTACCCTCCATTCGCATCGAATGAACACCGTGTTGTAAATGCCCGGTTAGAAGTGAAGCTCGAGATGGCATGCACCAGGTTCCAATGTACGCTGCATCAAAACGAATCCCCTGCCTTGCGAGTGAGTCGATATTTGGAGTTTTTACGAAGTCGTAACTTTCCGGATAGCAACTTACGGTTCGATACGATTGATCATCTGTATAGATAAATAGAATGTTAGGACGGTCTTCATCGCCGAAAGCCGTTCCAGTCAGTAGGGTGCCGGTTAAAAATGTGAGGTAAATCCATAGTGGTCGAATCATGTTATTTTCCCGAACTTAGAAAGCTATGACAGAATGTCCGTTGCCACAGTACCGTGGACGTCTGTCAGTCTGAAGTTCCGACCACCATATTGGTAAGTCAGCAGTTCATGGTTGAGTCCCAGTAAATGCAATAAGGTTGCATGCAGATCGTGGATGGTCATGCGGCCGTCAATAGCGTAGTAACCAAATTCATCAGTCGCGCCATATCGATACCCTCCCTTGGCCCCTCCTCCGGCCATAAACATAGTAAATCCATCGGGGTGATGATCGCGTCCAATCGTCTCGGGATTTCCAACCTGTGATGTAGGAGTTCGGCCAAATTCGCCTCCCCATAAAACAAGAGTGTCTTTTAGTAACCCACGTTGCTTGAGATCTTTAATGAAGCCTGTGATTGGCTTGTCGATTTGAGCGACATTGATTTCGTGTCCCTTTTTGATGTGCGAATGCTGATCCCATTGTTCATTATTAAATGGCAGTGAACCTGCATGACTAACCTGAACGAAACGAACACCGCGTTCGGAGAATCTTCGGGCTAGCAGTAGTTGATGAGCGAAATTCTGTGTCGTTGGGTCATCGTAACCATAGAGCTTTAGTGTGTCTTCAGTTTCATCGGTAATATTCATGGCTTCCGGTGCTTCAAGCTGCATGCGAAAGGCCATTTCAAATGACTCGATACGAGCTTCGAGTTGAGCGTTGGCACCAACCTGTTGTTGGTGTTTTGCATTAAGTTGTTTGAGTTGGTCTAGCAGTATTCGCTGCTGTTTGCGGCTGCGACTTTCATTTTGCAGGAATTCAAAACGGGCATCTTTCGCCGGCGTGTTTGG
Source organism: Planctomycetaceae bacterium (assembly GCA_002709045.1). GTDB lineage: Bacteria > Planctomycetota > Planctomycetia > Pirellulales > Pirellulaceae > UBA721. The sequence continues at coordinate 36,678 of PAPJ01000051.1, read as the reverse complement.
ATATCCAGGGGTTCCCAGTGGTACTCCCTGATGTATGTTTGGCAAAAAGGCACTGCCGAAATTATCAACACCGCCGTGTAGGCTGGTAGGGCAAACGGTAAGGAAGCTAGGTAGGTTCTGGTTTTCTGTACCCAGTCCGTAACTTACCCACGACCCCATGCTTGGCCGGATCAAAGATTCAGAACCGGTAAATAACTTCATGCAGGCCCCACCGTGGGCGACGTTGGTGTCACATAAACCGTGCAGCATGCAAAGATCGTCAGCAACCTCGGGTAGGCTTTGCCAGAGGGAACTCATGGGAATACCGGACTCTCCCGTTGGACGAAAATCCCAGGGGGATTTTAACAGATTGCCTCGGTTTCCGAATTTAACCCGTGTACGCTCAAAAGGCGGTTCTTGCCCGTCATATTTTGTAAGTGCCGGTTTGGGGTCGAACAGATCAACATGACTTGGTCCGCCATGCATGAATAAAAAGATGATTCGTTTGGCCCGAGGTGCAAAGTGGCCGTTCTTAGGAGCAAGCAGAGTCTGCCGTTTATCTCCACGAGATGCTTCGGCTAACATCGAATCCAATGCCAGTCCACCGAAACCCAGACACCATCGATTGAGCAACGTTCTGCGGTTGATCGTCTTTTGTTGATGATTGGAAAGTTGCATGGAATTAATGGATGTAAATAAATTCATTGGAAAGGAAAAGTAGCTGACAAAATGCAGCCCATACTTCGCCTTGCGAATCCACTAACTGTTGCTCATATTGGTTCATGAAATTATCAGCTTCTACTATTTCTGTAGGCGTGGCAAGTCTGGAATATGCCAGTATGTAGGCTAGTTGGATTTGTTCTTTGCGTGATTGTTGAGATTCTGTAATTCTTTTTGCCATTGAGGAACTAATACCTGTGACCCAACTGCTGTTCATCAAAAACATGGCTTGCGTTGGCAGTGTGGTGGTGTGTCGATTACCCGTTGGGAAGGCCGGATTTGGAAAATCGAATAATGTCAGTAGTTTATAGACATTGGTGCGAACAATCGGCAAATAGACTGAACGCCTAGTGGAATCTTCATAGGTTCGGCGGTTCGACATGAGAGCCTGTGGTGATGGACTCAGCGTTGCGATACCTTCAAATGGAGCACCACCGATGGAGCGATCCAATTCACCACTGGCGCAAAGAAGTGCATCACGAATAGACTCAGCCTCAAGTCGTTTTGGCGTGTGGCGCCAGTACCATTGATTGGCCGGGTCCTTCGCGGCTGAAGCTGCGTTAAATTCAAAACTCATACGATATGTGGAAGATTCAGTAATGTGCCGGTGCAGTGTCTTGATACTCCAGTTGTGTTTGACTAAATAGGTTGCCAGATAGTCGAGTAATGCCGGGTGCGTCGGTTCTTCGCCAGAGCTGCCAAAGTTCTCGGTTGAACGGACAAGTGGCCTGCCAAAGTGCCAACGCCAGATTCGGTTGCTAATAACTCTGGCCGCTAAGGGGGTCTCACTATCGGTAATCTTTTGCGCTAGTTCAAGGCGACCACTCTGTTGGGTGCCAAACGGCTGGCTTTCAGTACGAGTCAGTATTTGTGGTGAACGACGCTTTACTGTTTTTCCCGTTTGTAAATGGCTGCCGCGGATATGAATGGCCATATTACTGATGTCGCCTTCACCGACAGCCATTGCCACAATGTTATTTAAATCATCGATTCTCTGCCGATTACGGCTAAGCTCGGCATCAATATTAGCCACCATGTCGGCGTTATTTTTACTTAGTTCGCTGAGTTGAGCTGGTCCATGAAGCCATTTTGTGATTTCCTGATTCGTTAACATCCCCAAGCTTGCTGGTGGTGCGCCTGCTTGTGCTAACCATGATTTTATTTCTGGGTCAAGCGAAGACGCCATCTCAGCGGTTTTTACCCACCGTCTGAGCACAAAGATGTCAAGATTTTCGTGGTCGGCAATTTTCTCCGGTGAAGGGAGTGTGCTGTCAGTTGCCAGTGGAATCAAACGGAATTTATCGATATGTACGGAGACGTTATTGGTTTCGATTCGCAGCTTGTGGACAGGATTGGTCAGACTAATCTTCGCCTCGGTGACCCACTTTTGATTCTCCGGATTCCATCCCCCGGTGATCTCTGAGAATGCCCGGTCGCTGATAAGTATTCCATCCAACAAGAGCTTCATAGGTCGGGAAGCATCGGCTGCATAACGAAACTGCAAAAGATGTTCCCCGAGGTTTCCGTTATTTAAGTCGTACTCAAGGAAGCTGAGTTCATTACTTTTTGACGTGGCGGTTATTCCGATGCCAGCTCCGTATCCCTGATTTATTCGGGAGAAATTACCCCGGTCATATTGTTCGGCTTCGCGGACTGCAGAGGGGTTGCTTACAACAGGCGCTAAAGCAATTTGATCGATATGCGACATGACATTTTCGACTTCAAAACGTAACGTGTTTTTCCCAGCCTGAAATTCGTAACGCCCTGATACATACCAATTCTGGTTGCCGGGGTTCCATCCACCGGTCACTTCGCCGATTGCATTTTCTTTGATCATTTTTCCGTTGAGAAATAGTTTGCCGGGTCTGGCTGCTGCTGCGGCATAGCGAATGTCCAGTTGATAGACGCCGGCCCTGGGGACAGACAGATCATGTTCAAATGTCTGCAGGCCGGAACCGTTCTTATCTGAAATAATGCCGATCCCCTCTCCATAACCATCGGTGATAACGCCAAAATTACCGCGAGCAAAGTCTTCAGCCTGAATCCATTGAATATGACCGCCATGATTAAGTTCTTTGAATTCCCCCACAGGTTCCCATGGGCGGTTCGCTGATTTAGATAATCGAATTCGTAATTTCGCGTCTAGTTGAGTGTTTTGCCACTTCATTACAGCAGGCACATGGGGTAGATAGTCGGTGGCATTTGTCTGTGCGAGTTCTCCAAGTTGCTTACCCCGTTTGTTGAGTAACTCTTCGCGCTGCAGGTTTAATTTGACATTGCGGGCCTGTAGTTTCGGGTGCTCTTCGGATTTTAAAGGGACATCCATTAGCTTGGTGCTTCTTAGGATGCCTGCCATGGCATAATAGTCCTCCGTGGTGAACGGGTCGAACTTGTGGTCGTGGCAACGAGCACAGCCAACGGTAATTCCCAGAAAAGCCCTGCCTATTGTATCGATCTGCTCGTCAACGATGTCACTTCGTTTTTTGATTGGATCCTGTTCAGCATCGATCTTTACTCCCAGAGCCAGAAAAGTTGTACCGTTGACCTGATCGTTGAAGAGCTGTGTATCTTTGGCCTCTAACAGGTCTCCGGCAATCTGTTGATGTACAAATCTGTCGTAAGGCGTGTCCAGATTGAATTGCCGGATTACGTAATTGCGATATCGCCATGCAAGTGGGTAAGGCTTGTTTTCGTCTGCTCCGTTTGAATCTGAATACCTTGCGACATCCAGCCAGTGTCTTCCCCACCGTTCTCCGTAGTGCGGCGAAGCCAGTAGGTCAGCAACCATTGCTTGAAATCCATCTGGTGATTTAAGTGTTTTCCGGTAGTGTGCTAATTCGTCCGGAGTGGGAGGTAGGCCGGTTAGATTAAAGAATGTTCGTCTTATAAGAGTCTCAGCCAGGGCAATTTTTGGAGTCGGAAGCTGATTGTCCTCGAGTTTACGTAGAATGTACCGGTCAATGTCATTAGTTATCCAGTTAACATCCTGTACTGTTGGGGCCGGGGTTGTACTGAGTGGTTGGTAGGCCCAGTGGTTCAGAGCAGCATCCCAGTTGATCTCTGTTGCCGTAACAGAACCGTTGGTTTTAAATGACTGTGGAATTTTCGTGCCATTGTCAATCCACTGCCGGAAATCATTAATGACTTTGGTTGCCAGTTTACCTTTAGGCGGCATCTTAAAACTCTCATGTGCTAAGGCTGAGATTAACAGACTTTCATCCGCATTACCGTCGATAATGGCAGGCCCGTTATCTCCACCTTTTAGGAGTCCGGCGAGAGAGTCAACATAAAGCCCGCCCTGCAGCGTTTTGGCGCGCTGGCTGTGACAGTTATAGCAATGCTGAGCCAGCACAGGTCTAATCCGGCTCTCAAAGAAGTCAACAGCAGCATCATCTGCTGTTGCCGACGTCGCAAGACCCGTAGCGACCGTCAGCAAGACAGCGAGTTGAAGCTCTATAGACCTGCTAAACACCGGCTATATTTCCCAGCCTTTGCGGTAGTCTTTTCTAAGTAAGGTATTAGCGTCATCGATGTTCGTGACTTTTCCTTTCTTAGGATCATAGTCGATGGATTCACCGACCCGAAAAGCGACATTGCCAAGTAATACTAACTCGGTGAAAGGTCCTGCATATTCAAAGTTGGAACCGGTCCGACTTCCCGTTTTACAGGCCTGAATCCACTGAGCGTGATGGCCGGGGGAGTCAGGAAGATAGGGATCGGGGGTTTTTCCGGTGCCATCGATAATGCTTGGGCTTTGCCCGTGAGCACAGGCAATACGACCCGTGTCACCAATAAATAATGATCCATTCATCGGAAGTTGCTCTGCAATCAGAGGATCCTTGGGGCGTGCTGTTCCTTCGTACCAGTAAACATGAACCGGTGCAAAATCACCCCGTTTTCCAAATTCGAATTTGGTAATCATCCAGGTGGGAGCACTATCGTTATTGGCTTTAGGACCTTCTGAAGTAACCTTCACTTTTCCTTGTAGTTTCAATCCCCAGAAACTTGGGTCCATCAAATGAATAGCCATATCTCCAATGGCCCCACACCCGAAGTCCCAGAAGCCGCGCCATTTAAAGGGGGCATAAGCAGGGTTGTACGGTCGTGTTTTGGCTGGTCCTAGCCAGAGATCCCAGTCTAGGTGTGCCGGAATATCATGTTTACCGCTGGGGGCATCGATCCCCTGTGGCCACCATTGTCCAGGCCGGTCAGTGATGATATGTGCTTCTCGAACCTGTCCAACGGCTTTTGTTTCCAGCATTTCGACAAGCCGTAAGTATCCTGGAGCTTCATGATTTTGAGTACCCATTTGTGTTGCCAGCTTCCGTTTTCGAGTTTCTGCTGCAACGGCCCGGGCTTCTTCAACCGTGTGCGTCAGGGGTTTTTCACAATAAACATGCTTGTCGCTACGCAATGCTCTAAGCGTTGCCGGAGCATGGTTGTGGTCAGGTACTGTGACAACAACTGCATCAATATCTTTACGGTCAATAAGCTTGCGATAGTCTGTGTGTTCTGCTGCTTTGGGGTGTTGGTTCTTGGCACCTGCCAGACGATTGCGATCGACATCACAAACGGCAACCACGTTCTCGCCTCCCATTTGTCCAAGATTATGGGCCCCCTTTCCACCGACACCGATAACGCCAACGTTGAGACGTTCGTTGGCGCCCTTGGCTGCTGCCGGCAGAATAAGAGGTGCGGAAAAGAGAGCCGATTGCTTGGCAAATGTTCGTCGGTTAATTTTACGTATCATCAGATTCTCCGGAGGGTGTTGGGTTCCCGAGCATCTCCGATATACGCGGGTAAACGGTGGATTCGTAAGCATTTTCGTCAAGAATTTTATCAGTTAGTATTCCCTGACTGTTATAGATTAAGACAGCAGGGATCGCATAGATATCTAACATAGCGTAGATTTTTTCGTCCGTAATAGTCGAAATAATGTGGTCGACTGAGTTGCCGTGTTTTTCGAGAAATGGCTCGATAAACTCTATGTCGGTTTCCGGAGTTTGATCGGGCAGACCGGCGTAATTAATGTTGAATGACGCACATGCAATTTTGTCACCATGGTTTTTTTGCAACGCCACAAGTCGGGGGAACTCTTTCATGCAGGGAGCACAGTAGGTAGACCAGATGTCAATAACGACAACCTTACCCTCATTCGCTTTGACAAACTGCTCAATGGTTCCCCAATCGCCCAATCGATACAGTGGAATGGTGTCATTGCCGGTAGTTTCTTCCTTTAACTGTTCCGGGGCGACCTTCATTCCGTCCTGAGTACATCCCAGCATTAGCACGGAAAGTAATATCAGCAGAGAGATGGGGCTGGGCATTGTAAAACTCCACATGTTCCGTAATGAATGATTCTCTTCAATTGATTATATTAGAATCAATGTGAAACAAGTAAGGTGTACTTAAAGAGAAGGTTTTTATTTCGGGAGGTAATGATAGTGTCTCGTATTACTAAATTGCTCAGTCTGATAGTCGTTGCCTGTTTGACGACTGTGACTGAGGCACAGATCAAGTCCGGTTTGCAGGTCGGTGACTTTGTTGATGAGTTTGAAGTCAAAGATTGTTCATCAGGGTTGTCGAAAGGCGAAACCCTGTGTTACCGCTGAGTTTATGGTGGCCGTCCGGTGGTTGCGATTTTTACTCGTAAACTGGACGACAATCTGGTCAGTTTGACCAAAAAATTACAAGCTCAACTCTATGAGAACTCGGCCAAGCAACTCCGTTGTTTCGTCGTTTATCTGACGAACCAACCAGCTGACCATGAAGAACAATTAGCCGCGCTTGCAATCAAACATCGACTAAGGACTTTGCCTTTGACGATTTTCGCCGGCAAAAAAGGTCCTCCTGAAATTAAGCTTTCGCCCAAGGCTGAAAATACAGTGATTATGTGGAAAGGTCTGGAGGTTAAAAACAATTATGCGTTTGAAGAGGGGAAAATGGATGCTAACGCGATTGAAAACGTTGTGTTGGGCTTAAACACAATTCTCGAGTAATCAAACCCGGATAGAAAAATCACTCGATAAGGAATGAAAATGTCAGATTTGCCACTTAGCGGAAAAGTAGCCTGGATTACAGGATCCTCGCGCGGACTGGGACGTGTTATGGCTGAGGAACTTTGTCAGATGGGCTCTCGTGTGGCTGTCCATGGTACGCGTGAAAATAGTCCACAGACATTTGGCGAAGGTGACACGATGCAGCAGCTAGCCGAGGATATTGCCAGTCAGTTTGGCAGTGCGTGTATCGGTGTGTGGGGCGATGTTACTGAGCAATCAGAGATCCAACGGGTCGTCGCTGAAATTCGCGAACAATGGGGGCAGATCGATATTCTTGTTACCTGTGCCGGTGGTGACATTGGCATCCGGGGAACTGGTCATGGTACGCGAGGCGGTGCACCTGAGGGTGATGATTGTCTAAATATAGATTTGCAGGATTTTCAGAGCGTAATGGATCGTAATCTGCTGGGAACGGTTCTCGCCTGTCGCGAAGTTGTCCCTGAGATGATTGCTCGTAAGGATGGCGTCGTATTGACCGTCGGTAGTATCGGTGCAATGTACGGGCGTACTGATGGTAGCACCTATTCAATCGCCAAGGCTGCGGTACATCAATACACCCGCTGTCTGGCTGCGCAGGTGCGGTCAGATAATGTGCGTGTCAATTGTATTGCTCCGGGACCGACTGTTACTGAGCGATTTGTGCGAATTCATCAGGTTGCTGAAAACGAACCGCGTCTGATTGAAAGCGGGACTCTGGAAAGATTCGGTCGTCCGGATGAAGTTGCCTCGGTGGTTGGATTTCTCTGCGGGCCTGCCGGACGCTTTGTCAGTGGGCAGGTTTTACGAGTTGATGGCGGTCTGCAGACTTGGGCTGGTTAAGCAAAAGGGGCTATCTGTGGGCACGACGCTGATCGGTGGAGCCATTATCGGTTTCTTGGTGGTGTTATTGCTGGTGTTGCAACATTTCGTATTACAACATCGACGCAGGCAATTAAGAGATCGTAAACAACGGATGCATGATATACGCTACAAAGATTATGATTCGGAGAACACGTTTTAGAGCGGATTTGCTTTAGAATTACGAGAGCTCCTGTTTTTTTGACACAATTTAACGACTCTTCATTTGGAATGTACTGGTTATGGAAAAACCATCTGCCCGGTCTCATCGGATCGCTTGTCTTAAACTAACGCTGACGCTACTTGGTGTTTGGGCATTCGTAAGCTTTGGCTGCAGTATTCTGCTGCGTTCCTGGATGGATGCTAATATGCCCATGATTGGTAATGCCAAATTCGGATTTTGGATGGCACAGCAAGGATCGATCATCTGCTTTGTGGCTTTGCTTGTCATCTATGCTGTTCGCATGCAGCGTTTAGATAAAAAACATGGTTATGGCGAAGAGTAAGGGGTCTTAGTATGGATCAGGACAATCTTAATTATATTTTTATCGGCCTTTCTTTCGTCTTGTATATCGGGATTGCATTAAAATCCCGTGCCAGTTCTACCAAAGAGTATTACACTGCTGGCGGAGGTGTTTCACCTCTGGCGAATGGAATGGCAACAGCCGCAGATTCGATGTCGGCCGCGACGTTTATTTCTATGGCAGGAGCATTGGCACTTGGTGGGTATGCTGGTTCGCGATTTCTGATGGGCTGGACGGGTGGCTTTGTATTGCTCACGATCCTGATGGTTCCGTATCTACGCAAGTTTGGTAAAGCGACGGTTCCGGACTTTATCGGAGATCGTTACTACTCTAAGTTGGCCAGATTTGTCGCTGTACTATGCGCTGTATTTATTTGTATGACTTACATCATGGGACAGATGCGAGGTGTTGGGGTCGTTTTTTCGCAGTTGTTCGGAATTCAGATATGGCAAGGCGTAATCATTGGCGCATTGATCGTCTTCGTTTACGCCGGCATGGGGGGTATGAAAGGTATTACATACACCCAGGTCGCTCAGTATTGCGTTATGGCTTTTGCCTATACAATCCCGGCTTTTTATATCGCGATCACACTGACCGGTAATTTTGTTCCTCAACTGGGCTTTGTGGGAGAATATATTGCTGATGGCGATCCCCTGCCCTTTCTTGAGAAACTAAACAATATTAATCAGGAACTTGGATTTTCAAAATACACCGATGGCAGTATGACCATGGTGGATATGTTCTGCATTACCGCTGCGTTGATGTGCGGTACGGCAGGTTTACCGCACGTGATTGTACGGGTCTTTACCGTCAAAAATGTGAAAGCTGTTCGTAAATCTGCATGCTGGACGTTGGCATTCATTGCAGTGATTTATTTGACCGCGCCGACAATCGGAGCTTTTTCCCGAGTGAATTTGATTAGTCAGCTTAATGGAATTGAATATACCGAAACCCCGGATTGGTTTGCCCGTTTCGAAGACAGCGGCCAAATGGAGTTTGCTGACAAAAATAGTGATGGGATCATTCAATACACTGGCCCGTTGGCCTACCGGACATCGGCAGGTGAACTGCGAATTGCACCGTCAGAGGATGCAAAGCTGGCTGCTTTGAAAGAGGATAAGGACGCTATTGCAGATCCCAATGAGTTGAGCTTTGGAGCGGATATTATGGTGATGGCAAATCCCTATATGTCAGATGTCCCTCCCTGGGCGATTGCCTTGTTGATGGCCGGTTGTATTGCTGCAGCACTTTCAACAGCAGCCGGATTGTTGCTGGTGCTCTCAACCTCGATTTCCCATGACTTATTAAAGAAGATATTAAAGCCAGAATTGACGGATAAAGAGGAAGTTGCGTGGGCTCGTGTTGCGTCATTCGTTTCGCTCGTGGTTGCTGCGTATTTTGGCATTTATCCGCCGTCGGCCTTTATTGCTAAGACTGTTGCATTTGCCTTTGGTTTGGCAGCATCATCCTTCTTCCCCACCCTGTTGATTGGCATCTTTTCGAAAAGTATGAGTCGTGAGGGAGCGATTGCTGGTATGGTAAGCGGCATTGGTTTTACTCTGAGCTATATCATTTACTTTCAATTCCTTGGTGGTGATCCAGCCGACCATCTTCTGGGGATTTCCCCGGAAGGAATTGGGACGATTGGTATGTTGATCAATTTCGCTGTTTCGTTCACGGTGAATGCCTTTAGTCCGGCTCCTCCCCCGGAAGTGCAGCAGATGGTCGAAGAGATCCATATTCCAAGCGGTTCAGGCCAGGCGATTGATCACTAAGTTTTGGCCAGCACGGAAAGAATGATCGAAACTCCATAGCCTATCAAGGAGATAAGTGTCAGCATGCAAACCCAAAATATCTTCCGGTTGTGTACGCCAGTGGCATCTTTTCTTAAATGGGCATATTCAGGTGGTAACGGCTTAAGCTGAGTTCGGCTGATCTCAAACGGACTGGCTTGCCCGCCCCGTAATGAATTTTCGGCTGAGAATCCTTCATGCACGGAATCACCAATCGGTATCGCCGCCTGACGCTCTTGTTGCAGAACGGGTACGTTAAAGATCTTGCCGCAGGTTGGGCAGGCTGCATCCTGGCCTGCCAATTCAGGTCTGTATTGCATTTGTTGATTGCAGTACGGGCAATTCAAAGTTGGGATAGCGGACACAATATCGGCTTTTCAAAAGTCTAAAATAAAATTAACCCCGGTTAGTTTTCTGCCGGGCTTTCTATGATTGTTCTTTTAGGAGGTTGGGCTGTCAAAACTAATAAGCCAGCCACCAGTGGTAGAATAAAGAAACTAACCAGAGCGGGAGTTGTGGAACCCAGAAAATCACTGGACATTGCTAATGGCAGCGGGCCCAGAGCGGAGCCGATAACTGCTAGGCTAAGGGCTGATCCGCTGATCGCTCCCTGATTTTTACGACCGTAGTAATTGACCCAGACGACACTGCCGACGGTGCGAATGATGCCTCCCTGAGTTCCCAGCAAGACAGCTACAATTACAGCCATCCAGGGTTCTGTCATGGTGAGAAGTAAGAGCATGGCTCCGCTCAGTAAGAACATCGCCGTTGCCATTAGATAGCGCGCCTGAATGCGAGTCGTTAAATGGCCTGCTGTCAAACATGTTCCGATGGCGACGCAGGCCTGCAGGGCCAGAATGTAATATGGTTGATTGTCAGGTACGCCCACCGACTGAAAGATTTTCTTTTGATAGATGACGATACCCGTGCCCACTAGAGAAGTTGAAGCCCAGCAAAGTACTAGTTTCCAAAAAGTGCTATTGCGGAGGGCCTCGCGTCGTTCCCAGTTATCGCGGGTGATATGAGGTGAGTATTCGGTCTTTTTCGTCGTTGCTTGTTCAGTTGGCCTAAAGCGGCAGTCCGGGAACAACCCTTCCGGTTCCGGTCGATTTCTTATAAGCAGGTAAGGTGGAATAATGAAGGCAATGACCAGAACCCAGGCGTGGCATAGCCATGTGTCCTGCCAGCCATTTGCTTCGATTAGCCAGGCATTGGCAATCGGCACGGTTGCCACACTTAATGCTCCACCAATCCCAATCACTCCCATCGCAAACCCGCGGCGTTGTTCAAACCATTCACCTACCAGCCAGGCTCCCAGCAGACACATTAATCCCTGGCCGAAAATCCGCAAAAGAGACAGCCCTAAATAAAGTGATGTGATGTGTTGTACGTAAGACATATAGACACAGGTTGCTACCAGACAAATGGAGGTGATTGGCAGGAATATTCGGGCACCATATTTGTCGACGTAGGGACCGACCAGCGGTATTGCTAATCCACTAAAAATCGTAGCAAACATGTATGCCAGCATATAATCCGTGTCGAGGATGCCAATGGAGTCAATCATTTCGGCACGAAATACACCGATTGAGTGAGATTGTCCGGGACTGGACATGTAGATTGTTGAAAACGCAATTAGCAGTACCCACCAGCCGCGATGAATGCGAGGTGTAGATGGTTCGAATGCAGGTAGTTCCGGAGAATTCAAGTTGTTTAAGGATTGCGAGGTTTTGATCATTAAGTTTCGTATTGTATCGGAATAATAAGAATCGTAGTTGGAGCTAAATTGATTTTCAGGTCTAAAATAACTTCCCTTTCTGCTTATTGGTGTGTCCTGCTATAACAAGGGTATGCTTTCGTTCACTGAACCACATCCTAATGCTCGTATTAATCGACGACAGACGCTCGCCCTTGCTAGTACGTCGATGCTGAGCCTGGCAGGACTTAAGCAATCGCCGTTAAACGCGGTTGAAGGAGCCAAACGTTATGCAGGATTTGGTAAAGCTAAAAGCGTCCTTACAATCTTTGCTCATGGCGGACAAAGCCAGATCGATATGTGGGATCCCAAACCACATGCTCCCGATCATGTGCGAAGTATTTTTCAACCCATACAAACGGCCGTTACGGGTGTGCATTTCACAGAGGACATGCCAGGCTTGGCGTCCATTGCTGACAAGTTTACAGTCGTGCGAAGCATGGCACATGCTGATTTAGACCACGGTAGCGCTGCTTATCTTTCGTTTACCGGACGATACCATACGCGGCTAAGTTCCAACCCCCCTCCTCGCCCGAGTGACATGCCGGCGATTGGATCGATTCTGAAATATTTACCAGTTGATAGCCAGTTTCCTTATTCGTCGGTTTATGTGAATGGGCCGGCTTTAGTACCGCTGGAACCGGGGCCCGGGCAATATGGCGGTCTGCTGGGAAAGAGTCACGATCCGTTGTTTGTACACGACCCCAGTGATGATGAAATTGCGATACCCGGTCTTTCTCACAAAACAGTGCTGGCTGAGACACAAATGCGTGAGCGTTTAAGATTGCGGGACCGGCTGAACCTACGCAATAACGTGCTTGGTGAATCACAGAAAGTCAAAGAAACAGAAAGGTTATATGGCGAAGCAGTGGAAATGCTTTCATCGCCCGAGATTATTTCAGCCTTTGATTTAGGCCAGGAGTCGGGCAGGATGCGGGAAGCTTACGGAACCTACCGCAGTGGACAGTCCTGTTTGTTAGGTCGCCGCCTGATTGAAGCTGGTGTGCCTTATGTGAATGTTATTTTTAATCACACCAATCGTGGGCAGGATGGGGCCCCGGATGAAATTGAAGAATACGGCTGGGATACGCATAATGATATTTTTAATGCGTTGCATAAGTATCTGGTCCCTCGTTTTGATAGGACCGTTACTACACTGATTAATGATATGGATAATCGGGGACTGTTGGATTCAACGCTCGTCATTATTATGAGTGAGTTCGGTCGGGCTCCCTTGATTGCCCGGGAACCTAACTTTCCCGGAAATAATGCCGGCCGGAAACATTGGGCCAATGCCTATTCGATCGCCTTAGCTGGAGCCGGTGTAAAACGCGGAGCGGTGATTGGGGCGACCGATAGACTTGGGGGGGAAGTTGTAACGGACAGGTACGCACCGTGGGATCTAACAGCCACCGTGTTTAATGCCTTAGGAATTCCTGTCGATACTCATTTTACCGATCCGCTTGACCGGCCTTTGCCGGTGACGACTGGAAAACCGATAGAAGCGTTATATGACGTTTAATAGCTGGCCGCTGCGAATAGTACCGTTATGCAGCAGTTCATCCAAATAATAAGCCCCTGTTTTCCGGAACAGATTTGTCAGTACTCAACAGGCTCCGGGAAATTTTCTTCAAACTGATTAGCGAAGTGCCATTTTCCCGGACGGTATTGAATGGCCAATTCCGGGGTTATATATTTCTTCCCGCCGGCAAAGTGGCTGCTAACGGCGCGGTTCAAAATCCCCGTCGTTAATAGAGTACGTTCTAAAGGAGTATTTTCTTTTCCTGAATGAAAGAAATCATCGATGCCCCGCACCAACTGTTCAAAGTGGCGGAAGGGATAGACTAGTTCCATCTTGAACCACTGGCCGAGAAGTTTTTTATTGTTTTCAAATTCCACAGCTACGGACATCTCATCAGTAATGCCATTAAACATACAGCAAACGGCCTTTGTTCCATCGAGATAGTCAATTACGTAGATGGAGCTATCTTCTGTGCGTAACCGTTCTTCCAGATTGTCAGCTGATTTGCCTGCCGCTTGAAGTGCGGTGACAACGGCCTCACGATTCCAGCGACCGGCTTTTTCCGCTTCCCACATTTGCTCATAGGGATAGGCCTGTACACTTTTGATTCCGGTTTCACCACCTTGACGACGTTCCATCAGGCATTGAATGGTTTCCAGAGCATGGAAACCATATGATTCGAGCCCGCCAAACGCCACGCCCGTAACGGTTTTGATCTTAGCGCCCACAGGGATGATTGTATTTGGATACCGCCAGGTGAATGGGAGCGAAGAACCTGCCTGCATAGGTATTTTCATTTTCCGCGCGCGGTCGTACATTGCTTTGGCATCTCTCCAGTTCCAACTAAGGTGCTTGTCATTGAAAACAGGCACAACCTTTCCGGTCTTTTCAAAAACATCAGCAATAGCATCAAAGAACCGTCGCCGTGGATATTTACGCTGATGGGTAGTCGGGTCGACTTCATAATTTCCGTGCTCAGCAATACTCAATACAGCATCACATTTCAATTTGTCTGTACCGCAGGTCAGAGCCTCTTCAATACTGTCATATATCGGGACATTGTTTGTTTTGCTTTTCGCCACAGAAATGTCATTCTCTGTTTTTTGCTCTACATACATAGACACCAGTTCGAGTTGGGGGCCATTTAACCCCAAATGATCCCAACCTTCCATGATCTTGGTGAAAATGACATCACAATGTGAAAGGCGGAAATACTGAGTGCCGATTCCTGCGACGCGTAGAACTTTGCGTCGAGGAGCACCAGGTAAAGGAGGTGTGAGTAGTGTTAGCGATGACGCAGAAAGAGTTTTTAATAGAGTTCGTCGATTTAACATGTTGCTATTGTTCCCGGATCCAAATCATGAAACTGTCCACCCATTGATTTATGGGATTTCCCAGATCGCGAATTCCATATCCGTGTCCACCGGTCTCCCGAAAAAAGGTGCGGATGGGAACATCAGCCTTTTTGCAGGCCGCTTCCATTCGCAAAGAGTTTTCAGCCAGCACTCCCTTGTCATCTAAAGCATGCGCTAAGAATACTGGCGGCATATTTTTCCTGATGTGCCGTTCCGTGGAGTACCGGTCTAATTGTTGTTGAGTTGGGTTTTCACCAAAGAGAAGTTTCTGGTAGCCAGTTCCGGCCACCTCAGTCTGCATCGAAAGAAGTGGATAAGCTCCTGCGAAGAAAGCAACTTCACTACTAAGACGATCGATAGAATCCTTAACCTCAGGTCGTTCTCCAACAAGGTGGATCAGGGGAATGACGGCAACGATTCCGCCGGCAGAGAAACCAAACGTACCGATGCGTTTAGGAGCAATGTTCCATTTGTCAGCATGGAATCGAGTGGTTCGGAGGGCGCGACGAATATCGGCTTCCATTATTTTGATGCCATTGAAAGTCGTTGACGTCTGAGCATTGCGAAATTTCAGGACAATGCCGGCGACACCTGATTGTGCTAACCGTTGAGCCAACTCGTTGCCCTCTTTGTCAATTACCGTTCGTGTCAGACCTCCCCCAGGCACAATAATCACGGCGGCTGTCGTCTGTCCCGTGTTCTTTGGCAAGTGAACGGTTATCGTTGGCGTCAGAGTATCGGAAATGCTGCGGTCTATCAGCGTTATTCCATTCCCGCGTTCGATCACCTTTTCCTTATCTTTTACACCTTCACTGCCGGGCGCCACCGCTTCCCAAAGCCTTATTTCAAATGGTTCTTTAGATTCAGCAGTGGCGGGCCTAAGGGATGCGATCAAGAGCAGTACAAGAATAGATGTTGGTCGATTCATCGCGGGCACCCTAATGCTTAACTTTGTTGTTCGTATTACTCTTAATATAGCGGTTTGTTGTTGAGAACTCGAACTCACCGGTAGTCTAATTATTCCTCTCAGTAAGTGATGCTATGATGGAGGTTGGATGTGGTTCCTTTAAGAGTGTCAGGTAATAACCAATGATCAAGCAGCTATTGTTTACTTTTTTGTTTCTTGCCTCAGCGACCGTCTTGTTTGCAGCGCAGCCCCCTAATATCGTTCTCATCATGGCTGACGACTTGGGAATTGATAGCGTTGAAGACTATGGCGGAAGGCAATATAAGACGCCCGTCATGACGCAATTGGCGAAAGACGGAATGCGATTCACTCATGCTTATGCGCAGCCGTTGTGTACTAATACACGAATTCAGCTGATGACTGGTATTTACAATCATCGTAACTGGGTCGCATTTGGGATTCTCGATCCTCAGGCAAAGACCTTTGGGCATTACATGCAGGATGCAGGATACAAGACGGCAATTGCAGGCAAATGGCAACTTCAGAGTTATGATCCGCCGGATTATCCGGGAGCTGACAAACGACGTGATAAGGGAATGCATGTCGATAAAGCCGGATTCGATGACTATTGTTTGTGGCATACTCATCACACGGAAGATAAAGGCTCACGGTATCCGGATCCAAAAATTAATCTCAATGGAGAATATATCCCTAAGACTAAAGGTAAATACGGGCCCGATATTTGGGCAGATTATATTTGTGACTATGTCAGTCAAAAGCATGAGAAACCTTTTTTTCTCTATTACCCGATGGCTTTGCCTCATAATCCATTTTCCCCGACTCCGGATTCACCGGAATGGAAAGAAGCTGACCAGCGATTTGATGAAGAGAATCGATTCTATGGAGATATGGTTGAGTACACTGACAAGGTCCTTGGGCGAATTGTGGCTGCTATCGATGATGCAGGTATCGCTGAAAATACACTTTTAATCTTTTATAGTGACAATGGAACGAATCAAAAGATTGAAACAGAAACTGCGTGGGGATTGAGTCAGGGAGGTAAGGGATTGTCGATAGATGCCGGTGTACATGTTCCGCTTTATGTGCGCTGGAAGGGTCGGGTTGCTGCTGGTTCAGTGAACGAGAAACTCGTGGACTCCACCGATTTCTTACCCACGATTCTGGAGGCCGCAGGTGCTCCGGTTCCGGTTAAATACGGATTGGATGGGATCAGTTTCTATCATCAACTGCTCGGCCGGCGGGGTCCCGAGCGTCCCTGGGTATTTTATCATTATGATCCGCGTCCCGGTTGGGATAAACATAAATTCACATTGCATCGATTTATTCAGGATCGTCGCTATAAGTTATACGACAACGGTATACTCATTGATGTTCAAAATGATCTTCTTGAACAACATCTTATTTATGCTGAAGATGATACTCGGCAAACAGCAGTTGTAAGACGTAGGTTTGAGCGCGTACTGAATGAAAAGTATGAGCAGTGGCGAGAGGCTCGCCCTGCCAATAACCGTCAGATTCACTAGTTAGCTTTCCAGAGGTTACTGCTGAAATGAAAAATTTGCTCTGTACTCTTTGCTTACTACTTGCCGGTTGTTCGGTGTTATCGGCAGAAGAAAAACGTCCGAATATCCTGTTTGCATTTGCTGACGATTGGGGTAAATACGCCAGTTGCTATGCGCAGGTGGATGGTGAAAATTCGATTAATTCAGTTTTTCAGACGCCGGCAATTGATGCGATTGCAGCTAAAGGAACCCTGTTTAAAAATGCTTTTGTCACGGCACCGTCCTGCACACCATGTCGTAGTTCTCTTCTCTCGGGACAGTATTTCTATCGGACCGGGCGGGGGGCAATTCTACAGGGTGCGGTTTGGGATCCAATGATACCCACTTACCCTCTATTGCTTCAAAAAGAAGGTTATTATATTGGTCAAACCTATAAGGTTTGGAGTCCTGGTACCCCGCGGGATGCTCCCTATGGAGGCAAGCAGCAGGAGTTCGAATCGGCTGGCGTTCGCTTTAATGGTTTTTCGCAGGTGGTATACCAAATCGTAGAACGTCAGGATAAAACGACAGAACAGGCTAAGCAGGTTTTGCTGGACGAGCTACGAAAAAATGTCCAGTCATTTCTGGACGACAGGCCTGATGATGCACCGTTCTGTTATTGGTGGGGGCCAACAAATGTTCATCGCAAATGGATTAAAGGTAGTGGCAAGCATCTGTGGGGAATCACCCCGGATGATCTTAAAGGAAAGCTTCCGGCCTTTCTACCGGATGTGCATGAAGTTCGACAGGATTTTGCAGACTATCTGGGAGAAGTTAGGGCGTTCGATGCCGGATTGAAGACTGTCCTGGAAGTGCTAAGCAAAACTGGTGAACTCGATAATACGATGATTGTTATTAGTGGAGATCATGGTGCTCCGGGCTTTCCTCGTGGAAAATGTAATTTGTATGATTTTGGTACTCAGGTTCCATTGATTGTTTCCATTCCCGGCCAGTCCAAAGCCCGGGTTGTCGAAGATTTTGTTAATCTGATGGATCTTGCCCCGACATTTCTTGAAATAGGGGGAGTTGTGCCACCGCAAGTTATGACAGGAAAGAGCCTTGTTCCCGTCTTAGAGTCGAATCGTAATGGTCTCGTGGATGAATCTCGCGATTGGGTGGTCACCGGACGTGAACGCCATGTGGCAGCTGTACGAGACGGTTTTTTACCCTATCCTCAACGCGCGATTCGCACGAAGGACTACTTGTATATTATTAACTTTAAGCCGGATCGCTGGCCGATGGGTTCACCGATGGCTGTGACCGATAAGTCTGCTCCCGCGACGCAGCAACTTGAGAACAATACGTTTATTGCCTTCGGTGATCTGGATGCCAGTCCTACCAAAGCCTGGCTTATTGAACATCGACACCAGCCACAATGGAAGCAGCATTATCAATGGGCTTTTGGGAAACGACCGTCTGAAGAGTTGTATGTCCTTACCGATGACCCCGATCAGGTTCATAATGTGGCTGGTAACCTCAAATATGCAGAGGTGAAAATGAGGCTTAAGGGCCAGCTGATGAGTGAACTGAAATCAACAGGGGATCCTCGTGTTATGGGTGACGGGGCGACATTTGATAAACCTCCGTTTACTGAGCCGTTCAGGCGATAAGCGCGTTAGTGTAACAATTAGCAGTACATAGAGATTGAAGTGATTTTGACCGGGGATTCTGTAATGAAAAATCTTTTGCTGTCATTGGTGTTCGTTGCTGGTGTTGTGTCCTATACGGATGCAGCTGAGAAACCAAATATTCTGTGGATAACAAGTGAAGACCATGGGCCGGAGATGGGTTGTTATGGCGATGTATTGGCGGTAACGCCTAGTGTGGATGCGTTGGCTAAGAAAGGCATGCTTTTTGACCTCGCCTGGTCCTGTGCCCCGGTATGTGCACCAGCGAGAACCTGTATTATTACGGGGATGTATCCACCGTCGATTGGTGGACAGCACATGCGAAGCATGGTTTCACTGCCAGATGATGTGCAGTTTTACCCCTGGTACCTAAAGGAGGCGGGCTATTATACCAGCAATAATTCCAAACAGGATTACAACGTTAAGAAAGCCGATAAGGGCTGGGATGTCTCTTCAAATAAAGGCCATTATCGAGATCGTGCGGCCGGTCAGCCGTTTTTCGCGATTTTTAATATTACGATTAGCCATGAAAGTAAAATCCGTAAACGCCCCCATGAAAAAATTCTGAATCCTGCCAAGGTTCGAATTCCGGCCTACCATCCGGATAATGCTGAATCCCGTCAGGATTGGGCACAGTATTACGATATCGTTAGTCAGGCCGATGCTGTTGCAGGTCAGCGGCTTGCTGAGTTGGATCGTGCCGGACTCACCGATGAAACCATTGTTTTTTATTATGGCGACCACGGAAGTGGTATGTCTCGGTCAAAACGCTGGCCGTATAACTCCGGACTCTCGGTTCCAATGGTTGTTTACTTCCCGGAAAAGTGGAAGCATCTGGCTCCTAAAGAGTATAAGTCCGGGGGGACCAGCGACAGATTGGTGAATTTTGTTGATCTGGCTCCAACGGTTCTGAGTTTGGCTGGCGTAAAGCCACCTAGTCATATGCAAGGCCACGCATTTGCCGGGAAGTACCAGCAAGCCAAACCGAAGTATATGTTTGGTTTTCGTGATCGCATGGACGAACGATATGATTTTATTCGTACAGTCACCGACGGTCGCTACCACTATATCCGCAATTTCAATCCGCACTTTATCTACGGGCAATATGTTGCCTATAATTTTGTGACTCCGTCCACGGCCGCCTGGAAACGGGACTATCTGGCCGGAAAACTTAACGAAGCACAGTCCGCGTACTGGAATCTTAAACCGTCAGAAGAACTGTATGATCTTCAGGCCGATCCTGATGAAGTCAATAACCTGGTTGATTCAGATGCCCATCAGGCCATTCTTAAAGAATTACGAGGAGCTCTTTATGGTTGGTGTGAACAGATACGCGACGTTGGATTTTTGCCTGAAGGAGAGATTCACAGCCGTAGTATTGGTGTGTCTCCTTACGAAATGGGTCACAACAATAAGATCTATCCGTTTGCGAAAATCTTTGAGGCTGCTTCTAATGCAACACATCGGGACGAAGAAAGTCTTGCCCTAATGGTGAAATATCTTGGCGATAAAGATAGTGCTGTTCGCTATTGGGGAGCTGTTGGCCTACTTAATCGCGGCGAAGTTGCATACGCAAAACAGGCCGCTGCCATACGAAACTGCCTTAAAGACGAGTCGCCTTATGTACAAATTGCAGGTGCCTACACATTAGCAAAGTATGGCAGGCGTGATGATGCACGGGTTGCAACAGACCACCTCTTATCGCTTGCCGACTGGACTGAGGAGCGGTCTGTCTTTATCTCCCTTGCAGCTTTGAATGCAGTGGATAAACTCGACGCCGCAGCGGCTCATGCTTTACAGCAAATCAAGGCCTTACCTCGTAAAGGCGGGGCATCGCCGGATGGCCGTTATAACGGTTATGTAAATCAGGTGCTTGGCAAAGTTATCAAGGATCTGGAAAAATAAAACCTTTAAGTTGAAAAGTTATTCCCTTGCTAAATAGGAAATCTAAATGTTTTTTCGTGCATTGGCGGTCTCCTTCGCCCTTTTGGTTGTGGTTGCTGCGGCAGAGGCTCAGCCTAATGTCCTGATTATTACCGTTGATGATATGAGTGCCGATTCGATTGGCTCCTATGGTTGTCCGATTGACAATATCTCGCCTCATATGGATGGTTTGGTTCGCTCAGGTCTTCGATTTCAATTTGCTCATGTACAGGTCGGGAACTGTATGCCGGGGAGAAACGTGATGTGGTCCGGACTTTATCCTCACAATAACGAAGTGGAAGGATTCTATCAGGTTCGCCAACCAAAACATAAACATCTTGTTGATTTGATGAAGCAAGCCGGCTACTTTACCGCAATTATGGGGAAAACCACTCATTCCACCCCCTATCATCCCTATCCCTGGGATGCGATTTTGGATGCGGCTGTCGATGGCTCTAGCTATGACAAAAAAAACCCATCTCACTTTGGTGAGGCAACAGCACGTGGTATCGCAGCAGCCGTGAAAGCAAAAAAACCGTTTTGCCTAATGCTGAATGTGTCAGACCCTCACAAACCGTTCTTCTCTGGTGAGGGGGATAAAAATCAACCATCAATGATTATCGATACCGACGACGTTCCGGTGCCAGGTTTTCTTTTTGATGATCCCGTGGTGCGACAGGAGTTGGCACTGTATTACAGCAGTGTGAGTCGGGCGGATGACTGTGTTGGTCAGATTCTGGACTCCTTGAAAAAGTCCGGAGCAGAAGATAATACGGTGGTCGTGTTTCTGTCAGATCATGGAATGCCGCTGCCTTTTGCCAAGACCCAGCTTTATCACCACAGTACACATACTCCTTTAGCCATTCGCTGGCCAGGTACGACTAAGCCAAACACCATCGATGCACAACATATGGTTTCTGCGGTGGATTTGACGCCGACTATTCTTGAAATCGTTGGAGCCGATGTTCCGAAACTGGATGGTCGTTCCTTTGCACCGCTGCTTCAGGGGGAAAGTCAGCAAAGGCGGGACTTCGTGGTAAAAGAATACAATGAGAATTCGGGTCGTTCACGCGATCCAATCCGCGCTGTACAGACAAAGAAGTACCTCTATCTGGCCAATGCCTGGTCTAATGGAACCCGCGTCTTTGCCACTGCTACCACCGGGACCCAGACGTTTAAACGTATGGCTGACCTGGCAAAATCAGAAACGTATCTTGCAGGACGACTGGCAATGTATAAATATCGTGTGCCTGAGGAGTTTTACGATATTGAACATGACCCGGACTGTTTACACAATCTCATCGATAGCCCGGCTCATCAGAAAATGATTGAGCAGCAACGTCAACGATTGTTGCAGTGGATGAAGCAGACCAATGACCACATGCTTGAATGCTTCAGAGAATTTGATGACCCGGATGCTCGGGAATCATATGTGCTGGCCTGGGAGATGAAGGCTGCCGCACGCAAAAAGAACAATGCAAGATCGAAAACGCCCCCGCAAAAAACAAAGATCTTTACGATTACACTGCCAAAGCCGGTTACCGCCGCAACCAAAGTGAAGTATGTCGTTAATTATGACCTGCCAAAAGCTCTGGGAACGCAGGGGATTACGATCACATTGAAACAAGGTAAAAATGCTGAACAGGTTGACCGCAAGAAAGCAGAAATTCAGGGCCGAGGACAATTAGTCGTTGAGTTTGATATTCCTTCAAACCCCAAAGACGGTCGTGTTTCCTTTGCCACCTGGGTAGGATCGGAGTTTAGCAAGAATATTCAGTACTACCACACTGATGCTATTCCCGTAAAGTATCTGGACGATTAGGCTATCGCCTTAGAGATCACTTTCCCATGAACGTCTGTTAGACGGAAATCACGCCCGGCATGGTGATAGGTTAGTCTTTCGTGATCTAGTCCGAGTTGATGTAGTATCGTAGCCTGTATGTCGTGTACATGAACAGCGTCCTCTGTTGGATGGAACCCAAATTCATCTGTTTCCCCCATAGAGAATCCGGCCTTCATATTTCCGCCGGCCATCCACATCGTGTAAGCCTGTGGGTGATGATCCCGCCCGTTGTTCCGCCCCAGCGTCGGATTTTTTTCAATCATCGGTGTTCGCCCAAACTCCCCACCCCAAACAACTAATGTGCTGTCGAGTAGCCCCAATCTTTTAAGATCTTTGACCAGTGCCGTGGAGGCCTGATCCGTTTTCGTGCAATTGCTGGAACAATTACCTTTTACATTGGAGTGAGCGTCCCAGCCGCTATGGAAAATATTAATGTAACGCACTCCCCGTTGGACCATACGTCGCGCCAGCAGGCATGCACGGGCAAATGAAGCCTGCTCGGGTCGGCAACCGTAAAGATCAAGAGTTTCCTGAGATTCCTTAGTTAAATTCATCAATTCCGGCGCAGATACCTGTAGTCGTGCTGCCATTTCAAAAGAAGCAATTCGAGTTTGGATTTCGGGATCATTCAATTTGGAATACTGTTGCTGATTCAATGTTTTCAGGACATCGAAGGCATCCAGCTGTCCACGTTCACTAATTCCTTGTGGTGTCTCGACGTTAAGGATGGGAGGTCCCTGATTTCTAAACATTATCCCTGTATTGACCGTTGGTAAAAAACCGCTGGAATATAGCCCTGCTCCACCACTAAGTCCACTTCCGGTATTCATGACAACGTATGCCGGTAAGTCCTGCGTCTCGGCTCCGAGGGCATACATGGCCCAGGAACCAATACTCGGACGCCCTGGTTGGCCAAAGCCCGTGTTGAAGAATAACTGACCGGGAGCATGATTGAACTGATCCGTATGCACCGCCCGCAACATGCAGATGTCGTCAGCAATAGTTTGTAGGTGCGGTAATGCCTCAGAGATTTCCTGACCATTCTCGCCATATCTGGCAAATTTGAATTGTGGTCCAAGTACGCCGGCATTTGCCTGTATGAATGCATAGCGTTGGTCACCCAGAATTGAATCCGGAAGTGGTTGACCTTCCAGCTCTTTCAGAAGCGGTTTTTCAGTGAATAGTTCCAACTGGCTGGGGGCACCTGCCATAAACAGGTGAATCACGGCCTTCACCTGCTGCTTATGGTGTGTCTTAACATGCCCTGCTAATCCAGACCCCTGTTTTTTATCAGAGGCGTATACAGCATCACTCAGAAGAGAGGCCAGAGCGACTTTGCCTGTACCAACTCCGCAATCCCTGAGGAATGTTCGCCGTGTTAATTGAAGTAAAGGGTTATTTTTCATAGCTGTTAGTTTTTATTAATTGCTTCATCTGTTGAGAATAACACTCGAACAACACCCGTCCAGGCAGCTGCCTCGATTGCCGCACTGCCTTCAATCCCAACCAGTATCGTAGCATCTTCAGGAACGGCTCTGTATTGCTCCTCAAGTGAGTCGAAATAGTCCTGTATTGTCTCTTTCTCGATCTCGGTGGGCGGACGACAAAGGACTCGGACAAAGGCCATTCTTATTTTATTCTCCTGGCTATCCTCTGATCTTGAGATTTCTGTTCCGAATTGCCTGGCAATATCCAGAAACATAACATCATTTAATACAGTAAGTGCCTGAAGGGCTGTATTGGATTTGTTGCGTCGGGCTGTACAGAATTCGCCGCTCGGTGCATCAAATGTGTTGAACATAGCAAAAGGTGCGGTCCGTTTGGTGTAGGTATACAAACTGCGACGGTAGCGGTCTTCACCTGTACTGGGAATCCATTTGGGAGAACCATAGGCGGCAGCGGCAATACCATCGGGTTGCAACGGTCGAACAGGAGGGCCATACATTTTCAGCGACAGTAAGCCGGAACTTTGTAGTACGGCATCTCTAAATACTTCCGCGTCAAGTCTCACGCGAGGAAAATAGCTTAGCAGCTGGTTTTCGGGGTCAACGGCCCGAGCGTCTGTCTTCACGCGGCTTGATTGTTGGTAAGTGGCGCTGGTCACGATGTACTTGTGAAGCCAACGAAGCGACCAGTTGTTAGCGACCAGTTGGGTTGCCAGATGATCAAGTAGCAGCGGATGTGTGGGAGGGCTTCCCTGGAATCCAAAGTCATCAAGTGTAGCGACAATGCCTTTGCCAAAGAATGCGTCCCACTGGCGGTTCGCCACAACTCGCGAAGTGAGCGGATTTTCGGGTGACACCAGCCAGCGGGCAAAACCAAGCCTGTTACGCGGCAGGTCATCAGGGTATTGGTGAAGAAAATTCAAAGGTTGCGGAGTCACCTCTTCTCTGGGGCTGAGGAATTCGCCACGGTGATGACGATGAGTTGGTCGTGGGTTTTGTAGTGGACGTTCCTGCATTACCAATGCCCGCTGATAGCGTGGTCGTGTTTGTAATGCCAGGATTCTATCGGCTTGTTCTTTCAATTCCGCCGTTTGCAATAGAAATTGACTTAGAAGTGTATTGCGTTGTTCGTCTGTTTGTTCGGCATCCGGAAGCAGAAGCAGACGCTCACTCGCTACAGGAAGTTCCGTCGCCGAAAGAGGCTTATTATCAGTGGCTATCGATAATCGGAATTTGCCTAGGGAACTGGAGAAGTGGCGTCCAAAGTGCATCCTCAGTTTCCAGTGCCCGGCTTTGACCGGTTTGGCTGGTGCGATTACCGATACATGCCGCTGTCCCTGACCGTCATGAACCGACCAACCGGTCTGGATGTCGCCGTCTATCATTAACTGAGCTGATGTATCCTGATTGCCATAACGATTTTTGGCGTAACTGTGAACGGCCTTTTCCATTTGAACAGGCTGGTCATCCACATGCAGCTCGAATTCAGTAAGAAAGAAGTCGCCAATGGTACCCTCATAGTTAGTCATTCCGGGGCCGTAATTAGGTAAACGTGGATCCGGTAGTGCCTCCAGACGGATAGCACGCACTTCTGTTTCAGTCACGTCAAACTCCAGTTCGAAAATATCGTGCTTGGTGGAATCGCCGGAAGCAAAAATGATATGCTCAGGTTCCGCCTGAAGATGCGGCAAATTCGTTATCATTCTTACCGGTGTGATAGGAATCCAGTTGCGAATGCGTTGGCGTTGTTGGTTGAGCCATAACTGAAACTCGGTTTCTAATTCAGTTCCTTTGAGCGGATACTTAGCTGGAAGTTGTTGCAGTAGTTCGGTGGCTTTAGCCAGGCTTTCCGCGTAAGAGTTATCCAGAATCCCATCGGGGATATCCAGTTCAGGTTCGTCTGTATTGTTCATGAAAGCCATCAACTCATAGTATTGCCTGTGAGTGATTGGGTCATACTTGTGCGTATGGCATTGAGCGCAACCGGTGGTTAATCCAAGCCAGGTTGTTCCTGTTGTGGCCACGCGATCAGTCATCGCATAAAAACGAAATTCCAGCGGATCGATACCGCCTTCTTCGTTGAGCATCGTGTTGCGGTGGAAACCTGTTGCCACGCGCTGGTCCGTTGTAGCATCGGGTAACATGTCACCGGCGATCTGCTCAATCGTAAACTGGTCAAATGTCATACCCGAATTAATCGCATGAATGACCCAGTCGCGGTAAGGCCACATGTTACGGTCACGATCTTTTTCGTAACCATTGGTGTCGGCGTAACGTGCCAGATCGAGCCATCGTCGGGCCCAGCGCTCACCGTATTGAGGGCGTTCTAATAGCTGATCAACCAGTCCTGCATATTCTTGCCGGTTAATCTCACCATGCTTATTGAAGGTTAATGAGATAGCATCTACCAGCTCTTCCGGGGTTGGCGGAATCCCCAGTAAGTCCAGATAAAGACGACGTATTAGTGTATTTGGATTCGCAGTTGCCGATGGCTGTAGGCCGGCAGTAGCCAATCGGCTGGCAACGTACTTATCAATGGAGTTGGTTCCCCAACTGGATTTGCGAGGTTGCTGAGGTGGTATATTCTGCGGAACCTGAAACGCCCAGTGTGGTTCGTATTTGGCACCCTGCTTGATCCATTGAGTAAGTAGTTGAAGTTCTTCGTCGGTAAGAACCTTATTCGACGAGGCCGGTGGCATGCGGATGTCGGGGTCTTCTGCTAGTATTCGTTCCGCCAGTACGCTTTTTCTAAGATTGCCGGGTGTTACCGGAGCATCTACAGTTTCAAAGAGTCCGTGCTCGGTGTCCAGTCGCATTTCCGTTACCCGTGCATCTTCATCGGGGCCATGGCACTTGTAGCACTTGCTGGAAAGGATCGGCCTGATATCGCGCGTAAACGAAATGTCATCCGCCTGTGAAGGAAGATTGCATACGACTGAAAATACGAATAAGGCAACAGATAGAAGTGATTTCATCTAAATTGAGTCCGGTCCAACGAATGCCCGCGAATTCTTATTTTAACGGTCTGATACCAACGGAGAAACCGAGGCTTACCAAATCCACATCAAGGATAAAGTATAATTGAGGATGAATTATCTAATATTCTGTTCGGAGGATTACCCTATGATACGCGTCGGCCTGATTTTTCTTGTAGTTTTATTTGTTGAGAAATTGTTGGCCGTTGAACCTCATCAAATTGAATTAACGAATGTCGATGACTGGGTGCAGGCCAGTTTTTACGGTGAATCGATCTCTCAGCGTCATGATGGGTATTTGGAGGTTGCACTGGAACACGGACCGTTATTGAAGAATATGGCCACCACAAAGGTCTATCATAAACAACTTGGTGCTTTGCCGATGAGGATCCATCGCAAGACCTATCAGCACGGACTCTACCTTTCTTCACCGGGTACGATTCGGGTTGTCTTACCGGAACCGGGTAAACGGTTCGCAGCTGTTTTTGGTATTGATAGCAATCGTGTCACGAGCTTTTATTCGAATGCAGGGCGCGGTTCGGTTGTTGGGACGGTATTAGTCGGTGACAAGCAATTGTATGAAACCCGGGTCATGCAGGAAGGGATGCCTGGTGAAAGGATTTCTGTATCTTTAGCCGGCGCGAAGGTCTTTACACTCAGGACAAAGGGGCATGCTGAAGGCGTGATTGAACAGGTAGACTTCAATCAGTCAGACTGGGCCAACGCTGAAGTTGAGTTGATTAGCGGTCGCAGAATACGACTTGGGGACCTGCCGACGGCTCCATTGGCGGCGTCACCAAGGCAGGCCATGCCGTTTTCATTTCACTATGCAGGACAGGACTCACGTGTGTTTTTGAAAAAGTGGGTACGGAAACCGGGAGCCGACCGTGTTACGCAGAAAAAAATTGAGCGGACTATCAGTTTTCGAGATCCTGCTACCGGATTGGTGGTTGCATGTGAATTTATCGTTCATCGAACTCTGCCTGTTGTGGAATGGGTGTTGCGATTGAGCAATGACTCAGACAGGCCGACCCCTTTAATCGACAATGTACTGCCTCTTGATTTGAGTTTTGAACGTGATGCAGATGGCGAATTTACGCTTCACCATAGTAACGGCAGCCCTCATTCATTAGTTCGTATGTCGGATGAGACAGACTATGCGCCTCGTGAAACCGTTCTTGGTCCGGAAGTGACTAAAGAACTTGGTTCGTTGATAGGACTGCCCGCAAGTAATGATCTTCCATTCTTTAATTTGGAGTGGAACGGTAGGGGGGCGGTGTTCGCCATTGGTTGGCCAGGGCAGTGGAATGCTTCATTTGCTCGTGATAATCAACGGACCCTGACCCTCACTGCAGGACAACAGGATACTGCATTTTATCTAAAACCTGGTGAGCAAGTGAGGACGCCGAGAATTGCGATGCTTCTCTGGCAGGGTGGGGATTGGCTGCGAGCACAGAATCTGTGGAGACGCTGGATGGTTGAAAGCAATCTGCCCCGTACATCGGATGGAGCGTTGCCCCCGTTTCAACATAATGCTTCCAGTTCAGCTCATTACATTGAGAGTTCAGGTGCTACCGAAGAGAACCAAAAAATGTTCGTGGATCGTTATGTTGATAACGGGATTAAGCCGGATTATTGGTGGATTGATGCAGGTTGGTACAACTACAAGGACTATTGGCTCAATGTAGGCAGTTGGAACCCTAATCGTCAGCGCTTCCCCAATGGCTTAAAGCCGATTTCTGACCACCTGCATGCCCGTGATATGCAGTTCATTCTCTGGTTTACGCCCGAGTTGGTCACACGCGGTTCTCAAATTGACCAACAACAATCTCAGTGGCTTCTCAAGGGAGGTGCGGAGTGGTGGATGGGACACGCGCTCATTCAGGGAGAATTTCCTGCACACGTTAACGATTCAGGGATGACCCTTATGGAAGATGTGGCGGCCTTTGGAACAGGTAATCCGGATGCCACGGCAACCAGCAAAAAGTCACTGGCAGATGGAAAGTGGCATCTGGTAACAGCCACCAGATTTGTGAATGAAAAGACCAACCGCAGTGAGATCAAGCTGTTTGTTGACGGTGAACTGAGTGCTGTCACCGAGTCGAAAAATATTAGTCCGATAGATAAGAATGACTCTTTTGGTGTGGGGCGGCAGTATCAAACCAGAGGTATTGTCGGAGAAATTGACGATGTCCGGATTTACAACATGGCATTAACACCGGTACAGGTCGGGAAGTTATTTACACATACTCTCGAAGAGACTCCTATACATCACTATCCGTTTAACGGGAATCTGGAAGATGTTGCCGGAAATGTTACCGGAGGTAAGATTGGTAGCGGGGAATTTCGATACGTACAGGGTGTCCGCAGCGGCGATGATAAGGCGTTGGCCTTTAATAATGATTATGGCGTAAAAATTCCTAATTCGGCACATGCTAACTATACCCTTTCATGTTGGGTTCGCATGGATGCACCACAAGCTCCGCCATGGGGACGAGGTGATATGAGATTGTTTAATTTTGGTGATTCCGCGGCGGCAGCCTGGATGACTGAATATGTCGACTCACGAATTAAGAGTCAGGGTGTGGATCTTTATCGTCATGATGGAATACCACCTTTGTCGTACTGGAAGTCCAATGATGAGCCGGGTCGTAAAGGGATCTCGGAAATGAAGCACGTTACCGGCCTGCTGGATTACTGGGATGCACTGCGGGAACGCCACCCAATGTTACGAATCGATATTTGCTCTGGTGGTGGCAGTCGTAATGAGCTCGAAACCCTGCGGCGAGCCGTTCCGTTATGGCGGAGCGATTATGCGTATGAGACTACTGGAATGCAGACTTTGAGTTATGGGATGGCATTGTGGATTCCTTTTTTTGGTACCGGTATTAATACAACGGACTCATATACTTTCTGGAGTCAGTTGGCACCCTCAAATACAACCACCTGGGACGTCCGTCGTGAAGATTTCGACTTTCAAGCCGCACGGAAGTTATTAGAGCAGCGTCGACAAGTAATTTCGTATTATTATGACGATTATTATCCGTTAACGAAATACCGAACAGACAACGATGTGTGGATGGCCTGGCAGTTTAATCGTCCCTCGGATTCAACGGGTATTGTGATGTGCTTTAGGAGGCCTGAGAGTGCTGCCTCGCAGATGCAGTTTAAGTTGCGGGGCTTAGAACCATCGGCCACCTATATTGTCACCGATATAAATGGTGACATCATTGGAAGAGCTTCCGGCGAAAAACTGCTGACTGCTGGTGTGACAGTTTCTCTGTCAACACCTCGTTCCGCAGCCGTCTATAAGTATCGGAAACGTTAAGTAACCAAACTATTGTTTGTCGAAGGAAGATGACATGAAATGTCCCAAATGCGGAGCGATGCTAACGGCGCTGCAACTGCAGGATATAACGATCGATAAATGCCATAGCTGCGATGGTATATGGCTGGATCATGGTGAACTGGAGAAGCTTAGGTCGACAGGGATCAAGGGGGTTGAAGAATCACTGGAAGAAGAATATGGAAATCCGCCGGCCCCGATGTTTTCATTGGACGGTTATTTGAGATGTCCTCGCTGCGTAGATCAAGGACTACGCAGCAATTATGTATCCTATATGCAGCCCGTGAAAATGGATCATTGTATTGTCTGTTTTGGTATGTGGCTGGATAAACATGAACTGGACAAGCTAATGGATGACAAACAGCAGTTAGATTCCGTCAAGGTTGATAAGGGCATGAAAGCGATGTTTGCCGGCCTGAGAAAAAGAATCAAAATTTAAAGTAATTGCTTGAGTACTGAACCCCCTTCGGCGATTGGTACCGGTCGGCCCTGTGGACCTGGTATTCGGGTTTCTGGATCAATTCCCAGACGGTCATAAATTGTGGCAGCAAGATCCGCCGGCGAAACGGCATCTGCTACCGGATAGGCAGCATGTTTGTCGGATTTGCCAAAGATTGCACCCTGCTGAATACCGGCACCGGTTATCAGTGCGGGAAAACAATACGACCAATGATCCCGTCCGTCAGAATTTCCTCGGTTGAGGAATCTGGGGGTCCGGCCTATTTCGCCGCAGACAATTATCAACGTGTCGTCGAGCATTCCCCGTTCTTCCAGATCCATCAAAAACGGAGGCAAACTACGATCCAGACCTGGTAACAGGTGATCCCGGTTGACGCGAGTCAGGTCCCGGTGACTATCCCAACTCGTGGTGTCATCTCCGCGAACTGCCATGTCCCAACCAACGGTAACATATCGTGCGCCTGCTTCGACAAGCCGTCTACTTAATAACAGTGATTGTCCGAATAGACTGCGTCCATAGCGGTCGCGCAACTCTTTCGGTTCCTGCTGCAGGTCAAATGCCTGTGCGACCTTGGGGGAATTTATCATGTTGAGCGCTTTGTGTCGGAGCGCGCTAAAGGAACTGGGAGCCTGTGCTTGATCTAATAGACGACGTTCTTTTTCAAACTGAGATTTAAGTGTGATTCGGCGGTTGAGTCTGTCCAGAGTGATGTCAGGGGATCGGATCAGACCGGGAGGTCGGAAATTCAATTGAGAATCCAGACAGTCACGAAAAAAAGGATTGTCTTTTGCATGTAGCTTGTTGATCTGCGTTGCCATTGGATTGTATTCCTTACCCAGCCAGCCAGCGTATTGTCCACTGTAGTCATAGCCGGCAAACCTGCCGATGGTATTTGGAATCATAAGATAGGGGGGAATATCGCCGGCAGTTCGTTGCTGAAGATTGCGATCCACATAGGAGATAATACTGCCGAAGGCCGGCCAGTCTTTATCCGTGGCGTTCACATTAGCCGAACCCCGTTCAGCCGGAGGAAGGGATTGTCCGGTTTGAATGAAGTGACAGCCGTTATGATTATTTTCGCTGTGATTGACTGTCTTTATTAAGGCAAATTTATCTGTAATGTTCGCCAGATTCGGAAGATGTTCGCAAAAGCGTAATCCTGGTGTCCTGGTTGGTATTGTTTGGAATGGACCGCGTATTGTGTCAGGGGCGTCTGGGCGAACGTCGAAAGTTTCTAATTGACTGGGACCGCCAAAGAGAAATACAAAAATAACAGCCTTGGCATATGGGCGACTCTGAAAGCTAAGTTCTTCGGCCTGCAAAATCTGATCAAAGTGCATTCCCAGCATTCCGGCGCCGCCCACCTGTAAAAGTTGCCGCCGAGACAGTCCATTTCTGTTACCTAACACCTGGAGCATATTTGAAGCCTCCTATTTAATACTTCCTCCAGTATAGTGGAGTAGACGGAGGTTTTTTCCCCTAAACCCCCCCCTCAGAGCCATTAGTTCAATGAACCGGTTCAATATAAATTGACCTGAATTTGATTTGTTCCGATAATAAAGCTATCGGAAAACTATCCAATCCTTTTGAGTTATTAAGATGAGTTTCTTTAGCCACCCCCGGTTTAGTCGTCGTGTCGCAGTTCAGGCTGGTGCAGTAGGGTTACTTAACCTTGGAATGAATCATCATCAAAGTTTGCAGGCAGCAGACATTAAAGAATTCAATTCGAGTCCGGGTTATGGCAAAGCAAAATCATTGATTTATATCTTCCTATCCGGCGGATTAGCGCAACAGGATAGCTTTGATCTTAAGCCGGACGCCCCGGATGATGTGCGGGGTGAATTTAATCCAACATCGACAAAGGTACCGGGAACTCAGATTTGTGAGCACTTGCCTGGCTTGGCATCGATCAGCGACAAATGGTCGGTGTGTCGTTCATTAACGCACCCAACCAACGGTCATACGCTTGGTCACTTCTTTATGCTAACCGGACGAAATGAGGCTCCGGCGGGATTTCAGGGTGACCGTAAACCGCGGCCCACCGACTGGCCGTCAATCTCATCCATTGTGGGAGATGCGTTGCCGGCTCGATATAACAACCTTCCCCCATCGGTTGTCTTGCCGGAACGTCTGGTTCACTGGTCCGGCGGCGTAATTCCGGGCGCCTACGGCGGACTGATGGGCACAAATCGCGACCCGTTTTTCATTGAAGCGTCACCCTATGGTGATCCGATGTGGCGTGGTGCTTACCCCGAATATACTTATCCCAACCAAAGTAAAAAGCCACCCTCACAAACGGACGCCCGCGTCTATCAGGCTCCTAACCTTACCCTGCCTCACGGCATGAACAGCGGCCGACTGGGGGGACGTTTAGGATTACTTGATACTCTCGATGCACAACGCGCAAAGCTCGAAGCATCGGCCAGCGTGGTTGGTTATGATAATAATCGCCAACAGGCGATCTCGCTTCTGACAGATCATAAAATCCGGCATGCCTTAGATGTTACCAATGCGGAACCGGCTGTACAGCAACGATACGGTGCCAATAGTTTCGGTTGGTCTCTGCTAATGGCTAAACGCCTTGTGAAAGCCGGTGTTAATATGGTTCAGGTGAATCTTGGTAATAATGAAACCTGGGATACTCACGGTGATGCATTTTCCCGCCTCAAAGAAAAGCTGTTTCCACCAACAGACAAAGCGCTCTGTGCATTGCTTGGCGATCTGGAAGCTGAAGGCCTGCTCGATGAAACTTTGATTGTCATGGCTGGTGAGTTTGGCCGTACTCCCAAGATTTCACTACTTAGCGATTCGTTTCACGAACCCGGGCGTGACCACTGGGGGGCTGTGCAGTCAGTATTTTTTGCAGGTGGTGGTATTCAGGGAGGTCGTGTTATCGGTTCGTCAGACAAAATTGCAGCTTATCCGGCTTCTGATCCACAGACACCAGAGAATATGGCAGCAACGATGTACCACTGTCTGGGGATTCCTCATACGGCAGCCTGGCATGATGAAGAAGAGCGTCCACATCAGATCTATCATGCATCGCCTATTGACGGGCTGCTGTAATTTTAATTCCCAATTAAAACTGAGAGTTTTATGGTTTCCACTCCGGAATTAAAAAGTTTAACTGAATTGCCCCCGCTCCCCAAAGCATTAACTCAGCGAAGTTTGGTCGGGTGGATTTCTCTATTCGGCCCGGGTGCCGTGGTTGCCAGTGTGACAATTGGTACAGGCGAATTGATTTTCTCAACACGTGGCGGTGTTCTTTTTGGCTACAACATCCTCTTCCTGTTTATTTTTATTTCATTGCTCAAGTGGGTCCTGGTGTTTGGAACCTCCAAACACTTGCTCTTGACAGGCATACATCCCTTTCGCAGGATGCTCGATTTGCCCGGTCCAAGAGGCTGGATGGCATTGATGTTTTTAATGATCATCCTCGTGGCTCAGCCTGTTTGGGTGAGTTTCCACAGTAGCGTGTTAGGTAATTATATCGCCCTTTTGACCGGCACTACGGAGTCCCTTAATGGCGCTGCGCAGTTTTTGTGGGCCATTGTGATGGTTGGCGTTGTGCTTTGCCTGTCGCTATTTGGTGGCTATAACGTGATGGAGAAAGTCCAGATCGGCGTCGTTGCAGGTTTAATGATTGCTGCTGTCACGTCCATGATTATGTATAACCCAAATTATTTAGAGATTCTGAAAGGGTTCGTGACACCCATCTTTGGGGACTATCCGGATTGGATTTACAGAAAGTCGGAATTTAGTGACGTCGCAAAAACAAATAAGTGGGTTGAACTGACCACTTACGTTGGCGTGATCGGGGGCGCAGGATTTGACTACATGGCCTATACGACCTGGTTGCGTGATAAGCGATGGGGTTATGCCGGAAGCAATCCACCTTCACCGGAGTTGATTGAAGAAATTGCGAACGATCCCAATCATGAGGCAAGAAAATGGATCAAGGCTCCACTGGTCGACTGCGCGATTAGCTTCTCTTTAATTATTATTTTCAGCGCCGTGTTTGTAACCTCGGGCGTTGAAATGCTTGGCCCCAAAGAGGCGATTCCGGACAGTGGAAATATGTTGGGGCAACAGGCTGAGATTCTCACGAATGTGCATGCCTGGTTGTATCCACTGTATGTTGTCGGTGCCGTCCTGACAATGTTTGGAACACTTTACGGCACGTTCGAAATCGGCGTTGCTATTGTGATGGAGATCATGCGTTCATTTAACCCGACATGGGCTAACGCCCGACGCTCAAAAATAGAAACTAGGGTACTGTTCTGGCAGGCGGTTATGGCATTATTCGTTGTCTTGTTCATGTTTTCGGTTGTCTATGGCGCCGGAATTGAAGAAGGAGATAATGCAAAAAGCATTATCCTTAAGGTTCTGCGGCCGGTGAACCTGTTTACCGGAGTTATTTCCTGCAGTGTGTTCTGCTTTGTGAATGCATGGATAGAGAAACAGTATGTACCGAGAAAACTGCAATCAAGAAAATGGATCCGGATAGCCTATCTATTTGCAGGAATTGTGTTTGCCATTCTGGGAGCCATGGGGGCCTGGCTGAATCATGACAGTGACGGAGGATTTCTGGTTACACGTTGGTTTGCCATTGGGGGACTAATCGCGGTTGTCGCGTGCAGCTTAATACTGGCGAATATTTTCCGCCAATGGATTGAATCTAAACAGGTTTAGACCTGTGCTTTAATATCGCTAAACAGCGTACGTGCCCCATTAACGATCATTTCCATATCTGTACCACATTGAGCCCACTGTACGCCCTGCCCGATAGATTTTAGTGCAAACTCGACAGAAGCACCCATGCCCATCCCAATATAGAGCCCGGCATCGCGTCCCTTCTTTATCGTGGTCTCGATTAATTCGACAACTTCGGGGTCTGAAGTTTGTGCTAACTTATTTACCGACCCGGAGAGATCCATCGGTCCCAGGCAGAGGCTATCCAGACCTTCGATTTGGACAATTCGGTCCAAGTCTTCCACGACTGCTTTACACTCCACCTGAGCACATACAAAGAGATCGCTATTGGCTTTCTCAAGATATTTTTCGCCACCAAAGCGGCCGTAATCTGTAGGTCGCCGCGGGCCAAACCCCCGATTTCCCTGGGGTGGATAATAGCAGGAATCCACGAATGCTTTTATTTCTTCATAAGACTTGGCCTGTGGCAGGATGATTCCCTCAGCACCACTGTCCAGTACCCGCTTAATCCAACCGATTTCTCCCGAGGGTACTCTGACAATGGCGGGCGTACCGGTTGCACGACATGCAATCATGTGCCCTACCAGTGATTCGATGGTAGTCGGGCTGTGTTCCAGGTCGAGCCAAACAAAGTCGCATTCGCTAGCCACGGCTTCAGTAATCGATAAGTCGCTGTAGGTTACAGCCACTCCAAGACAGGGTTGTCCCGCGTCCATTTTATCAGTGAATTTTTTGATGTTTAGGTACATTGATGAGTCACTTTCATTAAGGGGTGTCAGAGTGCGGAATTCACGGCGGGTAAGACTTCATTGGCGAATAACTCATAGGTCGTCATCCATTTCTCTCTATCATCCCAGCAGTGTGCAACTAATGTTATATTCCCGAATTCGCCGACATTTTCGCGTAAGGCAAGTAATTCTTTGGTAACAGTTTCCGGCGTGCCGGCAATGACTATTTCATCCATGAAATAGTCCATGTTAAGCTCCTCGTCACTCATCTCAGCAGAAGGCTTCCAGAGGTCAACGCCATTTGGTGCTGTTCGTCGGGTTAGTTCGAGAATGTATTCAATGCATTTGCCGAGTGATCCTTCACGGGCAAATTGCTTGGCTTCTTCGTCACTATGGGCGACGACGATGTTTCTACTTATGGTCCAGTTTTCCGGAGTTGGTGTGAGGCCTGCACTGGATGCGCCGCGATGATAGGTTGCCCACTGATCTTTTAGTACATCGGCATGAATCATATGGTGTGAAATGAAATTAAAACCTTTGGAGGCAGCGGATTCTAAACCTTTTGAAGCGCGGCTAATCGATGGCACAAAGATCGGTGGTAAC
>PAPJ01000050.1 GCA_002709045.1 Planctomycetaceae bacterium | reverse complement strand
TCCATGGCCTTAGCAAAGGAATCCCCCAGCCGAATAAAAAACGCACCGCTACCCAGGTAATGATAAGGCCGATCGCTACCAACCGTATCCCATTCATGAAAATGCTCGGGCCACCCTTTTTCAAATACGGCATGGGAATAGAGCGAATACTCTTTATAGCTTTCAACAGAGCTGACGCGCCCTTTGAACTGAGTGGATTTAGCGGCTGCCCGCTGTCCCACGGAGACGGCATTTGCGTCCACCTTCTCCTTTGTCCTGCCGGTACCCAAAACTCCAATCACGAATGGCATTTCCGGTTCGTCATATTCATCTCGGATATCCCTGATGAAATTGACCATATTGGTTTTGTAATTATCACGAAACTCGGGTGAGAACTGATCATTAAAACCCTGAAACCATACAAAACCGGCGATTTCAAATCCGTCAGGCTCGTTATAGTCGGGATGATTTTCTTTAAGGTTAGCTAAAACTTCATGGATTGCCTAATGCATCAACCGGTAGTTGAGACCGGCATTCTCTTTGATTTCCTCGACCTTATCGCCGGCAAGCTCTTTCTCATTCAGCTTGTATTCACCGGAAGAAGGCGGTCGAAAATCATAGTGCAGGGATTTTCCGCCCCATGATGTCTTGATTAGTAAAATCGGTCCGTCTATTTTTTCAGCAATGGACAGGCCGAATCCATACTCAGGACCAATTTTGGAGGGGTCAGCGCCGTAGCCGACGCCAAGCTTGCCAGCTTTTTTATTCCGATCGGCAATAGAGTTGATGTACACGCGATCAGAGATCTTACAGGACGAACTGATCAGATCCTTATAACCCTGATGCTCATCCTTCATGGCCGCGATCTTTTTCTCTAGGTTCGTTTTCTCAGGCCCCTCTTCAAGGTCTTTGACCTTGGAGTTGGAGATACCGCCGGTCAGTTCATCTAATTTTCGTGCCTGCTTCAGTTGTATTTCGAGGACTTTCCGCGAAAGGTTGTCATTCTTGATGACCATGCTTAAAAGTTCTTTATCTCGCGGGCTATCCGACGCATAGAGTGTTGCGATTGTATGAGCCCGCGCGTGTCCAACCATATTAGATTGCCCGGCAAGAATAAATATCCTTAGTTTTTCAGCACCCGACGCTACCGTTGCACAAAAGAGAATCGTGATTACGGCAACCCAACCAAGTCTAAGTTTAAACGCATTCATCATCATCTGTCTTTCTTTACTGAACCTTTGATCGCATAGAACTCAAAGAGTATAACAGGTTCTCATGACATCCACCTTAACACCGGCGCGTCATCTTCGCTGCATCAGGTGCCTGTACGATTTCATTTCTAACGGCGGTGATCCGCTTTCTTTTTTATGCAATTTCAGCGCCCGGCCGTCCGGCCTGAACAACAAAGCTGGCTTTCTTTATCAATGGCGAATTTGGTTTGTCTACAAACGGGGTCACCCGAAAATGTGACGTCCAGCTATCAGGTCGTAGATCACATGTCACATAGCCGCGATTAGAGTTGTACCATTTCACAAAATCATTTTGAGCGGCGGCCCGCTCATATTCTGCAATATAGTTTCCGCCATTACCGCTTGAACTCATAGAGGAGCCAACAAATTCCGTACCTACAAGGGGAGAATCCTTCTGATCGGAATCCAACATCAGGTCATTTACCCAATTAACATGAATATCCCCGGTCAAAACGATGGGATTAGGAATATTTCGCTCGTGAAAAAACTTTAATAACCGACGCCGACTTATTTCATATCCCGGCCATTGATCCATGCTATAGCGAGCTCCCTTCTCATCACCGCGATTGAGGTCTGCCATCATGACTTGTTGAGCTAGTACATTCCAGGTCGTCTCAGACCTGGTCAAACCTGACATTAACCAGTGTTCCTGATTCGCGCCAAGAATCGTACCATTTTGGTCTAACACTTTTCCAGTTTTTGGCTTTTCCCCATCGCCATTAGGTTGGTCGGTCCGGTATTGACGCGTGTCCAGCACGAAAAAGTTTGCCAATCTGCCGTATTGACATTTACGATACAACGTCATATGGGGTCCCTGCGGAAATGCACTTCGGCGAAGTGGCATAAATTCATAGTAGGCCTGGTAAGCATTCATCCGTCGGGTAAGGAATGCTTCCGGAGAGATGCCTTCTTCCTCTGATATCAAATCAGCGTAATTATTATCAAATTCATGGTCATCCCAGGTAACAAGCCAGGGAAATAATCGGTGAGCATCCATCAGGGATTCATCAAGGCGATATTGAGCATAACGCTGACGATAATTGGGCAGGCTTTCGATCTCTTTTCCCAGATGTTTCCTGACCCGGTTGTCGACTCCGGCATATTCATAAATGTAGTCGCCCAAATGTATTATCAGGTCCAGATCTTCCTGGATCATATGGGGGTAACCGTTGAAATACCCTGTTTCGTAATGCTGACATGAGGTAAAGGCGAACTGCATACGTTGTGGCAACACATGTTTTTCCGGCGTTGTCCGGGTACGTCCGGTAGGGCTCGTCTCCGAACCTGCATGGAACCGATAAAAGTACCACCGGTCCGGTTCGAGCCCTTCGACTTCCACGTGTACTGAATGTCCCAATTGCGGAACTGCTAGCGCAATCCCTTTATTGGCAATCGACTTAAAACCTTCGTCATGTGCGATTTCCCATTCGACTTCAATCGCCGTATTTAACGTAACCTCACCAATCAATGGAGACTCTGACAGTCGTGTCCAGATGACAACCCCATTCGGTTCGGGGTCTCCCGACGCCACGCTCAGGGTGAACGGATTCTTTTTAAAGACCGGATTCTTTTCAACATATCCGTCGACTGCCGTAGCGAAAGTCGGGATAGCTGATACTGCAGCCATGTACTGCATGAATTGCCGTCGCTCAATTCCATATCTCTTCATATTTAAGTTTCCACGCTTTTTTCTTCTCACCAACACTGTTTGCTTACCACTCGTGTTTTATAGACCTGATTCATCGCAGCCTGGCGATTTTTAATTTGCGTCCCATTGGTAGGAAGCCTGCTTCCGGTGGCCTTCGATTTTTACACTCCCGTTGCGAGAGACAGATATCGTGCTACACCCATTACTATCCTCGAAACTTCCCTCAACCATTGCGACCATAGTACAGTAATGAATCTCGCCAATTAATTGATGTTCATTCTCGTGGCTGTGTCCCTGAAATACCGCCAGCACCTTTTTAGATGCCTCAAGTTTCGAACGCACCGTGGCTGCGTTCTTTGCGCTGTAAACACCGGCATCGTCTAAGCGTTGATGCGTGAAGACAATGGTTGGAAACATCGTTTCCGCCAGATCTTTTTCTAACCACTCCACTTCCTCCGCGGCAATGTTGGGATCGGTCCAGTCAAAGTTTTTTCGTTGATAGGGTTTGCCATCAGATCGAAAACAGGCATCGAGCACCACAAAATGAATCCCGTGAGAGTTAAATGAGTAGTACGACTTCTCCTGACCAACCCCTTTAAGGAACTCACTTTTGGTTAGCGTATCCACACAATGATTGCCTAAAACAAAATGCTTCGGGCAATCGATTGTTTTGAGCTCTTTAACAATACGCGTTAAATAACCCAATTCGGTTGTTACATCAGCTGCGGCATCAATCAAATCGCCAAGACATACCAGAAACTCAGGCTTCGTTTTCTCAAAAACAGATCTGGCTTCAATAAGTTTTGGTATCGATTCACGATAATATCGACTGCCGGCAGTCTCTTTATCTGCATAATGCAGGTCGGTAATCAACGAAAAACGAAGTGCTGGATTATCGGTAACCGCCTGACACGCGCGGGAAGCCGCCAAGCCGGATAAAAGCATTATCGACCCGTCCCGTAGAAAGGCTCTGCGGCCAGCCCGATCAAAGCCTATAGCCTCAGGTAAATCACTAGCGCTGGGTTGCATGTCGATTTTCATAGTACGGCCCTATGGAAATTTAGATATGGGGAGGGTTCAGCTGTTGCGTACGCTCCTGTCGCACCTAAATATATATTAACGTAGTTAAACGGACAGACGCAAATAGCTAATGCACCGGATTGTTGCACGCCTACTACTATTGAAAAACTTGTATTGACCGCAAAATGTTACAATTCAAAGATAGTTTTCATGAATATTCCTGTCATGATTTATAACTTTAACATCTCACGACGATTTTTTTCGCAAAGGATCTCGCTGCGTTATGTTTTTACGCCGATCACTCCTGACAATACTTCTCACGCTTTGGTTTACGTGCAGGACTTGCAACGGCAATGACAATCTTACCCACTTACGAAACGGCGATCGCGAATGGGCCAGTTTCCCAGCCGAGGCTGATGCCACCTCATTAACACACTCGTTTACCCTATCCGACGATAAATTCCCACAGTCATTCTCACTTCAGCAAATCGACGTCAAACAGCAATGGACGATTGCAATTAATGGGAAATCTGTCGGACGGCTGATACGTAATGAAAACCATCAAACAATTGTTTTCGATCTTCCTCCAGGAATACTTCAATCAGGAGACAATACACTTACTGTAACGCAAACCGGAAATATCTCTGCTGATGACATCTACGTTGGAGCGATTCGCTTTCATTCAATGAAACGAGCTGACTATTTAAGCCAGTGCACAGTTCCTGTCCGCGTAATCAACAAAGAGACTAATCAACTTACACCCTGCCGCATCACTGTAATCAATTCAGCTGGTTCACTGATGTCTATTGGCAACACATCCACCGATACGACAGCCGTGCGTGTCGGCGTGATCTATACAAGCAA
Organism: Planctomycetaceae bacterium; assembly: GCA_002709045.1. Taxonomy (GTDB): domain Bacteria; phylum Planctomycetota; class Planctomycetia; order Pirellulales; family Pirellulaceae; genus UBA721. The sequence continues at coordinate 10,701 of PAPJ01000050.1, read as the reverse complement.
TGGTGACGTTAAACTCAAACTCCCGCCCGGCAGCTACACGATTTGCGCGGGACGAGGGGTCGAGTGGAGTCTGGAGTCCGTACAGGTTGTCGCCACCACTGATTCTTCCGATACCAATCAACTCAGTATTAGACGCGAGGTTGATACACGCGGTTTTGTCAGTTGCGACACTCACGTGCATACTTTCACCCATTCGCGACACGGAGATGCCACTCTGGATGAACGCATGGTAACCATAGTTGGCGAGGGGATTGAGTTACCGATTGCCACAGACCACAATTTGCATATCGACTATGCACCACGAATGCAGGAATTAAATCTTCAGCGATACTTTACCCCGGTTATTGGAAATGAAGTAACGACACCCACAGGCCACTTCAATATCTTTCCGGTTCCCCGAGGATCACCACTTCCAGATCACACTTCTAAATCCTGGGCCGACACTATTGACTCGATCAAAACACAAACCGGTGCAAAGATCATTATTCTCAACCATGCCCGGGATATACACGGCGGAGTCACACCTTTTTCACCCGAACGACATATTTCATTAACTGGTAATAGCTTTGGGAACGGTAGTTTTCCGGCAAATGCAATGGAACTAATCAATTCCGGAGCAACACAGACCGATGTAATGCAACTTTATCGTGATTGGTTTGGCCTGCTGAATCGTGGTATTTCTGTAACAGGAATTGGTTGCAGTGATTCTCATGATGTTGCCAGACATTTTATCGGGCAGGGTAGAACCTATATTCGTACCAAGGATGATAATCCCGGAGCGATTAACGTCGAGAATGCGATCGCGGCGCTTGCAAAAGGGCAAGCGAATGTTAGTTACGGATTGTTTACAACCATGCGTGTTAACGATGCCTTCCGCTCAGGAGACATGGCGATTGGAACAGAACCCTTTATCGCGAAAATAACCGTGCAGGGTCCCGGGTGGGTGACAGCGCGTCAATTGGATTTTTATCTAAACGGCCATCTGACGAAAACAATTCGGATTCCCAGAGGTCAGCGCGGGGGAATCAAGTGGACAGGCCGAGTTCGTCTCGACCAGCGCAATAAAGATGCGTTTATCGTTGCTGTTGCAAGTGGTGATGGAGTGGATTCACTACACTGGCCAACCGCCAAACCCTACCAACCACAGGGAATGAACTTTCAACCTTATACAATCGGCTCAACCGGTGTGATTAGGATCGATTTCGACGGTGACGGTAAATATTCATCAGCCCGCGACTATGCCCTGAGAATTGTGAAAGTTCACGTAACGACCGATCAAATCATACAGGTACTCAGTGACTACGATTTATCGGTGGTAATTCAGGTTGCAGAATTGCTGGACGACAATGGTACAGACCTAAGCAGCGATCCACTGCTAACACTACTGCAGGATGCCGATGCTCACGTGCGACTTGGTTTTAACCTCTACAGACGCTCGAAATTCGGACAATAACTCCAGACCATCAGCATCTGGAAATATCGCCGTACATAGTCATCGTAAGATGCGCGCTAATCTCCGCGAGATTGAGACAATAATTACCTAGAAGATCGATAAAGAGGCATTCCTGTTGAGCGTTAATAAATACCAACTTACGTGCATTCTGTCTTGCTTGCTTCAGTCCGTTGCGTTGGCCAATGAACCAGCTCAACCCGTACCTTTCAAACAGGCCGGGATTCTAGCCACCTGGGAAAAATACAAAGATCTCCTTTCCTTCGGTAAACACCAGACACTAGCATTGATCGACGACGGCTGCGATCTGTCAAAACCTGAATGGGTAGCTGACGCTAATGTCGATTACCCCAAGGTATTGGTGACCCACGACAGCGTCGATGGCGATTCGGATCCTAAGCATGAAGGCCGCGGTTATCATGGAACGACAATTGGCATTCCTTCCAGCGTTAATCACGACGGCAAATTAGGCGTTGCCTTTAATAATCAATTGGCAATCATTCGTTCCTTAGAATGTTGCCACTGCAAACTAACCGATTCAAAAACACTTGCATTAGCGCTTAAATGGGTAGCTGATAATCACGAAAGGTATCGCATCACCACGGTAAATCTGGCCCCGGTTGACGACCTGGAACATGCCCATCCAGTAAAGACCGAAATTGATTTGCAGCTAACACGGCTACGACAACTCGGTATTTGGGTAAGTGCCCCCACTGGAAACCATAACTTCACCGCTGGAATTTCATGGCCGTCCAGTCAACCGAACTGCTTCGCCATCGGTGCCGTGGTTCCTGGTACTGATAAGGTCTTTCAGGATCGAAACCGAAAGGTGGATCTTGTGGTTCCGGCACACGCCACATCATCATCCAATGCGATTCTATGTGGCTCGGCAATGATTCTCAGGGAGGCAATCATTCAAGCTGATTATGACTGGTCAGAAATGGGGGGCAATTTACCCGAAGCGATGATGAAGATTTTTAAGAATACCGGCAGGACGCTGCATGACCCGGCTACCGGGCTTACGTTCAAACAACTCAATTTAATTGAAGCGGTGGATTTTATTTTCGCCGATGTCAACGCCACACGCTAACGGATTGTTAACCCGCTTCATAACCGGCAAATACGCTATCCACAGTCTCGGTAATCAGTTTTTGCTCCACCGTCATCGCGTCCAAATACTCACCTTCGCCAAATTCGCGAATTTCAAATTCTAGTGACTGGTAATGAATATCTTCCATCGCAACAGCCAGTTCGCGATCATAAACTAAGACATCATGCAAAGGTGATACATCGGCAGCATCCAACAGTAATAAGACAGAACCGGTACTAATCGCTCTAACAGGGATACTTGAAACTAAAAGTTTGCCGGCGCCTGTTTTCTCTAATCCTGCAAAGGCGCCCCATTCATCCATTTGGCCCTCGCTCGATGCCGTTCCGGACTTTCCATTTGTAAACGGACCTTCATAAACGGGGGCTCCGGCGAACTCTATATGAGTCTCCGGAAAGTATAAATCTACATAGGCGGCGAATACACCGGCGGCATCCGCTCTCAGGTCCTGCGTTGTTAGATTAACATAGAAGACTTCATTCAGTGCGACACTACTAATCGCTTCACCGGCACGATTGCTTAAGGACAACTCGAACGAAAGTGTATCATCGTCTGCATTCAGTGCATTAATCACCTGAATGGCGTCAGCCGGACTCAACCAACCATCTCCGTTTACATCAATCTGCATTTTACCGTCCGGTTTACTCTCAGGTAATTCATAGCTACCGTGTTGATTTAACTCATTGATGACATGTAATGCATCGAGCGGAGAGACGACACCATCATTGTTGACATCTTCTGGTAGATTCTCGTTATGCCAATTATTTGTTTCTTCGGCATCATCGTCTTGAACCTGTACTGTAGACGACGCGTCCTGAAACAAGTTGGCCTGTGCGGTGATTGTTACAACGTGAGTTCCATCTTCATTGTCATCGTCAACCGCTCCAACATTAAAGGGGGGAGATGTGATGGCGCCTGCCGGTATGGTGACAGACGACGGCACAACTAATTCCGTCGTGTCGTCAGACATCAGGTAAACAACGAGCGGCTGGCCGGTGTCTGCATCTCGGGTTACCGTCGCAGTGGCTGCCAAAGCACCAGCACCCTCGCTAACCGACGTTTTTGAAATTTCCAGAGCGAGGTTACGTGTCTGCGCTTCAACAATGGTTGCATCGGTCGTAAATACTAACGTTTCGCCACCAACCTCATAGACCATCTCCAGGAAGAATGCAGTTCCGCCAGTCTCCGGTACCGCTACAGACTCAATATATTCACCAGACGGTTGCTCGGTCAGTTGTGTGCTGGTCCAGTTCGCGCCGAAATAGTCGATTCGAAAATCTAAGTTATCCGGATTGGTTGCCTGCCACTTTTTGATAGATTTCGGTTTATCAGCCACGTTCAGTCGGATTGTATTTTCCTGAATCCCTTCAAGTTGCCAAGTGAATTGCGGTAACTCACCATCTGCTTCCAACACGGAAAAGAATTCCTTAACGCCCTGGTTCGCAGTGCTATGTCCTGTATTGGGCATATACCTCACATACGTAGGACCTGACATATCCTGAATATAGTATCGGGATGCCATCGGCATAAACTGATCGCCGGCCGAGTTAATCGCGAACTTGGGCATTGTCAGGCGATCACGGTAGGAGTAAGGATCAACCATTTCAACCAACAGGTCAGATCTGGGAGTTCCCATTCTGGCAAACACACCCATCTGGTAATAGTCAAACACCGCCTCGGCGTATCCGCCAAGTACTCCATCCTCAACATCTGCGTAGACATGTTCATGAAATTGGACGCTGGCATTGGCATTAAGATAATCGAAGACTACAGGTGCAATTCCGGAAACACGAGGATCTGATGCTGCCGTCAGCCACGTAGTCCAGCCCCGTTTAGAACCACCCGTGACATAAAATTCCGAAATAGCATGCTGTTCTGTTATCCGCAGGAATTCCTCAGCGGTATCCATCGCGCGGACAGCACTTTTGACCATCGGCAATAATACTGGCCACTGGTCATCGCCTCCATCAAGATATTTGTCGAAGGAGTAAGCGATAGTCGCATCTTCCTGTCTGGCAATATTCTCACCGGCAAATAAAAGAGGTTGGTTCGGTACGGTAGGAACCGAGACTGTGATTTGATTGGTGGAAAGGGCTAACTGCAGAGCCGCCTGATTGGTGGAGCTTGGGGCGTCAGCTGAATCCCCGCCGCCAATATGAAGAATTGCCGTCTCGGAGGTTGCACCGTCAGGCACTACAATTTCAACCCAATGGCTCCAAATCGGTCTATCCACCTCGTCCGAAGACCGCCATGACTGAGAAGTCATATCAACGATATAGGTCTTGAATCCCTGACCGGCAAACGTTGATTCCAGCGAATATTCGTATGTCAAATCCGGCGTTGCAATATAACTATCCAGAGCTGTGCCATCATCGTCTAGAATACTAAGGGCAACCGAACTCGCTATCTGAGAAACATTAACGGTGTTACCCGTATCACTAACAGGACTACTTAGGCCAATTGACAGCGATTCGGTGTATTCAAAATCCGCATCATTCACAGGCTGAGCCGCAATGATAAGATCAGCCATTGATGTACCACCCTCACCGCCGGTATAGGTAAGCGTGCCTCTATCCGTTGAATATACGAGGCCGCCCGGACCGTTATATGCCGCTACCGCATTTACGATTGCTTGCTGGGGACTGAAGTAATCATTGTTTGTCGTAGTAATATCCGTCGCGTCGATCCGTACTGTCGCATTATCGTTTTCGGCGAGTATGCCATCCAGTGAAACGATAACAGATTGGCTTTCATCCGCTTCAGCTATGTAGTTAGCAGACGCGGAGATGGACCAGGTAATGGTTTCTATATCGCCAAGTTCCAGTTGTTGCTGGAAAAATGTGAACATCTGATCGGAGACCAGAACTCCGTCGATAACCGTATCAAGCTTTGCGTCGAATGAATGTCCGGCAGTCGTAATCCGTGGAAATTCATGTGCGATATTATCATTAACCAACTGATTGACCACTGCCAATGCGTTATCGTATGTGACAACGGTATCATCCTCCGAATGCATTACAAAGGTTGGTGGGTCGTTCGGGTCAATCGTATATTCAGTCCCCTTAAGACTACCCGCTCCATCAAGGATTGCAGCAACATCAAGGCGGCTGACATCAAGATCCATATATGAGAAGTTGTTTACATCCTCTACGTCATACATGCCGGTGGCAAGGGACAGGAAACCACCTGCTGAGTGCCCGCCTAATACGATTCGTTCCGGATCAATCCCCAGCGATTCTGAATTATCTTTCATCCACTTAATAGCATGAAATGCGTCTTCGACGCCTGCAACGAAGGTATCGTAGCGATTATCGAGATTGGAGAATTCCGTTTCTTTGGCCGGAGGCGGATTATCGCCAAGAAGACGATAGTTAATTGATACGGTTACATAACCCCGACTAGCAAAGTCTTCACTTAGATCGACAAAGCTTCCCTGAGCCTTGTCACCACCTACAAATCCACCTCCATGGATTAGCACCGCGCCGGGAAGTCGGGCAGGCAGGCCATTACCTGTCGGTTTGTAGAGGTCTAATTTTAGTTCTTTATCGGTAACTCCTTCGGGTGTACCGTGACCGACCTTCGCATCATCACGGTAGACGATGTCAGATGCAACTTCCACGCCGAATTGTGGTGTTAATCCGAATGTTGCCAGGACGCGTCGGTGTTCGAGTGATTCAACATCAAGTGTACAAAACGGTTGTCTCGGATTGCGTATTAGCCGCCTCGTGCTGTCTTTTGGTGAGCGGAGGAATTTCGAGAGGTATTTAGCTGCAAACTTACGCACTTATAGGTCCGATATGTTTAAGACAGAGAGGATACGCTATCTGTTTGCCCCAGCGTATAAGTGCATTATTCTCTCGCAGTAGGGCGAAATCAATTGACTAAAGTGCCTATTTTCCGCAATTCGAAGCGCTAAGAAACCTCATGTTTCAATAACTGGCAGATCAGAATTGCCCCAGGTCCTTCCGCTGTAGTGCCTAATCTAGCGAAACTCATAGATCGCTACATCATAACCATTCAACCTGTCCTGAAGCTTATATACGCCACGTTTCACGTTTTCCAGTTGCAACGACTTACATCGATACCTATCCGTTACCCTTAGTGAACGGATCTTTCTAGGAAGATCAGCAAGCCTGATTTTTACGTCAAATCGTGTTGCTTCATTATTAGTAACGATAAGGAAATAGCGGCTTTTCTCACTATCGAATAATAATATCCGGCCAACCTTATTGTAACGGTCATATGGTCCGGTGGCCGGTGGAATATCGATCGAGGTAGCTATATCGCCATTGCTCGAGACGGTCCCGATATCATAACCGGTACTCATGGCGAGCGCGATCCGTTGCTGTTCTAGATTGACCGGCCTGACGACATTGTCACGGAACTCAAAAAAACGCTCCTCTTCGTCTCGATAGAAGCCGCCAAAATAACTATAAATCCAATTCATGGTTCCCCGGGCACCAGTCGTCGAAATTGCAGAGAACACATTCCAACGGTACTCCCTTAGAGTCGGAAACCGGAACTTCGCCGCGCCACATTGGCACCCAACTGCTTGCGTCACGTTAATATTACCCGCCCATCTCATTTTGCGAATGAGACTCGTCTTACCCTGTTGCCAGGCTAGCACACGGGCCGCTGCGGTTGGGGAAAATTCAGAATGTCCTTCCAGGTATGTGTAACCATCAAATGTGCAAACATCCGTATTTTTCATTAAGGTGATTACGTCACGGTGGGACCATGTATGGGGATGCACTTGCCACGTTTGATGTTTAGAACCCAACGAATGAAGAAGTGACGCCGTGGCATTAATCGCCGGGGCCGCGTCTGCAGCAAATTCATCACCTAGTTGCCAACCTAAAAGAGCGGGATGATCTTTAAACGCCTTAACATAATTAATAATCGGTTGGTGAGTCGACGGGGCGTTGGCCTTTACACGACCGACTACGCTGCTATCTAGCCCAAGAACAATTTTCATACCAAGCCGCTGGGCTATCTTCATTTGCGCTTTGGTGTCACCAAGTTGCCAGTCTTCCAAGCCAAGACCTGCATAAAGTGCACAATTTGCGCCGTTCTCATATAGCTCCTGAATACGTGCCCATGGGCCAAATGAGTACCAGCCGATTGGATAAAAGGGGATGTAGGAATCCGTATCAGGTTGCCAACTCTGAATTGGAGGAATGCTTTGATTATTAACGGCATTCTTTATTTTTGCTTGACTGGAATTAGTAAGGACTCCGGAAGTAAGGATCGCGCAATTTAAGTGGCGACGACTGATGAGGTTAGATTCTTGCATTGATGCATTTTTGTTAGGCTTTAATGTCATGAGGAAGTTCGCCGTCCCTTTAAACGATTGATCGAAGTCAGTGCGACCGAATTCGCATGCTTAGCTAACATTCCTTTACTAATCAATCTGGTTTTATGCTCTGCCACAGGTTTCCTGATATTCTGATTGTTTTCGACGTCTGTCACACTTTGCAGACGGCACTTTAAAACCGGATGTTCGGCATCTGGCTGCCCAAGCCATTGGTATTATCGGGCGATGTCTGGCATCAATATAACTTTCACACGAGGGAACTAAGTTAATTAATCATACGATTATCGAATCAATAAACACTCTTCTCCATGTAACCGCCCCATGTACTATGGTTTAAAACAGTGGTTCCAACCGTATCCCCCGGTCAGCGTACCAGTCGAATAATAGGGCTTTGTGGTGAGACGAGCGAAAACAAAACTCTGGCGATACAACAGGTGGGCGATTGGGAGGTAATTTATGGCACATCTCCATCTTTTGCCCTCCGACACACGCATGCGGTAGGATGTGTCTGGTAAGCCGGTGCCGCCTAAAGTGAGTATTTTGAATTGTTCCGCTTAATTAGCGCCCACGTCTTAACGACATTGCATCTTTAATCTGGAGGAGGATTTTTTCTTGCCTACCCCCTCCAAACAGTTGATGTAGTCTTCGTAGCTGAATAGCATCACTTTTTGGATTATAAAGGCTTGCAATATTTCACACGTTTGTCTTTGTCGGTACGCGAATAACTATTAAACGACATAAACATTCACGCATCCCAACACGTTTTGAACTCAAACTAACTAACTAACTTCGTCATAAAGGGAACTCCAATATGAAAACGTTTGCCAATGTTCTGATTTTATTCGTTCTTACGAATTTCTCTCATGCAGAAGACAAAAACCAACATAACTCATCTCCCGAGGAATTCAAAGAATTCTGTAAACAGATGGAAGGTAGATGGGTCACTCAGCAGAAAGTAACGACCGTCTGGCCCAAACTTGGATTTAAAAAGGGTGACACGCTAACTCACTATGCCGATTTTCATAGTGATCTGGATGGGATAGTTCTTGTATCCAATCACAAATTCGGCAACATTAAGTGGCGCGTGACATACCATTACGATGCGGTAAACTCACGAATTTGTTCTAGCGGGAATGGAAGTAATGGATTCTGGTCACGCGGTGTTGTTTGGCAAACCTCTAAGAATGAATATGCTTACCGTCTTGATGGAGGACAAGCCAATGGGCAGGATTTCTCAAGTTCTGGAATAATGTCTACATCCGTTGATGGTAAAAATTTCACCATCTCCTCCGGGGATACGCGTCTTGGCGACGGAGGAAAGGCTAAAAGTCAGGAGAACTACAAAAGAATATCGAATTAACTTTTTATCAGCCTGATCAAGTTGTTCTGCTTTTTTCAATCGACTCTTGGGCTAAGCTATTTCAGAATATGCGTGCTTCGAGAGCAACCGAGCTCGTTAAGGAATTCCCGGAACATGTCGTCACCGCGTGGATGGGACACTCCAAACGGATTGCTCAAAAGCACTACTTGCAGGTGACCGAAGAGGACTACAAGCAGTTCAGCTCAAATCCGACGCAGCAGATTACCGTTTCGCCTCGTAGGGGGTCGCAACCGACAATCTGCTGCGTCGAATTTGCGCTGGTGTTGAAACACATACCGGCAGATGCGGGGTTAGATACAGCACTCACACGCTACCACGAGGCGCCGTATCTCCCTAAACCATCAATAATAAACCAACAAAAACCAACAAGCACCAAAAGCAAAAATACTTGTACCCAACAACCCTTCCAAAACCGAATCTTCTCTGGGTCTTCAACCTTTTTAATACGCCACGCAATACAAACCAAACCTGCTACTATCACGATTACTGTGCCAAATAGTACCTCGTAAAAATATCTTGTGAAAATGTTGGAAATCATATTTTCATGTTCCTAAATCAATCCACAGCCTACACCTACCGGCAGATGCGGGGTTAGTCCACGATACGCACCGGAATAGTTACATGGCGGTCATTCCTCCTAAACCATAACGAAGAAACCAAAGCCCCCCCAGAACAAACACCGAAAGCAAAAATGCTGTTAGCCACCAAATCTTCCAAGTCCGAATCTTCTCTGGGTCTTCAAGTTTTTTAATGCGCCACGCAATCCAAACCAAACCTGCCGCTGCCACGATTGTACTGCCAAGTAGGTACTCGTAAAAATAACTTCGGTAAATGTGGGAAATCATATTTTCATGTTCCTAAAACAATCATCAACCTATCAATTCCGCCTCGGCCGAGCCTTCATTCTGTCGAAGCCCCTGGCTGATCTCAAACGCGGTGTGTCTGGCGGGGAAGCTTCGGCTGCTGCGGGCATGAAGCCTTTTGCTACCAAGTGAAAGGATTCCAAGTATCAATAAATTCGCCTGCCTCTTTGATTGGGTCGCCGAGGCCTTGTAAGACTGAGTTTAAAACCATAAAGAAGACGAAAATGACGATTGATATCACCGCCAAACAAACGACTAAGCAATTACCTAAAGAATTGTTCTTCTCAACAGACTCACTATCGGATGGTGTTGGCCGAGATCCCAAACCACACTTTGGACAATTGTCTCCCAAAGCCCACGTTGTATTGCAATCGTTATTTATACACCTTTTTAGCTTCGCCATAATCCATCTCCAGAACAATTAAATATCATTCATGCGCAACCAAGCCGAATCTCAAGCGTATGGCGTTGCTATAAGTCATCCGCTGAAAAGCTTATCTATTGATGATTTTCGGTATATCCGAATAGTGAAGCTAGTATTGAAAATGCTACAAAACATTTGTGTTGTAATTAAAACCACTACCG
>PAPJ01000049.1 GCA_002709045.1 Planctomycetaceae bacterium | reverse complement strand
ATCCTTGCATTTGTCAGTCTAGTCGGTAGGTTTGGGGCTAGAGAACCACGTATCCTCTCAACAAATATACTATAGCATTAAAAAACCCCCTGTGTAGGGGGCTTGTGACAGTTCTTAATGTGTCCTCAAGAGGTTGGTGTAATACCAAGATTGTTATAAGGTATAGTTCCGTTCGGTGCAACCACATATACTTCAATATAATAATCCGAGTCTTGTAGCTCTGTCTTTTGAGGAAACCAATCAAATGCAGTAGCAGTTGCATTGATTTCTGTTTTAAACTCAATGAATGTATCAGGTGAATCAAATACTTCAGCATGTTCACCAGTATCTACAGGAATATAATCCTTGTAATACTCTTTGATCTGTGCTTTCTTAGTATCGTCATTCATATAATACCAGTTACTAGTATTAATATAAAGAACATACTTATCTTTTGATGCTGCGAAACCAGCAATAATATTATCTATTCTTTGTAAATTTAATGCTACTAACATTATACTTCACCTGATTCTATTTGTCTTAGCAACTCATTAATATATGCATCTTTATCTGGATGATTTGGTTCAAGAAGATCTTCATTGGATCTACTTGCTCTATGACTGAGCAAATTGCTTATGGTTAATGAATCATCAAGAGTATCCAATCTCAATAGCATATAGAATGCCATTCTCTGTCTCCATTTCTGTAATGTACTCTCAGTTGGTTTCCAGAAATGATACTCACTCTCCATATATGATGAACCTTTACCAAAATCACCATGTTTATCAACAATAGGTTGAGGTAATGCTTCTGCTGCTTCTCTTGCTAGGTATTCTTTTGGTGTAATTGGAAACTTAACATCGTAAGCTGTAGCAAATGATGGATTTGCTGGAATATCACGTAAATGCTGACGATATTTCTCCCATAATGCTTTCTCATCACCATCAGTAACAGGAGAATCTGGCATCATAACATAATCAGAGTCATGTAATAAGAAATTACGCATTAACTTACATTTCTCCCAACTTAACTCATTCTTATGAACATACTCGTTTTGTAATGCTTGTTCAATACTTCTATCAACTGTTTCTTTATAATCAATATACTTTTCAATCAAAGTATCCTTTAATCCCTTTGCTTCAGCAGGATCTAACTCAGCAACAGGAAATTCATATGATGTCCACTTACCTGTTTTATCTTTAGGATTTCTAACATACTTATTTCTAGTAACTTGATAATGATCATCTTTAAATGCAGTAAAGACTTCAAGTTTATCACGATCACTATGCCACATTGGAAATAATTCAGGAACTATTTCAGTTTCCCAATACTTATCATCAATAAATTTCACGACACCTTGATAGGTAATAGCCCTGCTCAAGGTATTCATGTGTATTATTACACTTTGTGTGGTAGCTGCTACTCCCATGTCCTTAATTAATCTCCTTAGTTATTTAGTGTGCTTTGATTAAGTATTTACTTCTATGGTACTTAGTAATTAAAGGTATCGGTTTCTCTATTATAACACCAGAAGTAATACTAATTGGTGTTGATGAGTTTAATACAAAATCACCACCTAAAACAGTCATACCACTATCAGTAGCATCAACCTCTCTTCTTACCATATTAATACCATCATCTGATCCACATGTTTGACTACCAACTATTTCATTACCAGGCAAAGATGCATTGGTTGATGGGACAAATTGATATATTTCTCTTTCATTAAAGGTCAATATCATTTGTGAAATACCGTAGTTATCATTAAATGCTGTATTCTCAGGAACTTCATTGGATGGAGATCTTGCTTGTTTAACATTAAGATATATTGTTGGTTTTCTCATTGGTTCATTATCACTTGGTGGTATTTGATAATCATATGTAGCCCAACCAGACTCATTGACACTTGTTAATACCAATTCACCAGCAAGAGTTTCAGATCCCCCAAGTTCTTCTGACCAATATAATAATAAATTTTCATCTGGTGTCTCACCACCATTAGAATTATTACCTTTAATAATATCAAAATATATTCTATTGATAAAATTAGAATTCAAAGGACCAACAGTTAATACTCTAGTTCCTTCACCTTCATATCTTATGTGTCTTGTACATTTAGTAGCTCCAGTAGAATCTGAATGGAAAGATGCTGGCAATTCAGGAAATGTTCCTGTAGCTGCTGGTGTAACTATTTTTATCTTACCATCTGGATTAGCATCAGCCCAAACAGCAGTTCCACCAGCAGGAGTTGTCAATACATAATTGGCTTCATAATCTCTAGTTGTAGGAAATCCTGGTACTTTATATCCACGACCAACAGCAACAGAATCAACTGGGTTAACAGGTACAGCTGGATTTTGTTTACTTAATTTCACTTTTAAGTATCCATCAGCACCATCTTCACCACCACCTGTACCTTTACCACCTAAACTACCAACAACAGCAGTTGCTAAATCTTGTCCACTTTGTGATTGAATCTGTATTTTTAATGTTGCACCTGATCCACCACCACCTCCAGCGTCTCTTATTCCTTGATTAGTTGCATCAAATTCAGCTCTGATATATCCACCAGCATCAGATCCATTAACATTGAGTGTTGCAATATCCCAGAAAATATCTTTATAACCAGTTTGTCCTGTCTGTCCACCTTTTCCTCCACCAGCATTACCATGTCCTGTTCCTGGAGTTCCACCACCTGCTTCTTGACCTGGTTCACCACCGCCAGCACCAGTGTTTCCGAATCCACCGCCTCCTCCTCCACCAGATCCAGCAGTACATCCAGAAGCATTACCATTATTACCAGTAAATGATTGAACAGCATAACCACCACTCAAACCAGCAACTGGTCCTTGTCCATCTTGACCTCTATCACAAACGTCTGGTGGAGAGAAACTATTTTGGCCACCGCCACCGCCTCCTCCACCACCGCCACCACCAGCACCAGCGACTACTTGATTCAATCCATCCTTTAGAGATGTTGCACCACCACCAGCACCACCAGTTCCAGCGTTTCCTAATGCACCAGCACCTGTTGTTCCACCATTTGCACCACCTTTACCAGATAAACCATTTGTCGTTTCACCAGTTGCCCACTCCTGTAAAGCACTACCATCACCACCTGCACTTGCAAGAACAAAAGTTAATTGACCAGGATCATCATTCTTCTGTAGATATAATAAACTACCATTAGTTCCTACTCCACCACCGAAATCAGATGGTCTTCCTGGACATCCAGAGTGACCAGCAAAGTTTCCATCACCATATCCACCACCACCTTGACCATTACCATCTCCACCTTTACCACCAGATATCCAAATTCTAGCTTCTGTTGTACCAACAGGAGTAGGTAAAGTTCCTTGAACAGGACTACCACCAGCAGTTGAATGTTGGAAATAATACTCTCCTCCAATCTGAACTAAAGAAGCTCCACCTGGTGCAGTATCAGTTGCAAGTGGCCATTTAGTTGTACCAGTTTCATTATATTCTTCACCAACACCAGCACCACCAGCACCATAGATATCATTTGTAGAACCACCTCCATAACCACCAGTTAAACTTTGAGATACACCTTGTCCACCTGGATTACCATTTTGTTGGACATTTATTGATACACCAGATTCATTGGCAAGTGTACTAGGAGATACAGACCAACCACCACCTAATCCACCAGAAGGGGGAGATGCGTCTCCAGCTTTTCCTCCCTTACCGCCATTGGAAGTAAGAGTATATAAAGTACCATTGATAGTTAATGATATTGTAGCATTACCACCATCAGTACCGTTAGTAGTACCATTACCACCAGATCCACCAGCACCTGTTACCTCAAGTTCAATCTTTACTACACCAGTACCAGCATCAGCTAATGATTTATTAATATTACCAGCAGTTTCAAGTTCTTCTTCATATACATCAATAGTATCACCTGGTGTATATGTTATAATATCCTGTAATCCAATGACTGTAGTATCATCAACAACAAATGCATAAGGATCATCTTGCTGTGGTATCGCTTCAAATATACCATCTGCTTGTTTAATAACTCCTCCTGATGCCATGTTACCAGATGAAGGCATAGTACCACCAGTAGGTTTTTCAGCAGTAAATGATGTTGATGAAGTTACTGTCTTAACCTCATAACTACCGTCCCAATTACCAGTAGCACCAGTAATAGTAATCCAATTACCAACAGATAAATTATGAGAATTAGATGTATTTACTGTAATAGTAGTTCCATCCGAAGTAGCAACTGTAACATTTAATGGTGGTGCTTGTGTTACTCTATATGATTTACATGCAACTGTATCATCTACAACTTCACCAATACCAATAACATTACCAAATGTAGCAGTTGATTCATTCTGCATTCTTTGTCCAATTAAACCATGAGAATGTCCTAGTGGAGCACCACTAGCAGTTTCAGGTAAGAATACATTAACCATTCCACTCTGTAATCTATAATGAGCAGTTAATGTATCAGTAAATCCAGCAGCAGTTGTTTGTGCTGTTTCATCAGGTCTTGAATGTAATAGGTAATGATCGTGTTCAGGTGGTCTAGGTAAAATAGCATCATCCATCGGACCAACTGTGTACTTAACTGATCCTATCATCCTCATAGGAACAAATGATGATACATTCTCATAACCACTAGTAGTAACATCACTAACAGTAAAGAAAGATCCTACATCATCTAATCTAGATTTTGGCACATACCACTGACCAGCCATTGCACCAACTTTAACATTGGTTATGTTTGCAGCAACAGGAGTTCCTCCTCCATTAACACCATTACCATATCCAATTAACTTTCTTTCTCTATAGTCAGGAACTCTAAAATCACCAATTAAATAAGGATAATCATTAAGAGCAACAGTCTTAGTAATCATTACTCTTGGATGCTCTTCACCAGTAGCATTAAAATCTATAGTATAATTTCCTTGAGTATACTGAGTACCATCAAAGTCAGTACCATCATTTTTAAGAACCTTATAAACTGTTGTATTGGTAGGTAGTCCAGTTAATCCACTATCATCTTGAACTAAAGAATAAGCAGTACCAACTGTAAATAATCCAGTGGGTATACTACCAAGAGAATTTTCTGGTGTTTGAGGAACTGTTACTCTATCAAGAAATGCTAGTCCACTTCCATAAGGATATACTCTCTTATCACCAGAGATATGATTAGGATCGTTAAGTATCTCAACATATAATTTATTATCATGCCACCACATCTTCTGTATAGAACCAGCTGGAGTTGGACTATCTAATAAAACAGAACCTCCATTTACTTCTCCACTTTGCTTGTAATTATCACCTATAGCAAGATATAAATGAGGATATTCCCAAACTTTAAGTTTTTGTCCATCAGTATATACCCATCCTGGATAATTATATTCTACATCATACTGTAATGGTGGTTTACCTGTAAGATTATTAGTATTATCTGTATGTTGATCAATAACAACAGGCAATATAGTACCAACAGAGGTATACTGCCCCTGTTTGTCTGAATAATAATTACTCTTAACTGATCTATATGATGCCATTATGTTTTTATTATATACTCTGTTATTACAAAAGGTTGAATAAATTCATCTGCTTTCTTGTCTTCATTAATTTGAATATTAATAGTTGACTCTAATGTTCCGTAAGCAGTTATATTTACAGCATCCGTTACTATTTGATATGTATGTGGTTCAACCTCAAAAGGAACGATATGTGAATGCGTTGCTAGATTACCAAATGTACCTAATCTAGTAGTCAAGTTCATACCAGCAGAAATTCCTTCTTGTATACTTGCATAGAATCCAGGAAAACTAAATGGTACTGTAGGATATGTATAATTGGGACTCATAGGTCTGGTTTCTTGAGAGTACTGTCCAGATGGACTACCAATACCAAACAAAGTAGATGGCCTACATTGCTGAAACCATTTACCATCATAAACTACTTCACCAAAGCATGTTTCTTGTCCACCTGTATATGGTGCATTAACTCCACCACCATTATTACATTGACCCCAGTTACCAGAGTGATACAACCATCTACCAGTACCATTATAAGTTGTGTCTGGTCCTTGACCTGCATTTCCAGCATCATCTACATCTCCTGGTCCACCAGTTGTACTCCATTTTACACCAGCTTGACAACCACCATCAGCAGTGAAGTTACCAGTTGACACACCATGACATACTGGCCACAAGCATTGTCCTTCAGTTTTAAATACACCACATGACTTACAACCACCACCCCAGAACCATGCACCTCTCCATCCATTATCCCAACTAGAAGCCTGAGTATTTCTAGAATCAGCAGCAAAATAACATAATTCTTGTCTTGAGTGTGCAAACCATTGACATATCTCTAAACTACTTCTTGTAGTATGAGATTTAAATTGTATTTGTGCAGTATCAGAACCTGTATGATCTTGTCTAAATCTTCTAGTAGTACTGAAATGCATGTGTGGTTGTATCTCAGTATACTGTACATCACCAGCTGCAACTGCATTACCATTACTTCTACTAAATTGAGGACTAGATTGAAGATCCAATGTCTGTGATGGTAAAAAGAAATCTCCTGTAAATTGAACTTCCCAAGGAGATGGTGCTCTTTGTACTACTTCTAATCCAACACCAGATTTAAATATTTTATCACCGTCATCTTCAACACCATAGATATCATTATATCTACCAACATCAGATGAGTTAGTGTGTCTAATAGTCTTCATCCTGAAATCAGGTAACTGAAACTGATCATCAGTTAATGCTATTTCATCCTTCTTAAATTTTGAATTAGTTCCAACACCCAATATTAAAGCAAGAGCAGGATATAATGCAGCACTCAAAATTCTACCATCACATCTAAGATATCCAGCAGGAAGAAGATCTCCAGATACTCCTGTAGATGGATCTTGATCCTCTGCTAATTGCCTAGGAAAGTGCAGAATTGTACCAGTTACTGTTCCTAACTTAGCCTTCTCTGACTTATAAAATACTGCCATTTAAGAGACCCTCATGATGAAGATGGTAGTTAACGATGGTGTATTTACATTCATAGAAATATTTAGTGCATCAGGTATTGACACTGGAACAGCAGTATTAGTACTAACATTATTAACTAATATTGTATTTGGCATCCTAACACCTCTAGTCATTTCTACAGTCATTGGTTCATGAGTATGTCCACCTAAAGCAGGATCTGCCCACTCCTCTGCATTATGTGGTTTTGTAGTAGGATACGTAGTATAAGTATCAGGATCATAATTAGGATCTGTTGGTCTTCCTTTACCACCACCCCTACTAGCAGGTATATCATCACTAAAGAAATAGTTTTGAAAACCAGAATATTGTCCTGGAACAGGTATAGGTCCAACATCAGCAGCAGCTTGAATAGATGCTATACCACTACCATCATCAGTGTATGTAAATACAGGACCATTTATAGCATTTAATATAACTCTAGACTTAACCTGTGGTGTTACATTTTTAGACTGATCAATTTGTTTTGCTGTATTAGTTTGTACTAATGTCTCATGATCACTATCGTTCCATGTTATCTTTGCTTGTCCTAAACCTGCCTTCCATGACTCAGGAGAATCAGCATTATTAATAGCACCAACACCACTTACTTCTTGCCAGTAAGTAGCATCAGATGGTTGATAATTTCCTGGTTGAAAAGTTCCAGCACTTGCACCAGTTGGATTAGCAGTATCAATTTGATCATAATCATTATCTGTTGCTGCTCTGTGCATATGTCCAGGTGTGTGGTCTATTCCTAATTTTCTAGGTATACTATAAATGTTATCAACATAAGTAGGAGCTGTTATTGATTGCCCTGTCATTCTACCTGACAACTCATTAGATGCTGCAATAGCAAATGTTATATCAACATCAGTATCTTGCAATGTTATTGGTTGTTTACCCTCAATACCATTCTTACTAACATACTCTCCTATAATAAATTGAGTATCAATATCTAATCTACTATATTCAATGTCAATTAGATTTCTTAGAGTAAAATCAGGTAAACGAAACACATCAGTTGATAAGTAAGGATCAGCAAACGTACCTGCATTACTAATACCAACATTACCACCAATACCACCAACTTCAGAAGGATTCTGAGGATCAGGAAAAGGACCAAAGGTATTACCTAATATATTTGCTAATATTGGATAATATACTGCCTGTAATTCTTCACCATTACAAACCTTGTAACCATGTGGTAAACCATCATCCGAAGATGCCCCTGAACTGCTTCCAGTCCAGGGGATGATTGTACCTATAGGAACATTCTTAGATGCTTTTACTCTGTTATAATATGCCATCTATTAAATCTCCATTAACCACCAACCTTGTTGTGTTGAAGGAATACCAACTCCTCCAGCACTATCTACAGAACCAAGATAAACTAGAGAGAATGCTGCATTTGGTGTTTGTATAACCAATTCTCCAGAATTATATGATTGAGCAAGGAATCCACCACCCTCTGCTAATGTTGTACCAGTAGAATCTCCTTGAACTCTTACACCAACACCAGGAGCACGAACAACTAATGATGTTCTATGATTCAAGTTTCCACCAACATCAACAACCTTAACAACGTCACCAGTATTAACTTCGGATGGTAATGTTAATACCAATGTGCTATCAATATCAACAGCAGCACAATAAACAAGATTTGCTGTTAATGTCTTAGCAGCAGCATCAGAACCAGTTGAAACATATCTTGTATGAACACCACCGCTTCTTGTCCAGAAGGGATCAATACCAAATGCTTCAATCTCACCAGTATGTTTAATACTGAATTTATCAGATCCATTATTATTTAACTTATTAACTGAGAATATCTCATCAGTACTTACTGGATTTGGAGCATCATCTCCTGTTATAGTAAGAGTTAATTTAGCAGCTACATTACCAACATTATCAACAGTAAATGTAGGATCAACAACACCAGTCTGACTGAATACAGTTTCAGGACAGTTCTCTGGGTACATCGTAAGAGCACCCTTAAGAACAACACCTGCATCAATCTGCATACTTCCTAAGTGATCAGCGTGTCCACCATCATTCTTGAAGTAGAACAATCTAGAAGAATTAACAGAATCGTATATCTCAATATCACCGCCGATCATATTAATATCGCCACCGATACTAAGATTACCTTTGTTGTATCCTAAAGCACCAGTTTGTCTCTCATGATTAGTAACTGCACTATTAACAGTTCCAACCATGTTAGAATTAACAATGAAGTAATTGTTATCACCTGTTGATACATTTTCAAATCTTACATAGTTAACATAATCAATTCTTGATTGAACTATGTAACCTTTATTAAATACAGCAGAAACATATTCAACAGAACCTCTCTGCTTAGATGCAATATCAAGTAACTGAGAAACTTCACTGTGTTTCTTAATTGCTAATATAGTATCATTGATAGCATAATCACCAGCAGATGCTTTAGTTGTTCCTTCTTGTCCACCATCACAAATAAGTTCTGGAGTAGCACCACTAGTAATTCCACGTACAATTAGTATCTCGTGGAATCCTGGGTTAACAACTACTATAGATCCATCAATTATTTGTGGAGCAGTGTTTGTGTTGTCACCAACAACAAGTAAGTCTCCTACTTCAAAGGCTCCATTACCTTCACCAATAGACTGTACAGGAATAACCCAATCATATGAGGAATGAGCAGTTACAGCACCACGAACAGTAGTCTTCTTACCATTGTTGAATGTAACAGGATCATGCCAATATGAATGAATAGAAATTTCATCCTTAATAGGATCAAATGCATTTACTGATTCAGATACTGTCTTATCAGCTGGATAGAACTCTGATATATCAAGTCTACGTATATGATTACCGATTGTAGTATTAGCACTACATGAATCTACATCAAATACTTCTTGATCATTACCATTAGTTAATGTAAGAGTTTCATTCTTAGAAACATAGAAACCAAGTTGTGATATATCATTACCAAATACAGGATCCTTAAGACCGATTGAATCTGTTCTAACTTCTGTTACATAGTTGATTGGGAATTCAACACCACTGAAATTGCCATGAGTAGCATTATATCTAATTTCATCACCAACAGATACCTTAGCAATATCAGTTGGAGATACATTAGTAATATATTGAGTTGAAAGATTTCCACTAACCCTTACTAAATCACCAATAATCTCTTCACGTTTAATAGTTCCACAACCACCTTGTAATTTAATAGTTGTGTTAATATTAACAATTGATCCAGGAATATCTGGGTTACCAATAGTAACTTCACCAGTTACAGAGTCAACCTCAAATACTACCTTATCTGGTTCACCACAATTAGAAACTGTTAGTTTCTGATTTACCTGACCAGTAATCTGAGCAATCTTAAGTGCTTCACCAAAATCGTATGTGCCATCACTATTAGTGTCACTACGTCCAACGATAATGTAATCATCTGTTGATAGAGTACCACCAAACTCAGCAAGATTAACTTGATCTTGTGGTCCAGTATTATCTAAATCATTCTCTGTCCAAGTAGAATCAAACTGTACATTAACCTTGTAAATAGGTGTCGTATCTGGATGATCTGAATGGAATCCAGTAAATGTACCAAATGGTTGACGCTTAACTTTTAAGAAGTAAGGAGCAGCAGTGGTTCTTGTTAACTCAGTAATCTGAACAACTTCTGGGAATATACTATTACCACTGATTCCAGTATCAATGAGTATATAATCACCAACTACAAAATATTGTACTGTAAGATTACCATTGATATCAGCAGTAATAGGAGCATACTTAAGAGGTAAGTAGTACTCACTAGTACCAGTTAGATCTGGGAATTGTGATGTAGTTTCTCCAGCAGGAGTTCCTTGGAAGTTATAACCACCCCACAAACCAGAACCAGCAGTATCAATTTGATTATATTCACCTGTATCAGCAAGTACTTTCTTAAGTACATTAAGAATATCTACATTCTTATTAGGATCAATTACTGTATATGGTGGAGTAAGACCATTTTGATGAGAACTTATAGTAGTACCTAGTTGACCTCTATCACTAATAAATTCAAATGCAGAAGTACCACCACATAACCAAATATCACTCAAGAATTTAGCAGAAGCATTAACTTGTAGTTTATTGTTAACTGTAGTTGTACCACCCTGACCAGCGATCTGAACATCAGATGCATTAGTAGCAAAATTAATGTTAGAAGGACCACCAGAGTTAGAGAAGAAGTTAACAGTTCCAGCAGGTGTGAATAGATTTACAGACTGTTGATCTGACCTTTGATTTACACCATTTGGCCAACCACCAATCCACACATCACCATCAGCAATTAATGATTTAGTTCCAATTCTTGTATAAGATTGTGACTCCGTGCTATCATAAGCACCACCAATAACTATCTTAGAATCAGCAAGAGTTGTTACTGAATTGACAAGATAATTGTTAGGTGTTGCACCAATCTTAATTGTACTGTTATTTGAAAGTCCACCAACTTCAACATTTTGTCCAGATAATTGCTTATTACCAATCTCAATATTTTGAGCATAACCAGCCATCTGTAGACCAGCACCTGTAACAGTCTGTCCTGTATTATCTACATGAGTACCACTGAATGTGTTACCCATTAAGAAATTGAATGTTCCTGTTGTTATACCTGAAGTTACATTAACAGTATTATCTGCATGTCCTGATGGCCATGAACCAATATTAAGATCCTGTTCAACCGAAACATCATCCGTAAATCTACCACCACCAACAACAACAAATATTTGATCAAGTGTTGTATTTGTTTGAGTGGTATCAAGTGGAGCAGTACCAATGATTGTATTAATACCAACACCACCAAAAGGAGCAGCAGTAGAGACCCTAAGTGTTGCTGAAGTATTTGGATCATAGGCATCACCACCAACTAATAGTGCATTGTCAGTACCAAAATCAGATCTTGTGGATCCATCGGCATTTGCAGTACCTGCATAATTGTTTAATTGAGGAGAACCATCATTATAATCATAAGTAACAAATGTCTTACCAGAAATGAATGCAGTACCTACAACATCCAAGTTAGCACGTGGATTAGTATCAGGATTTACTTGCTTCGCTAATCCATTGTCACTAACAAATGCATTTGCATAAGCAGCATGGTCGGCACGAGCAATCGTGTTAATACCAACTCTATAATCACCAGCGATTGCAGTTCTAGTTCTTATAGATTCAGAACCTAATACGCCCCACTCTTTCCATGAAGAGTTAGCAAACTGCATTGTTGCAGTTGGTGAACCAGACCAATCAAATGGATTCTGATTTTGAACATTAGCTCTATTCTCAACTATAGAGAATTTACAGAACTCATCACTAGGATCAAATCCAGCAGATAATACTGTCCAAGTTCCATCAAGAGCACTATCAATAAAGTTAGTAATCTTAATTTGAGAACCAGAAGCTATACCAAGTTCTGAGTTCTTAAGTCCTTCCCATTCAACTGTTACAACCTGTGTACCATTAAATGTTAATCTCTTAATCTGATTAGCAGTAATAGGTGTGAAATAGTTTGCATAAATCCATCCAAGAGATCCAGACTTACCTACATCGTTACCCTTAAGTAACATATCACCAGACTTAGGAGCTCCAGCATTACCATACTGAACGACTTGGGTAGCATTAAATGTTCCCAATTGGTTTGGAGTAATGTTAGAACCTAGTAAACCAACAGCGTGGTTCTGGATCTTATATCCTTGAGCAGCACCAGCAGAACCACGTGGGTTAAACTGGAATATAGAAGCAGCAATTCTGTTTCTAGCAATAGTAATATGACCAAGAGTATCTTGGTTCAAGTACTGTGACTGAGCAGCAAGACTACCATCATCACCAGAATTAGGATCAACATCAGATATAATCTTTAATGCATAATCTCTAACTCTACCAAGAACATTGATAGTTACAGGTGAATTGAATGTGCTTGTCTTATCCTGATTGTCACCACCATTAACTGTGATATACTCATTGAATGTAACAGGAGTATCAAAGGTGGTAACTAAACCGCCAATATCCTCTTCATCATCATCAGAATCAATTAACTGTGCAGACTCTAGGAACTCTTCCTCACCAGTGATAGCATCAATCTTACGGTTACCAATGTATAGATCACCATTAGAGTTAAGACCAGTGTAGAATACTAGACCACCATCTTGCTTCTTAGATTGAGCATAAAAATCTTGAATTGGTTCAAGAATAACTTCCTGTCTTTGAGGTAAACCAGTTGAGTAGTTACCTGGACCAAAACCAAGGTATTCAAACGTATGATTACCAGCACGTGCTATAGATGGTCTTCTTAACTCAACGTAAACTCTGACATCAGAAACAACTGTACTATCACCAGCAATAGGAATCAAACGATCCTCAGAACCAGAGGTAGCATTACCAATCTGTGCTTTTAACTCATTGTTACCACTATAAGAATTATTTGTAAATGCAGCAGTAGCAAGTATGTCACCAACACACTCCTTAGTCATTGATCCCTTGAAATCATTAACTGTTACTAAACCATGAGTATAGTTATCAGCAGCAGATGATGTAGAAGGAGGATCAACAGCAGCAGGATCTATTTGTCTGAACCAGAAAGGATCATTCTTATAATTTAATGGATATAATTTACTGATTGGCTGAGAGAACTTAAAGTCTCTAAAGTTTCCTTGGTTACCAGCACCAGTTGGATATGGGGAAATGTCGCCACGTATAGCAGTTAGATAGTAAATACCAGGTTGCTGTTTAAATATACGTTTCTGAATTTGCTCAACATCAAAGATATAGAATGTATCATCAATCTCTCCAACATCAGTTACTGATTCAATATAATATTCAATTGGAGGACTATTCTCTGAAACTATCTTATCACCTGGAGTTAGAGTATAAACTTTAGCTCCACCTTGCTTATAATAGTACTCTGGATATCCCTTACGAATTAGATCCTTAATACCAAATGATTTACCATAATCTCTATCAGCCTTAAGATCTGCAAACACAGTTTGTGTTGATCCAGCAGGAACATGCTCAAACCTAGTATTCTCTAGAGGATCATAGTCAATTGGTTCATCATTAGTATCTGATACAACACCCTTAAGAATTAAGTGCCATGTATCTGTTCCAGGAACATTAAGAGCAGCATGAACGTAAGCATAACCAGAACAATTACCAAACCACTCAACTTTATTGTATCCATTATCAGAAGGGTTATTCACTTTAGCACTAGGATTAGCAGTAAAGGAACCACCTTGAGGAACAGTTATAGAAACTGTTACAAACTTCTCATTGATTAATGCAGGTGTACTTGTTAGACTTGGATCATAAGTAGTTAACTCAAGATATGTGTTACCATCACTAGCATCAACAAAATATCTACCAGACTCAACATTAAAATCTACATCACTACTTGTTTTTAAAGTCTTAGTAAATACCTGTGGACCTACAGTTGATAATGGTTTTCTATAAGGATTATATTCTAAAGTCTCATCATGTCCTGTAATACCAGATAAATCAGCTTTTGTTGCACCAATCCACTCATGTGCTTGAGCAGGGTTATAGAATTTAGCTTCAGTATTACTACCAGAAACAACAGGTCTTAGAACTATCTTCTGTGGTAAAAGTTTCCTTGTAGTGTCCTTACGAATCTTAATAGTAAATCCATTTAGAGGATCACGTACTGATTGTAGATACTCAGGTATAACATAACGTAAACGATAGATACGATCATCTGCTTTACGCTCATCCTTAATTCTTTCAAACCAAGCATCATTTGTCTTTTCAATACCAGAAAGATCATTGTAAGCCTGTTCATGTAATCTTGTTAAGATTGCGAAGTCATGTCCAGGTGTAGATGAATTCTCAGATTGATTAACTACCTGAATAAACCACTTACCGTAAATTGGTGGAGTTCCAGTATTAGGATTCTCATAAATTGGATCATATCTCAATGGAGATTCTCTCTTATTAGCAAATACAGAGAATCCATCTTGTTTGGTAGTAGTATCAAAACTTATTGGTGATTGACCTGATAAAGCTTTATCTACTGTTTTGTGAATAGTAAATAGATTCTTATCAACATACCTTGCAAAGTAAGCTTTATTCTCCTTCAACTTACTAGAAACAGCAACATCAGGATCTTGTTGCCATGACTGACTCAACAATGGTAATGAACCACCTTCATTCTTCTTAAAGAATACTTCTTGTACTGTTACGTTAGAAGTTGGGACATCAAATATATGTGGAACATCTGTTTTAAGAGCACCAAGAGGTGTAGCAGAGGTCTCACAAGAATATTGATGACAATCATAGTTTGTATCAAGAACAAACTGATAGAGATCAATTTCAATATCAGTATCAACCGATTCAACTTCAGCAGAATGAATGTATATACCAGCAGCAGCGTTTTCTTTACTACCAGCTAACATTAACTTAGCTTGATCACCAACTGTAGATCCAGCAGTAAATCCAGCAGTACTAAAGTCTGTTGGTTTTGTGATTCTACCAGGAGCAATTACATAATATGTTTGGTTAGGTGAAAATCCATTTGGTAATCTTATCTTACGTTTATCAACTACAACACCATCCTTGGCACGTGGAACCAATCTTATTGGAGTACCAGTTTCAAAGTTATGTGGGTTAGCAGTTAATGATGTAGGATCTTTAATTGTCCAAATTGTTCCTCTACTTGCTAAATCAGAAGAAGAACTAGAAGGTTCATTTCTAGGAACACTATTCAATCCAGTTTGAATAATAGTTCCAATATTAGAGAAGTACTGACGAATAGCAGTTGAAACATTAGCACACTTAGGATAATTATTATCCTGTAAGTTACCAGAGTTATTAAATGATGTATCTGGAGAAGGTGAATACTCATTAGTATATACAGCATCATCTAATGTAAAATATACATAAGAATTTGATGTAGATGCATTAGCAGTTACAGAAGGACCAAATGCTAATCCTAATGGTGTTTCAGTTCTATCAATACTATCAATATATCCAGGATTTAATATAGCATTCGTTAGAATACCAAATAATGTAGATATTGAACTAGCAACATCTTGACAACGACCAATAGAAGAAGTTCTAACAACTGAATCAAGTGATGTTGGTATTAATACTGTATTTGTTAAAATACCAAATAAAGTATTGATTGATGATTTTACATCCTCACATCTACCAACAGATTCTGTTCTTGTTATTCCACCAACTTTAACTGCACCATTTGCAGCACTAACAAATGCATGTACTGATGTATCAGAAGTAATACCAACATTAACCGTAATAGTTGTACCAGTTACCTCTGTAATAGGATTATCTTTCTTGTATGATGGATCAGTTGCTCTAGGATATGCATGTTCTGTAGCATCACCATCTCTAGAACATGTAAAGACTATAGAAGAAGGAGCAATATTAACCTTTGTGCCAGCAGTATAACTGTGACTACCAATAGTTAATACTAACTTACCTGTAGTAGGATCATACGTAGCATCAGATACATCTCTAACTACACCATCAAGACTAACTGGGTTACTAATGGCATTAGTAGCAATAGCAGAAAGAGTGTTTATAGATGATCTTATATCCTCACATCTTGTTACTGATTGAGTGCGTGTAACAGCAGCAAGTGAAGAAGGTGTAGCAATAGTTGCAGTAAGTATCTGTACTAGAGATGTAACAGTACTCTTTGCACTATTACATTGGTTATTAGAAACTCCATCAGTAATTGTAGTATCCTTTACTTGACTAATTGAACTATGACCACCAACAGTAACATCAACATTAGTAATTACTTCATTAATAATATCACGTACTTCGTTAAAAGCAGCTATAGTTTCATTCTCTGATCCAGCAGCATGAGCACCAGCAACATACATGTTAGCAGCATCCCACACACGATCATTACCACCGTATGCTAAGTTATGTGCAACAACTTCTGCTACATCTCTAAGATCATCAAGACAATCAGCATTTGTATAAGGAGCAGTAAATTGATATGAAGGATAAGCATCCAACATTCTACCCAATGCTACTTGAGCAATGAAATCTTTATTAGCAAGAATTAGATTCTTAGCATCAGCTACTTTATTATCTTGTGGAGTATCAACATTAACTGTTATTGTATTATCATATGATTGAGTTAATCCATGATCACCAATAATAAGAACTTTCTCTTGTCTCATTACTTGAACCATCATCTCAGTGGCATCAGTCATTGCCATGATAGTTTGAGTCTCTTCTCCAGCAACATGAGCACCTGTAACATACAAGTTTGCCATATCCCAAACTCTATCATTACCACCAAATGCTACATTATAAGATACTTCAGTAATAAAATCTTCAATATCATCAATACAATCTTGCTTATTACCTGTAGGTGGTAAGAATCCAGGATTCTGAAGAATCATACGAGCGTATGCTTCCTTAGCAATTAATGATTTATTAGATTCAATTAAATTACGGGCATCACCAGCACGATCTACGGGTGGATCAGCCATGTCTTCAGTTATAGAACCATCAGGATTATAATCTTGTACTAATCCATGCTTACCTACGGATAAAATTTTCTGTCTTCTAACGACTTGAGCAGCCATTTCTCTTGCTTGCTCAAATACAAAATTAGTCTCAGTTTCTTCACCAACAACGTGAGCACCAGTCTTATATGAATAAGCAGCATCCCAAGTCTTATCATTACCACCATAAGCTAAGTTGTGTCCTATTGCATCTAAAATATCTACAACATCATCAACACAATCTTGATTATGATATGCATTACTACCACCAACAGAAAATACTTTATGTACTGAATCTGGTACAGAACTCACCCATTGATGTGGATAATCTCCACCAGTTATAACAGCACCTATTCCACTACCAGGTACAAAATCATGTCCATACTGATCAGCAGGATCTCCAGCACCAACATTAACTGTAATAGTACCACTCTGCTTCTCTATAGAATTATTAGCAGATCTCTTAAATATATGAGCCTGTTTTGGTAAATGTTTAATGCTATTAGGATCAGAAGATTTCCATGTATGTGTAGATTCTGGTTGATATTCAATAGCATTATCAACTGCTTCTTTAAATGTATGTGGGTATTGATTATTTGTATTGGAATCAAATCCAACATTAAATGTAACGGTTCCATCTTGATGATGAATACCATCTAAAACAGCATCATCATAACTATGAAGAGAAGTATTACTTGATGATCCAACATTAATAGTAAATGTATCACCAGTAGCATTAGATACCTTCAACCATCTTCCACTTGGATAGTCAAATCCTGGACGTGGATAAGATTTAATAGATACATCACCATCCAATTCACAAGTGAACTTAAGTGAATTATCAGCAATCTTAACATAGTCTCCATTTGCAAATCCATGACCACTTGATGTAATTACCAAGTCACCATTTGCAGGAGTATAAACAGCATTAGTTGCAGTCTTAGTATTATATCCTACAGCAGTAATAGCAATAGACTTACCAGCCCAAGGATCAACACCAGGACGAGGATAACTATGCCATGTTTGATCATTATCTCTAGTACAAGTAAATTTAAGAGAATTATCTTTCAATACAATATTAGATCCAACACGTAATCCATGCTGTCCAATTGTTGCTACCATGACACCAGTAGCAGGATCATAAGTTGCTGCGGTTGGTTTAAAGAACTTATTAGTTCCAGCACCACCTACATTAACAGTAATACTATCATCTGTAATATTGGTTATATGTAAAGATCTTGATGAAGCTTGATCTTTACCTGCACGTGGATATGATTTATCAGAATCATTACCATCCATCTCACAATTGAATTTGAGTGAGTTGTTATCAATAACAATACCATCACCAACACTTAAACCATGTGTTCCAACATTAAGAACAAGATCTCCACTTACAGGATCATATGATGTACCTGTTCCAGCTGTAAATGTAAATTCTGCACCTGCTTCACCAACATTAACATTAAATGTATCTGGTGTGACATCAGAAATTTCTAACCATTCTCCCGATTTTGGATCAGAAGATCTTGGATATGCATGTTCTGTTGCATGATTATCCATTGCACAAGTAAATGTCAATGAATTATCAGATATCTTAATTCTATTTCCATTTACTAATCCATGATTAGAAACAGTTAAATTTAAAACTCCAGTATTAGGATCATAAGCAGCATTTGTTGGCTTATAATACGAAGATCCAACCTCTTTAACTTCTAGAGCAGTTTGATAAGCAGGGTCAGTTGAACGTGGATATGATTCTGTACTAGTATAAGAGTCCTTAGCACACTTGAATGATAACCCACCATCTGCTAATCTAATAGTAGATCCTTTAACAAGATCGTGATCATTAATAGTTAATACAATATCACCTGTTACCTGATTGTAATTTGCACCAGTGACATCATATGTTACTTGTGGAGTTTTACCCACGTTTACTACTACATCATCCTGAGATGCAAAAACAACAGGAAGAATATCACTAGCAGCAGGATCACTTACACGAGGATACTTGTGTTCTGTAGCATTATTATCCATGCCACAGGTAAATGTCAATGCATCAAAGTCTAGTCTTATACTATCCTGTGCTCTGAAAAATGTAGGACTTGCTGCTTGATCATATTCATGTGAATAATTACCACCAGCAATAACTGCACCAGTTCCAGCAGGTAAATTAGGAACAAATGTATGAGCATATTGTTCAGCAGCATTTGCTTCAAATCCAACATTAATTGTAATTGTGGTTGTAGTTACAGAATCAATATTAATTGCTGTATTAAAGAATGGATCTGTTGTTCTCGGATAAGCATGATTAGATTGATTACTATCCTTACTACAAGTAAATGTCAATGACTCTTGAGCAAGTTTAATAGAAGTACCAGCTTTCAATCCATGATTACCAATAGTCAAAGTCATCACACCTGTTGCTGCATTATAATCAGCAGCAGTAGGAGTAAATGATACAATGGGAGTAGATCCGACATGCACATCAAATGTACTTTGCTGTACATTAGTAATCTCTAACCACTTACCACTTACAGGATCAGTTGATCTAGGATACTTCTTAACAGAAGTCTTATTATCCATAGAACACTTAAACCATAAAGCCTCATCTTGTATTTGAATTTTCTCACCAGCCTTCATTCCATGATTACTCTTGGTGAGTGTTAGAATACCAGTTGTAGGATCATAAGCAGCATTAGTTACAGAAACTGAAGTAGATGCTGATAAACCATTATTAGGTATCTTAAGATTCAATACTCCAGTTGCAGGATCATAAGTGGTTCCAGTAATAGGAGTAAATGATTCAAGAGAAGATTGAGAAACCATCCTCTCTACTGCTTCATGTGCAATAAGATTTTTGTTAGCAGCAATTAATTTCTGAGCATCACCACCTCTATCAGATACAACATCAACATTATCTTCATTGATATTTGTAAGTTGTGGACTAGCAATAGGTTGAACAAGACCAGATGTTGTCTTTGTTTGTGTTAATCCATGAGTACCATAGATGAATACATCTTCCTTACGCATGACCTGAATAGCCATGTCTTTAACATACTCATAAGCACGAGCAGTTTCAGTTCTACTTGTTGAGATATGAAGAACTTCTCCACTCTCATAATAGTAAGATATATCCCATGTCTCAGCATTACCACCGAATGCTACATCACTAGCAATCTTATGAACAGCCTTTACTAAATCATCCTTACACTTAGCAGGTGTGTAATTAGCGGCTGGTGATGTATATCCAGGGAAGTCAAGAAGCATTCTTTCGTATGCTTCAGCAGCAATAAAATCTTTATTAACTTCAATTAAGTTAGCAGCGTCACCATGCTTAACAGATACAACTTTCTTTTCTGAGAATGTTGCTTTCTGACCCAATTCTATGTTAGTTGAGTCAATAACCTTTTTAACAAATGTGTTATTAGGTATAGCAGGTGATGCTGGTCGTGTAGCGTTAGAATTTAGATAACCATTAGTAAAACTACTGGTTTCATAATCAGCAACAGTCATACCTGGAACAATACCACTTGTATCACCAACATTGATGATAGAAGAACCAGTAGTAGTAGTTACACCAGTACGAAGATATGAGAAATTACGTGCAGCTGCAATAGCAAGATCTCTAGCATAGTAATAACCCTCTAAAGTCTCTGTTAATTCATTAGTAATATAAGATAATTCAGTAGCAACATAATATGATTCAGCAGCCTGAATAGTATTAAGATTACCACCAAGTCTTAAATCTTGTACAGTAGCGTCAATAAGATACCCAATATCTCTACGACACTTAATAATGTCAATATTCTCATTAATTGTTATATTTGGATACTTAGAAGTAATATATCCATAAGCTTCATAAGCAATGAAATTCTTATTAGCTTCAATTAAATTAGCAGCATCAAGACTATCATTACCTACTATATTTCCACCACTAGGAGTTAATATACTAGGTGCAGCAACATACCTCTTAAATCCACTAGGACTTATAGTTGCATTAAATTCATTACTCTGACCAGCACTTCTTGGAGTAAGTTTTACAAATACCTTATCATCCTTCTTAGCACCTATACGATAACCTTCAATAGAGGCAGCAGGACGTTTAGAAGGATCATATGCCAAATCATCACCAAGGAATATTTGAGTATGATTATCAGGATCATTAGATGCTTGTACATCTAACGTATAATAAGGAACTTTTGATGTATTACCAGTAGTTTCTGGAACAATTTGAGGTGGAACAATGTCAGTAACATATCCACCCTTGTCTTGATTAAATGCGTATCCTTTATGTCCCTTAGCATGTAGTGATGTATTACCAAAGTTACTGTTAGAGTTGGTAATTGACATGTCACCACCACTTTCCATTAGGAAGTGATCAGCGAAACCAACAGCGAAGATACTAACACACTGAATAAATGCGTCTTCTGAAGCACGAACGTGGAAGTTTCTCCAGTCATCCTTCCAGAATGCATCACCCTT
>PAPJ01000048.1 GCA_002709045.1 Planctomycetaceae bacterium | reverse complement strand
TTCATGGGGGTATATGTTTTGTGCGTCGAAGATCGTTTTAAAGCCGGCTTGCTTTATGGCGGTGGGTGGATTTCAGGAAACCCATTGCCGGAGGTCGATCCTGTGGTTGCGGCGCCTTTTGTTACAACTCCCACGTTGATGGTTAATGGTTTATACGACCCGATTTTTCCACATGAATTGTCTCAAAAACCTCTCTATGAAGCGGTTGGATCGGCTGAAAAGCATATTGAAATTTTTGAGTCTGGTCATTGTCCGACACCTCGGCTAGCGATTGAATTTTCCAAAAAATGGTTGCGGGGTAAATATCGTTCGGAATAATTCCCCAGCCCTTGTGAGGGCGATATACTAAGGTCAAGTTGGCTTTGATCTTACCTAGGGAGATTTTTTAAATGCTTCGCATCGTTATATGTTTTGCTATTTGCTTTTGTGCTTCTGAATGGCTGGTCGCTGCAGGTAAAGTTCAGGTTTATATTCTTGCCGGACAATCCAACATGCAGGGGCAGGGTGTCGTCGATTTTGACCATCCTGAATACTATAACGGGGGTAAAGGAATTCTTAACAATGTCATGAAGAATTCCAGCATGGCGGCTCAATATCAACATATCAAAGACGCTCAGGGAAAATATATTGTTCGGGATGATGTCTTCGTGCGTCACGTCACGAAGGACGGACTAAAACTTGGCGGGTTGTCCATCGGATTTACGAGCTACCCCGGAAAACATCATATTGGCCCCGAGTTCCAGTTTGGTCATGTTATAGGTGATGTAACGCGGCAACCTGTGCTGCTGATTAAGACAGCATGGGGTGGTAAAAGTATCCACCAGGATTTTCGGCCACCGTCGAGTGGTGGTGAAGTTGGCCCCTTTTACAAACAAATGCTGGCTGAAGTTGAAGAGGGACTGAAGAAGATGAAGACGGAGTTTCCTCAAATTGGTAAGAACTATGAGCTTGCGGGGTTCGTTTGGTTTCAGGGTTGGAACGATATGTTTAATGAAGATGCCCTCAAACAGTATGAAGGTAATTTGGTGAATTTGATAACAGATGTCCGTCGAGCACTGAAGTCTCCGCAACTACCTGTGATTATTGGTGAAACCGGAAATATGGGAGCGGATGCCGGTGATAATATGAAACAACTCCGCTTGTCTCAAAAGAACGCCGCCAAGCAACTGGCTCATGCTGCGTTCGTAAAAACGACAGCTTTCGCCCGTCCAAAAGAAGAGTCGCCAAATGTCGGACATGGACACCACTGGTTTGGAAATGCAGAAAGTTATTTTTTGATTGGAGATGCTATGGGTAAGGCAATGATCAATCTGAAAAAGCTAAGGAATAAATAACAGTATGCGTGTTTCAAGATATCAAAGTATCCTATGCACCGTATGTTTGCTGGTTTTTGCGTCGTCACTGCTCCGGGCGGCGGAAGGCAGAAAGTACGTATTAGCGATCGGGATAGATGGTTTACGGACGGATGCACTGGATGCCGCCAAAACGCCTAATATTGATGCTCTTAAAAAGAACGGTTCTTACAGTAATACCTGTAAAATTCAGGGAACACGGTATCAAAAGAGTGACACGATTAGTGGACCGGGTTGGACCTCTTATTTAACCGGTGTTTGGGCTGATAAGCATGGAGTGCACGATAATGAGTTTGGCGGACGCAGAATCAATCGGTATCCACACTTCTTTAATCTCCTTAAGCAGCAATATCCGGATTACAAAACCGCGTCGTTTATTGATTGGTATCCGATCGATAAATTCATCGTGTCTAAAGCTGATATACGAGTTGGATTTGAAGCTCATGGTTCTGATGGATATACGCTGTTTGATCAACACCTCGCCGACCGGGCGGTTAAAGTTCTGGCTGAGCAAGACGTGCGGGCAACGATGGTCTATTTTGGTGCCACGGATGAAAATGGACATCGTTTTGGGTTCCATCCTTCCGTACCTCAGTATATGAGTGCAGTCGAGAAGGTTGATCAGCATGTAGGTCGTCTGATGGAGGCAATCAAATCAAGACCGACTTATCAACAAGAAGACTGGCTGATTCTGATTTCATCTGACCATGGCGGTGAAGGCAAAGGGCATGGTAGTGGGCACCAGATTCCTAATATCCACAACATCTATTTGATTGTCAGCGGTGCTTCGGCTGCTAAAAATGAGTTTAACCAGCAAGTTTATCTGGTCGATCTGGTAGCAACCGCGTTAAAGCATCTCGATGTTCAGGCTAAACCCGAATGGCAGCTGGACGGAAAGCCTGTGGGGCTTTTAGGGGCGCAGTAATAGCCGTTTGTGTTATGCAAGCATGCGGTCGACGACGTGCCCGTGCACGTCAGTTAATCGATAATCACGTCCCTGAAATCGATACGTTAGACGCTCATGATCGATTCCCATTAGATGTAGGATGGTTGCATGGAAGTCATGTACATGCACCCCATCTTCAGCGACGTTATAACAGAAATCGTCGGTCTTGCCGTAGGTTAAGCCTCCCTGAATGCCTCCGCCTGCCATCCAGATCGAGAAACAACGTGGATGGTGATCTCGACCGAAACTGGCCGGATTCCCCTGAGCATAGACGGTACGCCCAAATTCACCTCCCCAAATCACCAACGTGTCTTTGAGCATGTCGCGTTGCTTGAGATCAGCAATTAATGCAGCAGATCCCTGGTCAGTTTGCTTGGTCAGTAGCGGCAGGTTTCCCTGGCAGTTGCTGTGATGATCCCAGCCCCGATGAAATATCTGTATGAAACGCACCCCGCGTTCAGCCATCCTGCGGGCCATCAGGCAGTTATAAGCGTGCGAGCCCGGGTCTTTAGCAGAATCACCATACAGGGAAAATGTACTTTCCGGTTCGTCGTTCACATTGGCCAGTTCCGGCACTGACATCTGCATTTTATAGGCCATTTCGTATTGAGCAATACGTGTATTGATTTCAGGGTCTCCAACCTCTGCTTCACGCCTGGTATTAAGTTTGGCGATGCTGTCAAGCAGATTGCGACGTGTCTTTTGATCCAGCTTTGCAGGGTCATTTAGATACAGAACAGGATCTCCCTGACTACGTAGCTTGACGCCCTGAAATCGAGAAGGAAGAAAGCCACTTCCCCAAAGTCGATCGTAAATCGGCTGAGCCTGATTGAAGCTGTTCCTGGTTAGCATAACGATGAACGATGGTAAGTTTTCCGTTTCACTACCCAAACCGTAGCTTAACCATGATCCCAGGCTTGGCCGGCCTGGTTGCTGATGGCCGGATTGGAAAAATGTAATAGCCGGGTCATGGTTGATCGCTTCAGTATACATCGAGTTGATTAGGCAAAGCTCGTCGGCAACAGTTCCTAAATGTGGTAGGAGTTCGCTGAGCCACATACCACTTTCGCCATGCTTTTGAAACTTAAACGGGGATTTCACCACAGGGAATTTCGACTGCCCGGCGGTCATGCCTGTAAGCCGCTGTCCGTTCCGGATTTCGGCAGGCAATTCCTGCATGTGCAGTTTTTCCAGAGAAGGCTTGTAATCATACAGATCTACCTGAGATGGAGCTCCGGATTGAAGCAGGTAAATAACTCGCTTTGCACGCGGAGCAAAATGTGGCAGTCCTGCTAGCGCATTTGACACAGACGGTTGATTAGCGTTCAGCATCGTAGCCAGTGCCGCAACTCCGATGCCGGTTGACGCGCGGCTAAAGAACTGGCGACGATTGGTCAAAAGGTGGGATTCCTCAATAATGCGATTCATTGGTCTGCTATCCCTTAGTGATCGTTTCGTCGAGGTTCAGAAGAATGCGACAGAAAGCAGTCCAACTTGCCAGTCGAACAGGATCTAGTGTCAGGTCAATCGCTGAGTCCCCAACCTGAAGCAGGTTATTTACAGCATCTCCGTCCTGTTCGAATGTCGCTGATTGCTGCTGCAGGGCAGCAGTTAGAAGTTCGATCTCATCCTCATTGGGCTTTCGGCCCGTTGCCAGGCGGAAAGCGTGGATGATACGCTGTCTGTCTGAGACAAACGATTGCTTGAGAAGTTTGCCAGCCATTTGACGTGCGGCTTCAACAAATTGGATTCCGTTGAGCAGTAGCAGGGACTGCAACGGCGTATTAGTGTGAGACCGTTTGAGCGTGCAGAACTCGCGCTCCGGTGCATCAAGAGTCTTCATCATAGGTGATGGAACGGTACGTTTCCAAAAAGTGTAAAGGCTACGTCGATACAGCTGTACACCCGTACCCTGAGGATAGGCCCGGGAGTAGCCCGGGCGATTATTGAGTTCAAGCCAGATCCCCTTGGGTTGGTAGGGATAGACGCTGGCCCCGCCCAGAGTGTTCAGCAGTAGCCCGCTAACCGATAATACATTGTCTCGGATCTGTTCCGCCGTCAGCCTCATTCGAGGCCCTCGGCTAAGATGGATATTTTCCGGATCCTGCATGTATTTTTGCCGCCCCACCTTGGACGATTGACGATAGGTCGCTGATGACACAATAGACCGATGTAGATGTTTGATGTCCCAGCCGGAGTTCATAAATTCCAGCGCCAGATAATCCAATAGCTGAGGATGGCTTGGTGTGGATCCCTGATTACCGAAATCTTCCGCAGTCTTAACCAGTCCGTTTCCAAAGAATATTTGCCAGTAGCGATTCACAGCGACACGGGAAGTTAACGGGTGTTCGTCTGACGTGAGCCATTGTGCAAGACCTAATCGGCTGGCCTTCTGCTCTGGTGTCATAGGAGGAAGTGCTGCGGGCGTACCCAAGCGAACTTCTGTTGTCGGCTCGTTATATTGACCGCGATTGAGAATGTGAGTTTTTCGTATGCCGGGTTGGTCTTTCATTACCATCGTTGCCGGAAAGGCATGGGACTGCATCTGCTCAAGCCGCTTTATCTCTTTTTCGATCTTTACGGCAGGGCCGAAATTTAGCTGATAGAAATCCACAAGTAACTGGTGCTGGTTCTCAGTTCTCTGGTCTGTGGGAAGTTTGGCAGCATCAACAATAGTGGCATCTATCCCTGTGAAGGAAAGAGTTTCTGCCGGTTCAGATGAGATACTGATTCGCGGTCGCCCGATCCCATGAGTTCCAAAAGGAGCTTCATGTTTTAATGTTAGTGTTAGTATGGTCCCACCTTCATAACCAAAGGCTGCCTTAGCTTCAAATATGGCTGTGGCTGGTTTTTTACGTGTTGGACCGTCCACTGCCCAGCCGGTTGATTTATTGGGATCCAGAGCCGCCATCACGTTATACCCGGCTTGATTGTAATCAGCACGAGCTTTACGAAACGTGATCTTCCGGGTTTGGCTGGGATCCGTCACCGAGGTGGCTGTTAATTCAATACCCGTAAGTACGAAGTTTGAATTGCCATGTCGCCCCGGACCGCCGGCAGGTAACGACGGGTGAGTAAGGCACTGCAGTCGTAAGGCGGTTAAATCGAACTGGTCTGTCCTGAAACTGAAGGTGTAAATATCTTTCTGCGGGTTGATGCCGGAAACCAATAGTGAATGGTCAGGTTGTAGTGTGATGGTAGTACCGCCTGACGACGTAGTACTCGCGGCGCTGAGCACTCTCCAGATGTCTCCCTGTTTGGCGAGCGTGGCTGCCCAGGGTTCCAGGCCGGTTAGATTGTTCTTGGCCACTTTCAATTTATCCCGAAGCGTGATGATACGTGAATTGATGGAAGCCAGCCTGTGCTCCGCAAGTGGAGAGGCTACCTGTGCTTGAGGCTGGAATCCGTTTTGTCCCTGCTCCGGAACGAGATTGAAGAATGCATACAGTTCATAGAACTCCTGTTGGCTGATAGGGTCATATTTATGGTCATGGCAACGAGCACAGCCTACGGTCAGTCCCATCCAGACACTGGATGTTGTAATTAACCGGTCCATCACATATTCAGTTCGATACTCTTCTCCAATTACTCCACCTTCGATCGTAATTCCATGGTTGCGATTGAAACCGGTGGCCAGGATTTGATTGGGAGTGGCATCAGGGAGCAGGTCGCCGGCAATCTGCTCAATGGTAAACTGATTAAACGGCTTGTTTTGGTTGTATGCGTGGATCACCCAATCCCGCCAAACCCAGTGTTTGCGTGCCGTGTCATACTGGTACCCGTTAGTGTCTGCGTAACGAGCCAGATCAAGCCAGACGCTGGCCAGATTTTCACCGTAGGCCGGGGAGGCCAGGTAACTCTCAACCAGCCGCTCATAACTGTCAGGTGATTTGTCCGCCAGAAATGCATCAATATCTTCAAGCGTTGGCGGGAGTCCTGTCAGGTCAAATGCCAAACGCCGGATTAGAGCCTGTTTGTCTGCTTCCCCGCTCGGCTGTAGTCCTTGAGATTCGAGTGTTGCAAGAACATAATAGTCGACGGCGTTTTGCGGCCAGTCAGTGAAGTTTACAGTAGGTAACTCAGGGCGTTGGGGAGGTTTGAAAGCCCAGTGTGTTTGATAAGTAGCACCCTGTTGGATCCATTTTTTTAGCAGCCTCTTTTCGTCTGCCGATAATGGTTCACCGTGTTCTACTGGGGGCATGCGGGTGAATTCGTCCTCGGAAATGATACGTTGCCAAAGTTTACTTGCTTGCAGATCCCCGGGAACGATTGCCTGAGCACCAGAGTCAAGTGTAGCCAGTGCTGATTCTCGACGATCCAGACGTAAACCGGCTTCTCGTTTAGCAGCATCCGGACCGTGACAAACAAAGCACTTATTCGACAGTAAAGGGCGTATATGCTGATTGAATGCAACCGTGGCGTCTTGCGCATGAGATCCGCCGGTCATAAACATCAAGGTGGATAGAACCGCAGAGTATGAGCAAATGCTGAAGGTCATCCGCTTGTTATTCATAGTGAATCCATCTTGACGAATCGGACAGATCGCTGAGGACACCGCAGCCAATTGCCGCGGTGATCGCCGCGCCTAAGGTTGCTTCTTCGCGTTGCATTGGTTTGCGAACCGACATGTTGAATTGTGTTTCGATACATTGCTGTAAAACCGAATTTTCCCTGATGCCGTTTCCGGCCCCAACGATTTCAGTGATTCCGGTAACGCCGCAGGATAAGATAGCTGCAAATCCTTCATTAAATGTTGAGGCCATACCTTCCAGTAAGGATCTTGTTATTAGAGCGGGTGTGAAGTTGTCGTGATTAAGGCCGGACCAGGATGCACGCTGTGTCGGGTCCTGACGTGTTCCTGTAAATAGCGGTGAACATATTAAACCGGTGTCGTCTGCATGCGTATCGGCAGCCAACTCTTTCATCCGTTCATAGACAGAGTCGGTGAGATCGAGATCAAAAATATCCCGGGCCACTGCCT
Source organism: Planctomycetaceae bacterium (assembly GCA_002709045.1). Taxonomy (GTDB): domain Bacteria; phylum Planctomycetota; class Planctomycetia; order Pirellulales; family Pirellulaceae; genus UBA721. Next base: position 62,057 of record PAPJ01000048.1, on the reverse strand, counting down.
GAAAGAAGTTTTCTAACGCGGCAAAGCTTCTGCCACCACAGGCTCCTACGTTGGCTAACAGAAATCCACCATATGGAAATGGCCTCACCTCAAGCGATGCGTGCTGTCCCGTCATATCGCTATAGGCAGATACCTGCCCGCCTGTTCCAACATTGATCGAGAGTTGTGTGTGCCGATTTGCAACACTGCCAAGAAAACTGGCCTGATTGTCACCGATAGGTACAAAGACCGGGATTCCTGCGGGTAATCCGGTGGTGGCTGCGACTTCTTTTGTAACTGTACCAACTTGCTCACGCACGGATTTGACTTCAGGTAATACCGCGACGGGGATGTTCAATTCATTCAGAGCATCCGTATTCCAACTGTTCGAGTGGATATTCAATAGACCGGCACTTCCGGCGGCTGTTGGATCACTAACTAATGGGGAGTTACATAAACGGCTGGCTACAAGATCCATAATGAAAGCTGCCCGACTATTGCTTGGTAGCCCGCCGTTAGCCGCCAGCCAGTGGAGCGTGACATTCATAAATCCGGTTCGCAGGTAACATCCATGTTTTTCGTATTGGTCGTCTCCAAGACGACTGGTCAGCGTTTCGATAAGCGGCACTCCGTTGGCGTCAAGCTCGTTACCGCGTTGATCTTGCCAGTTAATGTAGGGTGAAAGCGGAGAAAGGTCTTTGTCCACTAAAACCATGCCATGTTGCTGGCCAGTCATGCCAATGCCGACAATCTGAGGCGTTCGTGATCCGAGTAGCGAGGTAACATCATGAACACACTGCATAGCTTGCGAAATGATACGATTGGCATCCCACTCGCTGCGACCGGCCGGCCGGTCATCATACTTTGCATCATTAGAGGTTGTCGCAGACTCGACAATCTCACCCGTATCAGCATCTACGGCGATAGATGTGATCGTGGTCGTTCCGATATCGATACCTAAGAGAAAGGTCATCGCAATTCCTTTACTCGAGGGAAGTTTATTTGTCTTTTCTGACCAGTGTTAGCATGGCTTTGCCAAAACCGGTACCGGCCTGCGCAAAGAACCAGGGACTGCCAAGGTAGTGGTAAGGCCGATCATTGCCAAATTGCCGCCATTTATCGATGTCTTTACTCCAACCACCCGGACCATGGTATATGTTATGGGCATCCATGTCCCAATACTGTCGAGTGTTAACACAGATGGCAGTTTTTCTGAATTCGGCACTTTTAGCAACCGCTTGTTGAGCTGCCATGATGAGAGTTCTCGGGGCGTCCACTTTTGGTTCCTCCGGTCCATCATGTCCCATTTCACCGATTACCACTTTCATGTCTGGAGTGCTGAATTCGCGGCGCAGGTCGCGTATAAGATTACCCAGATTATGCTCGTATGTTAGCCAGCGATCATTGTATTGGTCATTCCAACCCTGAAACCAGACGAACCCTTTCATTTCATATCCCTGACCACGATAGCCAGGAAAACGTTCTTTAAGGTTTCCCAAACATTGATGGACTTCTTGTACCATATTTCGATAGTCAATTCCGTACCGAGCTTTGTATTGGTCGACACTAAGAATCTCACGAGGTTTGAAAACCTGAAGTGCCTTCTTTGAAACCGCGGTTTTGTTTTCTTCTTTGATCTTCAGATTATTTCTCACCACGCGCTGCTGTTGCTGGACATTCCATTCGGCATTCTTGTTATTTTCAGCGATTGTCATCATTTCAAATTCAGCCTGTGTGGGCATGCTTGAAGGAGGTAGAAAACCTTGAGCTAAAGCACGTCCGCCCCAGGATGTTTTGATGATCAAAACCTGTTCATCATAATAATTCCCAATGACATGTCCAAAATTCAATTCCGGACCAAACCCTTGATTTGGAGCTCCGTAACCGACCATGAGATTACCGTGTTTGCCAAGATAATTGATCCAGACATCTTTTCGTTCACTCCAGAGGTAAGTTGGCGTTTTACGACGATCCTCAGGATCTTTGGTTTCGGCGACCTTTTTCAGAAATGCATCATAATCACCATCTTTGATGAAGTGTGTGTAGCGACTGCGATACTTTGCTTGCCCAACCTGCCAGACAAGTGGTTCGGGGAATCCGCGTCCTTCCATATTGGACTGTCCGGCCAGGATAAAGACTTTGACTTTTCCATTGTTTACAGATGCAGCAAACTCGGCGGGTTCGGCAAACAGTAAAGTTGCTGGTAACAGCAAGAGTGCTGAAATCTTACATGTGAGTTGAGGTAGGTTCATAGCTGTGATCTGTGTTGGGTAAACGTGATGTTCTGTAGGACTGGAATACACCATATTTTAACAGTTTTGTCAGTTCGTACATAATAGACAGCGGGAATCCCTGAGTAGAGTATTCACACGCAAAGGCGACAGTACGTTAAGAGAGAAGTTCTCTGATAGCCTGCCGGTTATCGTCTACCAGATAACGTGGTCGGCCATTTAAATCCGGAATTTTTACAGCGTTTACGTCGAGTCCCAAATGTTGATACATAGTAGCGAAGACTTCCTGAACATGCACAGGGCGTTCAATCGGAACCCCTCCCTGTTTATCGGTGGTTCCGATGGTTCGTCCGCCGCGAACGTTACCGCCGGCCATAAGCACCGATTGTGTGCGTTCCCAGTGGTCACGTCCACCCTTAGCATTGATTCGTGGGGTGCGTCCAAATTCACCCCAGACGACAACCTGCACTTGTTCTGAGAGTCCGCGTTGTTCAAGGTCTGTTAGTAATACAGAAATCGCCCGGTCAAAATTTGGGAGATAACGATTGGAAAGATACTCAATCGTTCCTTCCCGGTTGCTATGCCAATCCCAGGCGCCGAAGGCAACGGTAACACAGCGAACCCCCGCTTCCACCAGTCTCCTTGCTAGTAGCAAATGTTGAGAACTTTGTGGAGGAGCACCAAATGAAGGATCCGACGTAACCTGATCCCCGTACCAGTCCCGTACCTTTTGATCTTCATTTTCGAGGTTCAGAGCACTGGCCATGTTGCTTGAGGTTAGAATGCCGAAAGCCTTTTGCTGAAACGAGTCGATTCCTTCTGTTTCCACAGATTCACGGATATTATTGACTTGTTTGAGAAGTTGCTCACGTTGTCCAAGTCGGTCTAGTGAAATGCCATTGAGAACAAGATCTTTCTTTACGTCAGCTTCAACAGCAAACGGTATATGACTCATTCCCGTAAATCCGGGCCATGAAACTTTGCTGGCATTATCGTGGATACCGCGATTCGCATATGGCTGATAGCCCATTTCCGGAGAAGCATCCACGTACGGTAGTGCTCCATTAGCGCCGGCTCCTAATTGTTGGGAGACGATCGAGCCAAATGTTGGCCAGCCACCGGCGGGCTCTCCGTCCTGAGGTCGTCCCCCGGCCCGGCCCGAATAACATTGGAACGATTCGTGCCTGTTTTCCATTCCCACTAAAGAACGAATGATCGAAAATTTGTCATTCATTGCAGAGAGCTTTGGCAATAACTCACAGTACTGAACTCCCGGGATCTTCGTCGACGTAGGTTGAAAAGAACCTCGTATTTCAACGGGAGCATTTGGCTTGGGATCAAATGTTTCAAATTGTGTCGGACCGCCACAAAGATAGACCATAATCACAGAGTTTGTAGAGTTTGTAGCAGTGTTGGAGGCTCTAAGGATATCCGGTAATGATAAAGCGGCACCAAATCCCAGCGAACCGATACGCAGGAAATGACGACGATTGATGTTGTCGCAAAACTTATTACGTTGATTACCGTAAACCGAAAGCATCGTTGGCCCTTAAGAAGACAATATTTTCACGTGCTCTTATTTTACTCGCAATAACGTTCTTAGGTAAATGTCGCAATTGCCGTTTGTTTCTTTTGGTTTAGTAACGGCATCACTGTTGTAATCAAGAGTCGTGGTCTGATCATCGGAAGGGGAAAGAAAAATACAGTCTGACACTATTCAGATATTTCCCCGTAAAAGTGATGTACAAAGAAAGCGAAAGCGGTATGATTCGTGAGTCATTAGACATAAAAATTAAAGGCAGTAGTTGGCTTGATAAGGAGTGCTCCTGTGAAGGCACTCGTAAAGAGAAAGTCCGAAAAGGGATTATGGCTTGAGGATGTCGAGATACCAGTAGTTGGTATCAATGACGTCCTGATTAAAGTCTTTCGTACGGGCATCTGCGGTACGGATCTGCATATCTATAACTGGGATCAATGGGCGCAGGATACTATCCCTGTTCCGATGGTGGTAGGTCACGAATTTGTTGGTGAAGTGGTTGATGTTGGCAGTAATGTGGCCGACTTTACTGCCGGAGATATTGTGTCAGGCGAAGGGCATGTCGTTTGTGGAAGATGCCGGAATTGTTTTGCCGGTCGTCGCCATCTGTGTAATGACACCAAAGGGATTGGAGTCAATCGCCCCGGGGCATTTGCTGAATATATCGCACTTCCAATGACGAATGTCTGGAAGCACGCACCGTCGATCGATCTGGATATAGCTGCGTTATTTGATCCGTTTGGTAATGCTGTTCACACTGCTCTGTCCTTTCCCGTTCTCGGTGAGGATGTCCTGATTACTGGAGCCGGTCCGATTGGCTGTATGGCCGCAGCAGTCTGTCGGTTTTCGGGAGCCAGAAATGTGGTCGTTACGGATCTCAACCCTTACAGATTAGAGCTTGCAATGAAAATGGGAGCGACGCGAGTTGTCAATGTTGGAACCGAAAACCTTAACGATGTTCAGCGTGAAATTGGCATGACTGGCGGGTTTGACGTGGGGCTTGAGATGTCCGGTAGTCCGGCAGCCTTTAGGTCAATGCTCGAAAATATGTTTCATGGCGGCTGTATAGCCATGTTGGGAATTCCGTCCGAGCAAGTGGCCATTGACTGGAATAAGGTTGTATTTAATATGTTGACGATCAAAGGTATCTACGGACGTGAAATGTATGAAACCTGGTACAAGATGACAGTTTTGCTCCAGGGTGGTTTAGATATTTCACCAGTCCTGACCCACAGTTTTAATGTAGATGATTTCGAACAGGGGTTTGAAGTCATGCAGAATGGTGACAGCGGAAAAGTCCTTTTGGACTGGAACCCCACTTAAAAGAAGAGTAGGAATCTCGATATGCAGGAGCAGTTTCGTCAGGCAATTTCCAAGACGATTGAGTCTATTCGGAATGCCGGTACTTACAAAGCAGAACGGATTATTAGTTCCCCTCAGGGAGCAAGTATACAGGTCCGGGACGAAGCCCCGGTGCTGAATATGTGCGCTAACAACTATCTCGGACTGGCAAATCACCCGGCAGTTATCCAGGCGGCTCACGAAGCTCTTGATCAGTGGGGATATGGGTTGTCCAGTGTAAGATTTATTTGTGGTACGCAGTCGGTTCACACACAACTTGAAGATAAGCTCTCCGATTTTCTAAAAACAGAGGACACGATTCTCTATACCTCCTGCTTCGATGCTAATGGTGGCCTGTTTGAGACTTTACTGGAACCGGAAGATGCAATTATCAGTGACCAATTGAATCATGCAAGCATTATTGATGGAGTGCGGCTCTGTAAAGCACAACGATTCCGCTATGCAAACAATGATATGGTTGACCTCGAAAAACAACTTCAGCAGGCCAGAACTGCAAGATATCGGATGATCGCCACCGACGGAGTGTTTTCGATGGATGGATATATTGCAAACCTGCCGGCTATCTGTGAATTGGCTGATAAGTATGATGCGATGGTCATGGTGGATGATTCCCATAGTGTTGGATTTATGGGTAAACAGGGGCGAGGAACACATGAGTATCATGACGTCCTAGGTCGAATCGATGTGATTACTGGAACACTTGGGAAAGCTCTCGGCGGTGCATCCGGCGGATATACCAGTGGTCGTAAGGAAATTATTGAATTGCTGCGGCAGCGATCAAGGCCCTATTTGTTTTCAAATTCAGTTGCCCCCCCGATCGTTGGCGCATCAATAAAGGCAATCGACCTATTAACCGAGTCCACCGAATTAAGGGATAAATTGGAGATTAATACGAAGTACTTCCGTAATGCAATGACGGAAGAGGGGTTTGATATTCTTGCGGGAGAACATCCGATTGTGCCTGTGATGCTGGGCGACGCGTCCTTAGCAACCAAATTTGCAGATGCCATGCTCAGACGCGGTATTTATGTGATCGGTTTTTCATATCCCGTCGTACCCGATGGAACAGCAAGAATTAGAACGCAGATTTCGGCCAGTCACAGTGTACAGGATCTGGATAAAGCTGTTGAGGCTTTTAAACAGGTCCGTGAAGAACTGCTTTAGAGATTAAAGATGTCCAGTTCTTTCGCAATTTGCATTCCCGCGCGCCGAATTAATCGGTTTTCCGGTGTTGTTTTGCGCAAAGCAGGATTCGTATGGTTTAGATGAATAAAATGAATTGAATTTCGAACTCTATCCGGCAATTTGATAAACCGTTGAATGGATTGCTGGATAAGTGGATGTGGAATTTCCTCGATGGAACGGTTCGGCAGTTCCGAAGAGCTAAAAAAAGTACCATCAAGATAAGAACGTTCAACCTCTCCGATCAATGTTTCTATCTGTAAATCCCATTTTTCCCATTTGTCGATATCAGGGATGAAAAGGATAGATTTGCGAGGACCAATAACCCGGAATCCGACCGTCTCAGAGTATTCGTCGCGGTGCGGAACAGTGATCGCCTCTATTTTAATACGGTCATTTAACTTGATGATCCGGCCGGCCTGAAGATCTTTTAAGGTGATGTTACTGAGGCGAACTAGTTGATCCCAGGGACCATTTGTCTGCAGGAACCCCTTCATTCGCGGCATCACGTGAACAGGTATCGATTTGGCGCCAATTACTTCTCGGCCGAGGTGTATTAAACCACTGTAGTGACCAATATGAGCATGCGTCAGAAAGATACCATCGATTAGCGGATGTCCTTTCGGGCGCGGATAGAGTTTTTCCAGAATGGCTAGTTGTTGAGGAAAATCGGGTGTGCAGTCGAGTATCCAGCGTTGCTTCGTTTCCGGATCAATGATTGCCAGACAGGAAACCATAGCGCCTGTTTTACGTGATTCAAACAAGTCCGTGCAGCATTCTTTTTTACATCCGGCATGCGGGTAGCCGCCGTCCTGAGCGATACCTAAAACCACAATAAAGGGATCAGTAGAATTCCCGGCATACGTCAAAAAAACGAGAAACGTGGTCAGCTTTGTTAACAATGGAAGTGGCATTTAGCTCGTTAGCTCTGTTAAGATGCCCGTACTGTCAGCAAAATTGTTGATTCTTAATCCCATCTTCCGGGCAATCGTGAAGTGTGTATTGGCAAACGGTGTTTCATCGGTGTAACGGTGAAGTGCTCCGTGGTTGATGCCGCATTGGCCCCCACCGGCTAATATGATTGGATAGTTGTTAGCATTGTGCGTTGTGCTTGTTCCACAGCCGTAAAGGATCATTGTTCGGTCCAGCAGCGTGGCGTCTCCTTCGGAGACAGATTGCAATTTACTAAGAAAGTAACTGAACTGCTGTGAAAGAAATTCGTCGTATTGCCCCCATCTCACAAATCCGTTCTCCTTTCGCGTTCCATGCGAAAGTCCATGGTGACTACCAAGCCCTAACGCCTGAGGGAACTTGTCACCGACTCCCTGACTGTCTTCACGCGCGAGTTGGTAAGTCGCTACCCGCGTCGAGTCAGTTTGGAATGCCAGTACCATCAGGTCATAAATAGTACGAATGAATTCTGCCGGATCGTCCGTGCCTGCCATCAGGTTGATATGTTTGGGGTCAACGTTTGGCTTAGCAACTTCCAGCCAGGCTTCAGTGCGATCGACCTGCTGCTCAACTTCTCTGATCGAAGTTAGGTATTCATCCAGTTTGCGTCTGTCGTAATTTCCTAATTTTCTGGCCAACTTGGCCGTATCCTCAAGTAAGTAGTCTAGCATACTACCTTTGTTCTTTAGTCGACTTCGCTGATCAGGCAGGCTTTCGCCTTCAGGCGTACCAAACAGCCGGTTGAAAATACGGCGGGGTTTGGCATCAGCCGGAATCGGCTGGCCCGATTTATTGAACGACAAGGTGCCTGTGCGGGCTGTGTACCCGATTCCATTATCGCTGGACAAGACAAGCGATGGAATGCGGGTATATTTTCCGGTTTCTCGAGCAATCAGCTGATCTACAGAAATCGTGTTGTTGTAGGTGCGGCTGATGTCTGCTCCAGTCAGGAATACATCAGCTGTATTGTGCCCCACGATTTTACGGCTTAGTGGGTGACTAAGACCTTGTAAAATACTTATTTGATCACGATAAGGCACAAGTGGTGCAAGTGGTTTAGTAAAGAGGTAGTCACGACCTTCGCCGAAAGGAAACCAGTGCCAGTCCTGATGAGCTTCATGTGTTTCGGGAGGCAGGCTAACACCGTTTGGAAAGAAAAGAAAGCAAGACCGGTTTGGAGTTATTGACTCGTCATTCTTTTTTGCCATGGCTTCCATCAGCGGAAGCGCAAGTGATATTCCTGCACCCTTTAGGAGCGTTCGACGGTCTAAATGCCATGTTTTCCGTTTCACTTTATTACTCGTTGGTCGAAAGAACTAATAACTATTATTTTATTCGGAATGCATCGTCTGTCACAATGCGGACAATTAATGGTTTTAATCGATAACCATCTTTTATAAACTCGGCAGTGTGCTTTTTAACTGTTTCTGCATCTGTAAACTCTAGTTCACGACCCAATCCATACATTAGTATGTTTTCCACGACCGCGGTGGCAAAGGCTTCGTGCCGGCGGCTGATAAGAAATTGCTGCATCGCGATAGGGCTATCAACGATGTCTCCGCCGGGTAATGTCACATCGATAGTGATGGGCTGTTTTTCATTGTCGTGGGCACGAAAACGTCCGATTGCATCGAATTGTTCGAGCGTAATGCCCCAGGGGTCAATCTTCTTATGGCAATCATTACAAGCTGGATTATCGCGGTGAGCAGCAAGTAATTGCACAACAGAAAGTCCATTCTTCAGTTGAGATTCATCCAGTTCCGGTACGTTCGCAGGTGGAGGAGGCGGAGGATCGTTGAATAACTGACGGGTGATCCAGACCCCGCGTTTTATGGGATGAGAATCGGAGCCGGTTGAGTTGCCTGCCAGAAAACTGGCCTGACCGGTAACACCACTTCGGAGCGGGTTTGCGGTATTAGGTACGGCACGGAAAACCGACCCCTGCAACGGTTCGAAACCATAGAATTCTGCCATTCGATCGTTAAGCATAACAAAGTCTGATTTGAGAAATGCGAGCGCGGAAATATTCTGGTTGAAAACATGCCTCATGAAAGCATAGGTCTCCTCAGCAGCATCGTGTTTGAGATCGGCATCCCATTGCTGGTATTTCTTGGGATCAATCGTGACCTGGTCAAGCGCACCTAAGTCGAGCCATTGGTAGGTGAAATTACGTATAAACTGTTCAATTTGCGAGTCATTCAGTAAACGAATTGTTTCAGCCCTGAGTGTTTCGGGGTTTAACAACTCTCCGTTGTCGGCGAGTTCACGTAAACGTTTGTCGGGCATTGTGCTCCAAAGAAAGTATGAGATTCGTGTGGCCGTTTCATGTGCCGTCAATTTTCGGGGCTCTGACTCAAGTCTGGGTTCAGCTATGTACAGGAAATGAGGAGACGTTAACACAACGGCAAGGGTGTCCCGAAGTGCATCTAAAGTATCAGGTCGTCGTTGCTGTAATTCATGATAGAGATTCATGAGTTCGCCAATTTCATTGTCAGCAACCGGACGGCGATACGCTTTAGGAACAAATTTACGTAACGTTGCGGCAGCAAATTCGATTTCGGTCATGCTGTCTTCACGTGTGGCAAGAATAGGGTGTTGACCTTCGAGTGGCGGAGCCGGATAGATTATTTCAATGCTGTCGAGCAGAACGTCTGAGGAGATCGAATTGTTTACAACTGAAATCATCTGCCCCCGGAATTTTGGTTTACCACTCAGGAATACAGGCACCTCTTCCATGCGAATTCGCAGTTCAATGGTTTGAGGTTGCTCGCAAGTACCGTTGATGTAGGCATCAGCGATGGGCTTAACATTTAAGACTGCTCCGCTTGCCCGATAGCCCATACCGAAGGTTACATGCGGAGTTCCATTGGCCGCAGCAATTCTTATGCGTATCAGCATCTCACCTTTGGTAGGCCATTGATTCAAGGTGTAAAGCTGGCGGTAGGTAGGTCCCAGAAGGACACCGTCAAAGGAGGTATGGTTTGCTCTTCGTAAATCAAACTCATCAGAGTTTAGTGGGAAAACGAATAGTCCGTCTTTGCCTCCGACATTTACCCGACTGGCTTTCTTAGACAGTCCTTTGGGTGGAAACGTCGCCGGGTCGAGACCCTCCTTTTTACTGGCCAGTGCCTGTTTTTCTTGATCCTCAGTCCGCGCTGTCCGGGATTCAATAAAATAGAGATAGGATTCGCTTGTTGTTGGTGTTGAAAAACTGAGATCTAAAGCGCGAACTGCCGTTTGCAAATAGGTTTCCATCTGCATGGGACTCATCAGCAGGTTTTGGCCGTTGTTGTAAAAGCCGCTGGGTGATTTTGGTTCAGGAGGTAGATCTTTGGCAAAGTTGAGTCGTAAGCCAAATAGATCGTGCATTGTATTTTGGTACTCGTATCGGGTCAGACGGCGAAGAACGACCTGCCCGCCGGTAGTCCGGGCATTTGCTGCAGCGATTTTTAGTCCGGATCTGATCCAGTTAGCAAGTTTCTGGCGTTCATTGTCTGTTGGCTGGTCTTCGTCGCCGGGTGGCATTTCCCCGCTTGCAAGCTGGTTGAGTGCTTCATGCCAGTAATCGGCGTCCACTCCCGATGCGATATCGCGGTTCAATCCTAGTAAATTTAATTCACCACGGGGATCTGTCTGACTATGACAGTTACCACAGAATCTGATCAGTAGTTTTTCAGGCGGAGAAAGTTGTCGCCGTTCTTCTGCATAAGTTGCCGTCGCCAGCGTGGTGGTGATGACGAGCATTAAAAGGCTGAAACGCTTACTCATAGTAGCCAACGGATTGAAAGTCGGGTATTTATTTAGCCTGTTCGATGGTGTCAATATTGGTAACCACATATTGGGCTCCATCCTTTCGGAACGGGCCAGTGATTTTTGCGACACGACCCACATAATGGTCGATGCGTTTTCCATTAAGGTTCCCAAAACTTGCGTCTAATTTAACATCGGTGCCATCGGATAGGCGGATAAAATAGACATTCGTTCGTTCTAAGTCTGTGGTTGGTCTGACGAGTCCGGAAAACTCGAGTTTATTACCGTTAGCCTGTGCGACCCAACGGCCCGTATCTGTAATGCCGAAATTATAGTTCATTGTCCGGTCAAGACCTTCCAGTGAACCGGTAATGGAACCATGTCCGGTAGCATTTACTCCCATCCGTCCGGCAAGTCCGGCAAGCAGGTTTCCATAGGGTTGTGAGTCCGGGTATTTTAGCCAACGTCCCGTCTTGATGCCGGCATTTTTTCCTCCGGCAAGAATGACCGGTAAGTCACGTCCTGAGTGGTAGTCGCCGTGTTTCATGCTCGAACCAAAAAGGAGCATCGTGTTATCCAGCAAACGTTGACCGGCTTCTTCGATTGATGCCAGACGTTGTGCTAGATATTTGAACTGCTCGACGTGCCATTGAGTAATCATGTTGAAGTGAGTGATGTACTTAGTGCCGGCATTTCGCACGAAGTGAGAAAGGTAGTGGTGCTCTTCGTTGATCCCCAGAAAATCAAAGACGATTCGACTGCTGGAATTGGCCATCAGGAAAGAACTCACACGAGTCGTATCTGTCCAGAACGCCAGTACCATCATGTCCAGAAGTGCCTTAACACGCGTAGGGAAACTGTCAGACACCACTGGTCGCAGAAGTTCCGGTTCAGTGGTGGGAATGTATTTTTCGTCGGCTGACTTGTCATTGAGCTCATCAATCTGTCGCTCAATCTGACGCACTGCGTCCAGATAGGCCTCAATCTTTCTCAGATCAGCAGTGCTGCCTTTGCGTTTAAGATCGTTAGCGTCTTCACGTACTGCATCCAGAATACTGAGGTTGCGATATTTACCGCCTTCTATACTGAGCCCGCGAAACATTCGGTCGAAAACGATTTGGGGATCGCTTTCACGCGGTACCGCTCGGCCATGTTGATCGTAGGAAATGTAGCTTGTCACCGGTTCTGGAAGAAATATGCCGTCACAGGTCAGTTCAAGGCTGGCTAAAGCTGTCTCGTTACCAACCTTTCGGGCAATCAACTGGTCAATCGTTTCCGGTTGCTGCCGATCCAGACTGCGGCCATTGGCACCGGTGGCTCCTAAAAAGGCGACCGCACAACTGTGATGACTCCAGCCACCTTGCATGTGATCGAGATTTGAGAGAAATAATACATCCTCTTTGATTGGCTCCAGTGGCTTAACCAACGGGGAAAACTCAAACTCAGTCTCAGAGGTACCACTGATATCCCAGGACGGAGGATGAACTCCATTCCCTTTGTATAAGACGCCCAGACGAATCGGAGGTTTATCACCTGACTTTGCCTGAACAGCCGGAGACATGATGTCTAAAAGAGGTAATGCCAATGCTACCCCGGAACCACGCAGGGCTTGTCTTCGGTTGATCAGATAGGATTGTTTCATCATGTCTTTATTGTAATTAAAGCGAGACTAAAAATCGCCGAGTGGTTTGTTGAAGACATAACTGCGGAAGTTATTCTGTTAAGTTATGACGATGCTGAAAAGGAATGCTGTTGACGATGGATTTGATAAGGACATGAAAGTGGTCACCCCCGTCTTCCAGTTGTTTTACCAGATCGTCGATTACCGGTTTATCATAGTATCTTAATCGTCTCCCCAGGGCATATGCCAACATGCGTTCGGTAATATTGCGACGGATTTCCGAAGAGTATTGTGAAACCAGAATGGTCTTTAGTTCTGCGGGCGTCGTAAAGGATTGTCCTGTAGGGAGTGTCCCGGTGGCATCAATGTCATTTGTTCGGAAGCGGCCAAGAGGGCCAAAGTTTTCCAGTCCCAGTCCGAGTGGGTCGATGTGCTTGTGACAACTGCGGCAACTTTCGTTTGCGGTATGTAACTCGATTTGTTCTCGTACGGTGAGAGTCCTGCCAGGAATTCGAACGTCCTCCAGAGGCGGTACCACTGCGGGAGGTTCTGGTACGGGTGTACCTAGAATCTTGTCGAGTACCCACACGCCCCGCCGGATCGGACTGGTTCGCTGTGGTGCGGAAGTGATTGCCATGGAAGCGGCCATTGTTAAATAGCCGCCCCGATTAGGATCTGAGTGTGGCCAGCGGATTAATGGATCAGGTGCATCCTCCCGCCCTCTTAATCTGGTTTGCACCGGGGACTCGAAGCCTTTGATTCCATACAGTCCGGCAAGCATCTGATTGACATATGATTCACGCGAATCGATGACTTCAAAAATACTACGATTCTCACGAACCAGATATTCAAAATACATCAGAGCCTCGTCGTACATAGCCAGACGCTGCTTGACCACATTGTTGTTGCCCGTACTAATCACCTGATCGGAAATCACTTCGTGAAACCCCAGCCACTGTCCTCCAAAATTACGAGCGAATTCAATTAGGTTAGGAGACCGTAGCAGTCGATCGACTTCCACTTCCAACTGCTCCCGTTTCCCAAGTACCCCCCGCATTCCTTTTGCAAGTAAGTCATCATCCGGTGAGGAGGACCAAAGGAAATAACTCAGACGAGTTGCTAATTCAGAATCGGTTATACGATATCGATGCATACCGTTGGTAGTGGTTTGCTCAAAGCGGTAAAGGAAATGAGGTGAAGTTAGAACCGCCACCAGCGCATTCTTAACAGAGTTTTCGTGTGAAACGCCTTCGGTTCTGCTCTTTAAGTAAATCTGGTGATATTTATCGACTTCTTGCTGAGCCACTTCACGCCGAAAAGCTCGGGTAATAAATGGATGCAGGATTGTTAACGGATCTGTGGAGTTTCCGTAAACCTGTTGTTGTGCAGCCTTAAAGGAATCGATTTGATCAACGCTGTAACGCGCAATTTGGAGCATCTTAATAATGGCGGTCTGGTCGAGATTTAATACCAACGCGTCATTGCGGAATCCTGAACCGCCCGGAGGATCCTGAGGTAGTAACTTTTCTACAATTGTGGGAGGAGGCTTCATAAACCGAAACCCATCCTTCGCTAATTCCTGATGGAGTTTAATGTTTAAGAGATCTTCGATCGAGTTCTGATATTCTCTGCGGGTCAGGCGTCGAAGAGGTGAGGCACCGACTACGATTTCAGTGACATTAAGAAAACTCTCTTCATACCAATGTTCAAAAGTCGCCAGTTCTTCTTTGGACAGCGGCTCGTTATCCTTAGGGGGCATCGTGCCACCACGTAAAACTTCATGAACACGTTCCCAGATATCATCAGTCCGGAGGGCCTGATCCTGTGTGGTTATCGCGGTTAAATTAAGTTTGCCGGCGGGCTTTTCACCTTTATGGCATGACACACAATTTTGTTGTAATATCTGCGTGATCTCAGTGAATTTTGGAGCCGCAGCCAATAGAGGTGTCCATAGCAAGACGATCGATAAGAGAGTAAAACAGGTGTCACGCATAGTATTATTTTACTGTTGGATTAAAGAGGTGGCTATCTAGACTTATTTTCTTTCTTGAACACTAGTAATGCGTTGTTCACGACCTTTCGGTAAAATAGTGGAGAGTGGGAGAAAAAGTAGTTCTTTGGATATTGCTAATTAATGAAACCCTGTAGCTCGAATCTGGTATGTTCACTGCTGGTCTTAGGTCTTTTGAACACCACCGCGTTATTGCACGCTGATGATGTGGACTTTGCACGAGATGTGTTGCCTATCCTCTCCAATAAGTGTTTTGTCTGTCATGGTCCCGACTCCAATGATGCAGATATGTTGCGTTTGGATACAGAGGAATTGGCGACAGTTGACCGCGGCGGTTATCGTGCTATCGATCAGAAAAAACCTCGTCAGAGTGCAGCATTGCACCGTATTTTGTCCGAGGATGATCCGATGCCACCGGCAGATGCTGAAAAACAACTGACAGATTTAGAGCGACAGACATTGGTGACCTGGATTAAACAGGGAGGCAGATACGCCAAGCACTGGGCATTCGTCGCTCCGGTGAAAGAAGTTCCCCAATCGCGTGGCAATGCTACAAGAGAACAGATTATCGACGCATTCATTGAAGATAACCTAAAAGTGGCAGGTGTTACATTTGGTGAAGAAGCAGATAAAAGCACGCTGGCGCGTCGTGTTTCCCTGGTACTGACTGGCCTGCCCCCTGAATTAGAACTTCTCGATGAGTATTTGAATGATCAGTCAGATCAGGCATACACGAATTTCGTGGAAACACTTTTATCTAGTGCACGATATGGTGAACACCAGGCCCGCTACTGGCTGGATGCTGTACGTTACGGAGATACACATGGCCTGCATTTGGATAACCGTCGTGGTATCTATCCTTATCGTGATTGGGTGGTCGGAGCGTTAAATGATAATCTTCCGTTTGATCAGTTTATTACCTGGCAACTTGCCGGCGATCTGCTTCCCAATCCGACGTTGCAGCAACGCGTAGCAACCGGCTTTGTTCGTATGAATCCAAGTACCGCGGAAGGTGGTGCGATTCCGGCAGAATTCCAGGCAAAGAATAATTTTGATCGAACGGAGACATTGGGAACCGTATTGCTGGGAATAACACTGACTTGTTCACGCTGCCATACACACAAATACGATCCTATTACACAGACCGAGTACTATCAGTTGCTGGCATTCTTTAATAGTACTGCTGAAAATGCGATGGACGGTAATTCGTATACCTATAATCCCGTGATCAATGCTCCGAATGATCAGCAGGCATGGCGACAGTGGAAACAGCGTGAAAATGAAAAAATTCGCCTGATCAATGCTGCAGGTAAGCTGCTAGGTGAAAAGGTTGAGCTCAATGAAGAGCAGGAAAAAACATGGAAAGTTGCTGATGTTGCTGGTCGGCTGAGCCAGTTGGCCGATGTTAATGGGCCGTTTGCCATTGAAGATGTTCATCAGGAAACATTGGTATTGTTGAATGCGGAACAGGAAGCTGTGAAGAGTTTTACAACGACGCTGGTGGCCAAAGAACTTGCAATGCCCAGAGAAACAAAAGTATTACACCGGGGTGAATACAATCAACCTCAGGGTGATCCTTTGGAGCCGGGAGTTTTAAGTGTGATGGGAGCTTTTCCGGCAGGCGCACCCCGTAACCGACTCGGCTTGGCAGCCTGGCTCACGGCAGATGATCATCCTGTAATGTCACGAGTCATTGTTAATCGTTTATGGTCCAGGGTTTATGGAATTCCACTTGTCCGCACGCCGGAGGACTTCGGTGTACAGGGAGAACATCCAACCCATCCCGAGTTATTGGACTGGTTAGCCGTAGACTTTCGTGAAAATGGCTGGAACGTCAAGGATATGCTCCGACTGATGGTGCATTCGCGTACATTCAAACAAAGTTCAGCCTGGCGTGAAAATGTAAATGATCCCGAGAATCGACTGTTTGCTCGTGGACCCGGTTATCGGTTGGATGCAGAGGTGTTGAGAGATATCGGCTTGTGGGCTAGTGGATTGTTGAGTCCTCATATGGGAGGTGAAGGTGTTAAGCCATATCAGCCCGATGGTATGTGGAAGGCATTAGCACATCCTGGAAGTAATACGAAACAGTATGTCCGCGATCAGGGTGATTTGCTGTATCGTCGTAGCCTATATGTCTATTGGAAGCGAACCAGCCCACATCCAATGATGACGTTGTTTGACGCTCCGGATCGTGAATCAAGTTGTGTTCAGCGTCAGCGAACTAATACAGCTCTGCAATCACTTGGATTGCTTAATGAAACCCAACGTGTCGAAATGGGGCGTATCCTGGCCGAGAGATTGTTGACTCAGGCTGAAACAGATGAAGATCGTGTTCACCTGTTATTCAGATTACTGGCAAGTCGCCAGGCATCAGCGTCGGAAATGAGAGCTATTTTAGGGCTGGTAGATATTATGAAACAACGTTTCACGGAGTCCAGTGAGGATGCCCGGGTGCTGTTGGCGATTGGTGAAGCAGAGCAGAACGAAAAACTTGATGTTGTTGTACACGCTGCCTGGACACAGGCAACTGTCGCGGTCCTGGCCAGCGATCCGGCAATCCTGCTCTACTAAACATGAATGGTAGGCACATGAACGGTAGGCTTAACTTCATTAGAAGAATTGATAGAAAATGATAAATCCTAATCCCGCACGTGAAAATGAATTGATGGTGACGCGTCGTCATTTGTTTGGGAAAACAGCTCTCGGTCTGGGAACAGCTGCCATGGCTGGTTTGATTGGAGCGGAATTGAAGGCCGAACCAAATGGTGCGGGTGGGCTGGATGGTCTGCCGCACCATCAACCAAAAGCCAAAAGTGTGATCTATTTATTCATGAGCGGTGGTCCCAGTCATATTGACCTGTGGGACTATAAACCGAAATTAAATGATCTTTTTGGCGAGCAGTTACCTGACGAGATTCGTGATGGACAGCGAGTTACCGGGATGACAGCTAATCAGAAGAGCGGTTTTCCTTTGGCGCCGAGTCGTTACAAGTATACGAAGCAGGATAATGACGCTGAAGGTTTATGGACCAGTGAATTACTTCCTTATACGGCTGGCGTCGCAAAAGAACTGTGCGTTGTCTACAGTACCTTCACCGAAGCGATTAATCATGATCCGGCAATCACTTATATACAGACCGGGGCTCAAACCCCCGGTCGGCCAAGTTTAGGAGCCTGGTTGAGTTATGGGTTAGGTACAGCTAATGAAAATCTGCCTCATTACGTTGTTATGCACGCCCGGACGAAATACCCTGAGCAAAGTTTGTTCAATCGCCTTTGGGGCCCAGGCTTCCTGTCCTCTGATCATCAGGGTATTCTGATGCGCAGTCAGGGAGATCCGGTTCTGTTTTTGAGTAACCCTAGTGGGGTAAGTCGTCAGGATCGACGAGCTCAGTTGGATGTTTTGGCTGCGATTAACCAGCAGCAGGCAGAACAGTTTGGTGACCCCGAAGTGCTATCGCGAATCAAACAGCATGAAATGGCTTATCGTATGCAGGCATCGGTACCGGAGTTAGTTGATTTCTCGGATGAAACAGCGGCTACCTTGGAAATGTATGGAGACGATGTGAATACGCCGGGAACTTTCGCAGCAAGCTGTTTGACGGCTCGCCGACTGGCTCAACGTGGTGTCAGGAATATTCAGATCTTCCATCGAGGTTGGGATGCTCATGGAAATCTTGCCGGAGAACACAGTTCGCAGGCCAAGGATATTGATCAGGCCACGGCGGCACTGATTAAGGACTTGAAACAACAAGGGATGTTGGATGAAACTCTGGTTGTCTGGGGTGGGGAATTCGGAAGAACACCCTACTGTCAGGGTGGTTTAACCCGGGAGAATTATGGACGGGATCATCATCCGCGTTGCTTCACAACCTGGATGGCCGGTGGTGGGGTAAAGCCCGGGATCACTTATGGTCGCACCGATGATTACGGATACAACATCGCGGATGAGGATGGTAATCCGCTTAGACCACAACCAAACAAAGATAAGTGGACACCTGGAACCATGCATATTCATGATCTAAATGCGACGATTTTGCATTTAATGGGAATCGATCACACGAAACTGACATACCGTTATCAGGGACGGGACTTTAGATTAACTGACGTTCATGGACATATACTGACCGACATTCTCGCTTAACTCTTACTATTTACAATGATCGGTCGGTAAAAGTTCCGTGATGAAGAAAAGCTTATTGTGTGCACTGTTGTTTTCACTATCGATAGTGGGAAATGTTAATGCAGCGACACCTAATGTATTGCTAATAATCAGTGATGATTTAAATCGACATCTAGCAGCAGTCGGTTATCAACAGGTTCCAACTCCGGCTCTTAGCCGACTTGCTCAAGTTGGAATGCGATTTAACCGGGCTTATTGTCAGTATCCAGTCTGTGGACCTTCCCGGGCCTCATTCTTAAGCGGTGTCTATCCGGAAGCAACCGGTGTTCTTGATAACAAAACGGACGTGCGTGAATCGCGCCCTGAGATAAAAAGTCTGCCACAGTTGTTCAAAGATTCGGGATACTGGACCGGTGGCGTTGGCAAAGTATTTCATGGAAAATTGGATCCTGGTGATGTTGCCTGGGACGAGTATCAAATGTTTCAGAACGAATGGAATCCGGTAGTTAAACCTGTGCAGGAGGCCTTTGAAGCGGAATTTGGCAGTATTAATCTGCCAAACAACCAAAAGGCCTGGCGAACGAAGCTGAAAGAGTTGCGCGGGGCAGCTGGCGGACAAACTCCTCCAGGTTATGGACCAACGCAAATGAGCGCTGCACAACACAAAGATGGAAAGAATGTACGGCAGGTGAGTTCCTGGTTGAGAAATAATAAATATGGTGAAAAACCATTTTTTATCGCCTGTGGTATTCATAAACCTCATGTGCCGTTTTGGGCTCCGCAGAAGTACTTTGATATGCATCCGGCTCATTCTGTTCAGGTTGATCCATCTGTTGCCGGAGATTGGGATGATATTCCGGCGAAGGCATTAGTGCATCGGTATGAAGCGTTCGGATTTCAACGGGAAACGGAAAATATGGAACTGCGGAGAAAGTACATGCAGGCTTATCACGCATGTATCTCGTTTGTCGATGCTCAAATTGCTGAAATCTGGAAGGCTCTGGATGAAAAAAAGTTGTGGGATGATACCGTTGTAATCTTCCTTTCCGATCATGGTTATCATTTAGGCGAACATTTTCTATGGGGAAAGGTAACGCTATTTGAGGAGTGTGCTCGTGTCCCCCTGCTAATGTATGTCCCGAAGCTGACCACCGCTGGTAGTGAGAGTCAAAGTCTGGTCGAATTAGTGGATCTGGTTCCGACGTTATGCCAATTGTGTACTATTGCTAAACCAAAGTATGTGCAAGGTGTTTCGCTGGTACCGGTTTTGGGCAATCCGCAAGCGTTGGTCAAAAAACAAGCATATACCGTTGTAATGCGCGGGCCATCAATACTGGGGCGCTCGGTAAGAACAGATCGATGGCGTTTTGCTGACTGGGGTAATGAAGAATTTGAATTGTATGATTTGAAGAATGATCCTGCGGAAACTAAAAATCGAGTTAAGATGAGCTCTGATATTCAATTGGAGCGAATGCAACGCCTGTTGAAGCAGGCCACATCAATAGCTCTTGAGAATAATTAGGAATTAAAACCTGTGGAAGGAAATGTTATGAATTCGAAGCTCGTAAAGTCTGTAATAGCGATAGCTGTTTTGCTGTTAGTGACAGACATAAATTCCCTTTTAGGGGCAGACGTAAAAGTATCAAAACGCTCGTTCGGAAGAACTGAAGCTGGGGAGAAGGTACACGAATATACGTTGGAAAATGAGAATGATGTTACTGTGAAGTTGATTACTTATGGTGCGACGATGACATCTCTTATGACACCCGACCGTGACGGAAACATAGCGGATATCGTGCTTGGATATGATGACATTGCCGGATACGAAAGCGACCCTATTTTCTCAGGGTGTGTCGTCGGTAGATTCGCTAATCGAATTTCCAATGCCAGTTTCGAACTTGAAGGAAAGAAATACCAGTTGGCCGATAATTTTGCCGGTGGACATCACCTGCATGGTGGAGAAGTTGGATTCAACGCACGTGTATGGGATGCGAAGGTTGTCAAACAAGCCAATGGCACCGGCGTTGCTTTTACGTTGGTTAGTCCGGATGGAGATGAAGGTTATCCAGGACGTCTATTGGTTCGTGTGAAGTATTTACTCAATAAAAATAACGACCTGACGATGGACTATTGGGCAACTACCGATAAAACAACACACCTTAATCTTACGCAGCACTCGTATTACAACCTCGCCGGTCATGACAGCGGAGATGTTCATCGTCACTTTGTTCGTCTTTATTGTGATCACTACCTGCCTGTGGATGAAAACGGAGTCCCGACCGGTGAAGTTAGGTCGGTTGAAGGAACGGACTTTGATTTTCGACAAGGATCAAGAATTGATCGGAAGGTTGGACAGGGACGATACGATCATAATTATGTGTTAGCTATGAGTCGTCCGGAAAAACCAGCGTTATTGGCGCGAGTTTCAGAAGGGACTTCCGGACGGGGTATGTCGGTTCGCACGGATCAGCCCGGTGTTCAGTTTTATACATCCATTCACATGAAAGAAACGCCGGGCAAAGGAGGAGCAGTTTATAACACCAATCAGGCACTTTGTCTGGAAACGCAGCATTTTCCGGATACACCGAATAAACCTAATTTCCCAACCACCGTGCTCAAGGCAGGTGAAGAGTTTCGTTCAACGACAGTACATCATTTCTATACATGGCAACCTAAGAAGTAACCCCGGCATGAACCTCGGGCTAGAATTGTAAGCCATCGAGTCTCCCGGAACTCGATCCGAACCTGTTTGTTTCAATATTCATGTTTTGCAACATTGAAACAAACAGGTTACTTAAGGGGGTATTCTTCTCGCGATCAAAAACCATGTGTTGTCCGTGTTTGAAACCTCCGCCGGCTAACAAAATTGGAAGGTTAGTGTTTGTGTGAGTGTTGGCGTTACCCATGTTACTACCAAACAGAATCATAGTCTGATCCAGCAGTGATTCGTCGTGGCTTTGCGTTGATTTCATAAATTCCATTTGTTGTTGCAGCAACTGCATTTGGCGAAGGTCGGTTATTTCAAGTTGTTTAAGGTGCGCCTCCCTTTGCCCGTGGTGACTTAAATTGTGGTACCCGGACAGAGTTTTTTTGTCGTCCTGGTAATGGAAGACTCCGGTTTCAAACGCATCGATCATTAAGGTCACGATACGCGTGGAGTCGGTTTGTAATGCCAGACGAGCCATGGTTAGCATTTGGTCGAGCTTTTCAATAAATCGTGCACGGTTGGTGATGTCTGTGGGTGGCGGGACATCGGTTTTCGGCTTGGGCGTAATTGCCCACTGTCCCGATGCTTCCAGACGTTTTTCTAATTCCCGAATCGATGTGAAATACTGGTCGAGCCGTTTCCGGTCATATTTCGAAAGGCGCGTCTTAAGTGAAGTTGTGGTGTCACTGATTGCGTCGAGTATGCTTTCGCGTTGTCTTAGTTTTTGGACGACTTGCTTTTGCTGCGTTGCCGATCCCTGCGTGAACATCAGGGTGAAAAGTCGGGCCGGACTGTCAATCGCAGGTAGTAATACGCCGTCGCGAGTCCATGAAAGACTGCGAAGCGCTTTGTTTAAGTTGACGCCTAGATTGAGGGTGGGAAAGCGTGTTTGACGTCCCAGCGATTCCGCAGCGTACTGGTCCAGGGAAATAGTATTTCGAAATTGACTGCCTGTTGGATGTTTGGCAGCGGTAAGAAAACAGTTTTCCGTGGAATGTCCGCCTTCCACGTAGGGATGGGAAAGCCCGCTGAAAACGGTGAAGTCGTCGCGGTGATCCTGTAGTTGATCCAGATAGAGTGACGGTGTGTAGTGTTTCCCTTCACCGGTTGGGAAAAAATATCGAGGAAGGATGCCCAGATTATTGGAAATCATGAGCATACGCTTGGGGTTCTCCTGTGGAGCACCGTGTCCCGTACTTTCCATCCACGGAAGTGCAATGCTGACGCCTGCCGACCGAAGGAAAGATCTTCGATTAAGCGGAAGATTTTTAGTCACGTTCGACCCCTGTAAATAAACGGCTTTGAATGACGGCGTGGAAGATGTCCCGGGTTAGATAGCCCTGCCCATGGCATTGGTCCAGAATGTCTTCAATATCCTCACGTTCCGAGAATCGTAGCGGCGTGCCCGTTGCATAAAGGACCAATTGAGTCGCTAATGACCGCGCTAAATTGCGTGGTTGTTGTACGAGATGTTGTTTGAGATCATGAATGCCTGCCAGTCGGGTTCCATTGTTAAGTGTGGCCGTACTGTCGACTGCTGAGCCCTCGAAAAAACGATAGGCGTGACCGGCACGGTCAATTCCTGTTACTTCTTCTCCTGAATCGAGACTTCGATAGCGTTCACGCCATTTCCCATAAATGTCGAAGTTTTCCAGAGAAAACCCGATCGGGTCAAATGTTGCGTGACATGACGCACAGCTTTGATCTGAGGCATGTTTGGCAAGTTGTTCTTTGAGCGTCGTTGCTCCCCGGATATCCGGTTCAGCCGCCGGGATATTCGCTGGTGGAGGAGGTGGAGGCGCGCCGAGTAATCGATCCATCACCCAGGCACCACGAACAATAGGTGAACTTGCCGTTCCATTGGCGGTCACTTTCATAATCGCACCTGTCGTTAGCAGTCCACCATAAGGACTGCCTTTAGGAACTGTGATACGCTGCAATTCAGAACCCTTTTGCAGCGGTAAATTGTAATGACGAGACAGGATGTCGTTTATCAGTACGAAGTCTGCGTCTACGAGTGTTGTGATCGGAAGATTTTCCCGCACCATCAGTTTAAAGGTTTCATAAGCCTCACGCTGCATCGATTCGATGAGATAGTCGTTAAGTCGATATTCTGGGTAAAGACGGATGTCAGGCTCATCCCGCCAGACAGCCTTTAGATCCAGCCAATGGTATGTGAAGGGGCGGAGGAACTGATTAAATGAATTTGCCCGGATTAACTCGTCTGTCTGAGACCGCAGGTTATTGGCTTTCAAAAGGTCTTTGTTGGCGGCAAGTATCTCTAGTGTCTGGCTAGGACGCGAATTGCTGAGGAAGTGTGAAAGTTGTTGTGCAAGCGCCAATTGGTATTCTGTCTGTGGTGCACGGATTAATGAAGTAGGATCAATCGTATAAATGAAATGGCCGGAACTTAGAAACGCACTGTAGCCGGTAAGTAAAGCTTCACTGAGCGTCTGCCCGGTTTCTAATTCATTGATAGTTAGATCAAGAAACGGCTTCAGTTCAGCTTTTGTTAATGGTCGACGCTGGGCCTGTTTGATAAAACGTAATAGTAAACGACGAGCATCAGCCTGTGGATTCTCGGAAACAATGTCGACAGTCAGACTGCTTCCCGAGGGTTTGATTGGAAGTTCGTCAAAAAGTACTTTGTGCGATGCAGGTGGCCACACTGAAGAATCGATGGGCCCTTCAACCTCCAGCCATTGGTACGACACCCCCGGGTGTCCATCTTCCGGCATCGGAGGGAAGTCATAGTAGAGCGGAGCATTTGGTGGATTGATGGCTCGGGGTTGTGGTAGCCCTAGTAGGCTATATTCGAAAGTCTCGGTTTTCTTTAGATAGATGGTTGTTTCAAAGATCGTAGGCTCGGGCGGGATATCCATGATTCCACCCGTGGCTCGGACATCTCCCGTAACATCGGGACCGGATGCTTTGCGGGCTCTGAAGGTCATTGGGATTGGATCAGAAGCTGGTGTTAGTACAAAACCCGGTTTCTGCAATACGGATCTCGCAGAAAATCGAACACGGTAGAATCCGTCCCGGGTAGCTCTGAAACCGTTAGGATAGCCATAGTAAGGCCATGTTGCAGAACGAAAGATGGCCAGTTCAATACTTGTGTCCAGAGGTTCCTGCTGGCGAATTTTCTGTAGTTCAGGAGTTCCCAGGCTGAGCCGTTTATTATCTTTGGCATAGAACATGGCTTCTGTCCCACCAAAGGTAGTTGCTCCCGTAAACATATTGATTGCTTCAAAGTGATATTTGGCAGGTGTTTCCGGAGCAACTCCGGAGGCGACAGCCTGACGCAATGCTGCATCGGTAGCTTCCAGATAGGCAGCCAGTTGAACACGGGATATATCGAGTGTTCGGGTAATTCGATTTGTGTGGTGCGATTCCCTGTCGGCAGGTAAATAATTCTGAATATCTAAATGTGAGATTTGAAGAAGGTCGCGGAGGTTTTGCTGGAATTCACTGCGGGTTAGTCGCCGAATGGTGCCGCGACCATAGGATTTAATTTGCTGGCGGTCCCGCTCGCGTAACGTATTGCCAAGGAGATTGATGAACTCATGTCGCACCGCTTCAGAGATGGCCTCTTTATTAGGAGGCATTTGTAGACTTGCTACCTTATCAAACACCATTTCCCACTGGTTAAATACGACTGGATTATCGAGGTCCCATTTGAGTGACGAGAAGTCGAGCCTTTCGTCCTGATTATCTGCGTTATGACACTCACCGCAGTAACGAGTTGTGATTACCGAGATCCTCGTGTACTGAGAAGAGTCTGCTGCCAATGTTGATGACATCAGAAAAAATAACGGAGCAAGACTGCTGATATGACGAATTGAAATACACATTACTTAAGTATTAATCGACTAGACGTACTGACTTCAGGTCAGTTGGGCCGAATACCCCTGTCCCGATGCGTGGAGCAGCAACTGAAATTGAATCATATGTCGTTTGATCTATTTTAGACAATCCCAGACGGAGTTGTTTATGCCGAATTTCAATTCGATCTGGAAAGACATGGAAATGTAAACGGATTGGCTTGTCACTCCATTTAACCGAAGCAGTAATCGTGCCAGGTAGTGTGAGTTTAAGCAGAGCACCATATTGATCTGCTTGCTCCCTGGGAAGGAAGTCGCGATCTGCTGTCCAGTTATCAAGGCCTTTAGAGGAAGTGCCCATGTAAAGATCGCTTCCAAGAGGGACCAGAGAAGTGATTCGCTGACCCCAATGGTTAAGCACCAGACCCTGCTGATTTGCTTCGGCTTCATAAGGATGAACCTGCTTGTTAGTCAGCTTCGGATGAGTAAAGCCTCTGGTTATATAGTTCCAATTCCTTTGCTTGGCATCTATTCGCCATAATTCTGCCCACGGCCAGACACCGACATACATGTCACCACCATAGATTCCCATCGACATGGCTTCCCTGGCACTAGCGGAGACTTCAGCTAACTTAGGAGGCCAGCCTTTAATATGAATCGGTACGCCCCGGTCATAAGCGAATAAATTTCCGGTTGGGTATTGAGCCATGTAGCTTACACCGTTGTAGTGCATATGAGAGTAAACCTGATAACTATATTTGTCCGAACCTTCCAGCTCCTCAATCCATTTACCGTCGACATAAGTGTAGATTCCACCATAATTCCCCACGGTGATGACACGGCCTTTGTGTTGCCCCCAGGAAAATGGTGTAGTGCGGGGATAGCGACAGGTGGTTGAAACTGCACTGGCTATGTCCTGGACTGGAGGATCGCCCGGTTTCCATTTCACCGCATAGATGCGTGTTGTGAATTTGTTATCGATTTGATCGACATGAAAAAAGAAAATATGCCCTTCGGCATAATAGTAATTGTAACAACGCCCAGTTTTAGGAAGGGCGATGGCCAAAGCATCGTTATAAAAGACTCCTGCAGTACTAAAGTTAAGATGACCATCGCTGAGCCGCATGCCGCCATAACCACTAGGTTGGTTTTTTTGGGCATAACGAATTGATGGTAACCATTGCTGCTTGCTGATATCCCATTCATAGGTACTTTGGTTACCTGCCCATCCGTAGACCGTATTATCGATGTCGAAAATGAAAAGGCCAGTATGTCTGGCAGGAACCGGATATCTGGCGATTGTTGGTGCTACGTGTTTCGTCGGTTTGACATAGAACTGGACCTTATATCGGTCATTGCGAAAACGAGTGTTGTAAACGTCGAGGAATCCGGCGCCACCAACAACTTCACCGGCAGGGTTGACCAACTCAAAAAGATTACCAAAAGGTTGGCCGCGATCTTCTCCAAAATCGATTTCCACTACCAGTGCAACGTCCGCTCCTTCTGAATAACATGGTTGACCTGAATAGAGGACGAACAAGACAGTAAGTAGAAGCTTTACAAAATCTGACATGGCGAAACTCGCTGGATTTGTTGACCAATGTAAGAACTATATGATTTTACCTTTTATAAGTTCATGACAACCAAACAGCTCAGAAAATACTGATATTGCTTAGTAATCAGTAAAAACACAGTTAGTCTATAGACCCGTTTAAGACTCCCAAAATAGCCCTTTAAGATTGATAAGCTTGACGGTTTAAATTTTTTACACCAAGATAATGAGACTCAATTGCAATAAGTAGGATTGAGTAAAATGTATTTGGCAGAGTTAGCGATGAGCAAAGTCTACTGTAAATCTAAGAAGTTCAAAAAGCGATCGAAAAAGGCCTCATTTATGGCGTCTTTAAATGCCACGCATGAATGTCGTAAATGTGGTCGTCTCGCCGAATGTAAGAAGCGTCTGTGTAAAGCAATGAAGTTAGTCTGTGTTCCACTTGACTAAGAAGCCCTGTCGATCGTCGCATTGGTTATATTGAGCAGATGCACGTTCCCGAAATCATTACCGTTATGGCCGATTCAGTGTTTATTGTTTTTATGCGAGCTTGCTCCGCACTAAATCAGCATCGTGACGACTTCTTTATAACGCCATACTCGAGGGCAATTCCTGCGGTTGCTTTGAGGGCAACGGACATATTCTTTTTTCCCGGACAAACTAATTGAATTTGCCTATTACCATATCGTGTACTCCGTAGACAGAGAGATTCAAAATGAAATTTCAGGAGATGACAGCCTTTGAGATTAAGGAAGTTGACCGTGAAGACGTTCTCGTCGTTTTACCGGTTGCTGCCGTCGAACAGCATGGACCACATATGCCGACAGGTACAGACAACTTTCTCTGTACCGGCGTTGCTGAAGCGTTGGAACAGGTGCTCCCCGATAATGTCTTGTTGGCACCAACTCAATGGTTGGGTGCTAGCGCACATCATCTTAGGATTGGTGCCACATTAGATGCGCCGCTGGATGTTTATGTCGAGACATTGATGGGTATGGCACGCAGCGTGTTGAACGACGGCTTTCGTCGAATTCTTATACTTAACGGACACGGCGGTAATATAGATCCTATGCGGGTTGCTTTGCGACGAATCCAAAATGAATATGTTGACCGGTTGCTAACAGCCGCCTGTTACTGGGACGTTGCCAGTGAAGTTCTTCAGCAAACGCTGGAAGGAAATCATAAGTTTGTTGGACATGCATGTGAATTCGAAACTTCTATGCTGATGTATTTGCATCCCAAACTGGTGAAATATGACTTGTTGAAGGATGCGGGTGAATTGATTACCGATAATCTGGATGGAGTTTATATTAGTCGGGACTTGCGACAACGTACCGCTGAAGGGTGTACCGGACGTCCGGATTTAGCATCAGCAGAAAAAGGGGAGCGGTTGTTTACAGGTATAGTCGAAGCACTGACCACAAGTGTAAAAAAACTATTGGCTCAGCCGACCGGATCGGAATACATCGATCATCTCTGAAAATAAGAGACAGCTACTCTGCCGGAATAAGCGTAATTGCTCGGAGATCCAGCAGAAAACCGTTTAAGGGGCCGGCTGAAGAAAACACGAGTTGCGTGTTGCCAGCGGTAAGATTAATTGTTCCGATCTTGTTCTGGCGATAATCATCCCACGAATCCGTGGCTTTGATAATCCCAGCGAACCCGGTGTCACCTACCTGCAACTCAAACTTATTGCCCGCGGTATTCTGTGGGGCGGCCCAGTCGAGTATGACGTTATAACTCCCCGCTTTTTGAATGTTGATTGTCCAGAGGGCACGATCATTTTCGCTTGCCCAGAAACCAATATTACCGTATCGGCTTTCAAAAACAGCTGTCTCCCCGTAAATAGCAGCCTGACTTGCCGGTAATGAATACTTTCCATCACGCAATTGGACGAGTTTCGGCATGTTTCCGGCAAAAGACTTGGGTGGCGTTTGGTTCTCCTGAATAAATGCAATCACATCACTCATCCCTTCCGGACTTAGGAATTTTTCAAGACCAACGGGCATCATTGACTGGCCTGTTCTTCTTAATCCTTCCTCTTCAATTTCCTTCCTAAGAATAGTAGTAGCCTCACCTTTGGCAGCTGTGATGGTAAGGCTAACTGCAGTCTCTTCAGTGATCAGACCGGTGATAATAGTGCCGCGTGTTGTTAAGACGGCGTAATTTCTGAATTTGTCTTCGACCGCTTTGTTAGGATCGAGGATATGGGTTGTGAGAAACTCGGATGATTTGTTTTTCAGACCATGGAGATTGGGGCCCACCGAGACACCAATATTATTTAACCGGTGGCAGGCACTGCAGGTTTTGGTAAATAGTTGTTGTCCACGAATAGTGTCCCCGCCATTTTTTAGCGTCACAGCCAGGTACTCTTTAATCAATAGCTGTCGCTCGTTATTAGATGTCATTCCGAATAGTGTCAGTGCTTGCCGACGTAAGATGTCATTGGGATGGGCTAACAGTGTTTGCCGATGTGTTGCATTAAAATCCTGCAGTTTAAGTTTTTTTGATGTGATTGCTTCTAATAATTTGGCGGTAGCATCCGGCTGTTGAATTAATATAGTGATCAGTCGGTCACTGACAAGTGGATCGATAAATTCCCATTGATCTACCAGTGATCGGGTGAGTTCGGCCGAAGCGTGGGTGTTAATGAAATTAACAGCTGCCCTCTGCAGTTCTCCCGGCGTCTGAGTTGTGAGTAAAGATCTTAGATAATTTATGTCAAACGTACCACTATTAGTGAGAAGAAACTCTAAAGCAGCGACCCTTGTGGTTGTTGATTGATTCTCGTTGTCGGAAAGCATGCGGGCTTGGGATAAGAATTGAACCAGGAGTTCCTGCTGTGCGGGGGTACTCAGCAACTGGCGAAGATTTGTATCACGTTGTTCAAGTAAACGCTGGATACTGTTGAGAGCAGAAAAATGCCAGGACTGAGCTGTATCGGCGGTGGATGAAAGCAGTTGTTTTGCGAGTTGGCTGATGGATTGTTGATCATCAGCGGCCAAGGAGGTTGCCAGTAGAGCCTCGAGAATTGCTGTGTTCGGAGTTGCTTTGGCAAGATCCTGATAGTGGCGAAGTACATCCGTTGATAGCGATGATGTAGAGCTTAGAGCGGCGCCAATGATGTATGGGTTTGTCGTATATCGCTGCAGAATGTTTGCCAGCCCTGAGGCGATACCGGGCGTATTGAATTCACCTAGCGAATACGCCAGTTGAAGAAGAACCTGGGGTGTCTGTTCTGTTTTGGACAAGTGACATAAAGCGTTGGATATTTCTAAAGCAGTGGTATCTTTGGCGAAGTTTTCCGAGAGTCGAACGGCTAAACGACGTACTTCAGGATGCTTATCATTGAGTGCCTTTTGTAAGACCAGGCTACTTAACGAGTCCCTGCCTGAAAGTGCACTTAGAGCATGCAGTCGGGCAAGTGGAGAGTTGTTTTCAGTAATGATATTTTCAAGGGCTTTGTTTGTAGCTGCATCTTTTTTACCCCAGACGAGTTGCATGTGAGCGTAATCCCGAACCCAACCGTTTCTACTCGTCAGGTCCATGACGAATTGTTGGTGGTCATCTGGGGCGGGGAACGAGTATGGCTGAAGAGCTTTGTCTTCACGAATTATTCGGTAGATTCGTCCCCGGTCGGCCCCTTCACGTAAGTCGAGTTCCATTTCCCTTTGGTCATCAATCCATTGAGGATGTTCGATAACAATCCGGTAAATATCAGCAAAATATATACCGCCATCCGGTCCTGTCCGAATTGTAGTTGGTCGAAACCAGCTGTCACTGCTACGCAGGAATTCAGAACCATCTTCAGCTTCAGGTTTGCTCGATCGCATAAGCAGACCATCCATATGAATCTTTCGTCGGTGAATTAGATTATGTACAGGTTCGCTGACAAGCATGGAAGTATGCAGGTCCGATCCTAGTAAATCGTCCCGATACATCATGGTGCTACAGGCTGAGGTAAAGCGACTCGGTTGCCCGGGAGCTGGCGGTCGATAGCCTTCCCAGTGACTCATGATTCGACTAATTGGATAAAGTGGTGAGTTTTGCAGTGTTGCCACCGCGTGACGACTGCCTGGCGGGGCTACGTGCGGATTGCGTGCATGATAATGGTCTGTGATGACATATTGAAACATGGGATTGGAATTATTGGCTCCCCACCAGTTTCCCCAGTCATCACGATTCCGGCCGTGTTGGGTTTCACCGGACAAGCCAATCATCTCGCCCGAGTCTGGCCGCAGCTTTAAGTCGCGTCCGGCGATGTTGATGCGCTCGCCAGTCTTTATTGAGTGAACGATGCCATCACTATCACCGTTGGCAAGATAAATCCAGTTATCGAGTCCCCAACGAAGTCCGTTCACACGATGTTGTTGATTGCCTTCGGTAAATCCATCAAACAAAATCCGTTTGATATCAGCTTTACCGTCATTATTACTGTCTTCGAAATACCAAATATTTGGAGCGGCTGTGACTAAGACGCCGTTTTTCCATGTCATTACATCGGATGGAAATCCCAGTTCGTCAACGAACAGAGTGGCCTTGTCATAGTTACCGTCACCATTTGTATCTTCCAGATATTTAACGCGGCCTCCAGGCTTTCCCCGATCATCAAGCCCCAGAGGGTAATCAGCCATTTCAACTACCCAGAGACGTCCATCGGTTCCCCAGTCAAACGCAACGGGGTCCATCACTAAAGGTTCGGCTGCAACCAGTTCCACCTTCAGTCCGGGGATCGTCCTAATACTGTTAAGGGAATCTTCAGGCGATTTGGGAAGAGGCGGAACATCGGCCAGTAATTGACTGAAGCTTCGACGATCAACTAAGGCGGGCAGATTTTGAGTGAATTCATTTTGAACCCACAGATGCTTACGACTAAACCAGGCTCCGTTATTGGTTCCACCGAGAGCAATGATCGGTATTTTGGTATCATCCGGACGCGTCCCCGCCAAAGCGCTAATTGCCCACCCGCGTTGGGCAGACTCATAGAGATTAAGGCTGTAGCCCTGGCTGTTAGACTGTAGGACATCATCAAAGCCATCTTCATTGATATCAACGAAACGCATACCGCTGTCCGTTCCGTTTTTTGTGACAAAATGTACGCCAGAGGGAAGTCCGTACTGTAATGGCTGCCAGGTCTCTGCTTTCCACTCGAAAATCTGGCCCTCATTGGTTAGCAGTTCGGAGTTCCCGTCGTTATTGAGGTCGCGAAACCGCAACCCCTGATCAACACCGTTTTGACTGGTTTTCCAGCCAGTATATTTGTTGATCCTGTCGGTTGCTTTAGTCCAACGTCCATTCAGGTTGATCCAGACACCTGTATTTTGTTCGTCGTTGATCCAGACCCCAGTCGCGTTACCTTGCTCGACCGAGAAGAATTGGGCGTGCGAATTAATAAGCTGAGCCGGGAACGGTGTTTCTCTCCAGGTCCTGGCTTGCGGTATATAAATCCGTGTTATCTGCTGTGAGTTGTCTCCAATGATTACATCCATATATCCATCATGATTGATGTCAAGTAAACGTACGCCGTTGTGACGGCCATTTTTTGCGCGTAGTGAACTTCCCTTCAGTAAGTGCTTGTTAATTCGTTCAAGACAATCTTTGAAGGTCAGAAACTTTACACGTTTACCGTATTTTGAATGTGCATGATTGATTAATTCCACAATTTGGTCGTTACGGATCCATCCGTGAGGATGGAAGACGAGGGGAAAGACTCCTTTCTTGATAACGGTTGCATCAAGAGCGATTTTCATATCGCGGACAGTGTCGGGATTGTTCGAGCGTTGGACGTTTTGAGCTTCCCAGTCGCTGGGTACCACGCAGGGAAACTGCCAGCAGACGCCGGCTTGGACAAACGGGTACGGATAGTTTTCAATGGTGTTCACAAAAGAATCAAAGGGAATGTAATGGCCGAATCGTGAAGTACCGTCTTCACGCTTAGTTATTTCATCCGCTAACTCCGGATCATCAGAAGTGAACACATTAAATACAGACGAGTCGATAGCCAGATGATTTCCAGCTTTGGTCGTCTTAGCAAAGATCTCATACCAAAATCGCGGACTTGGGGTGTTAAGAGAATCACAGCAGGGCATGCGAAATGCCACGGCCTGACTGTTGGGGATCGATGCCATCAGGTCAACGCAACGGTCGTACGTGCTTTTAGCTCGTGCAAAATCTCCGCCATTTAGACAGGGACATGGATGATCTATGGTATGCACCTCAAGGCTAAGTCCTTCTTTGATCCAGGATTGTAATTGCGGATCCTGTGGATTGACGGAATTAGTGAAGATGCTGACCGGAGAGCGGCCTTCTATTTCCTGCAGGCGGTTGAGGATTGGGCGTAGGTAGTTTTCATAGGCGGCGGGGTCTCGCATATCATCGATCGAAAGGATTACGACGGCATCAACATTTTCCTCGCCAACCCATTGAGGTGTAATCAGTCGAGCGAATTTCTGATGTACGTAATACGGGTTTTGATCGGTGAGGTATGTATAGCGATTGCCATTGGGTGCAGCGACACCCATCGAGGCGGTCCCATGCAGGCAATAAATGAGCAGAACAATCAGGGGGAGTCTGTTTTTCATGCTCTCTATTTTATAACGCACATAGAGTTTGACTCAATTTATGAACTTTATATTTTTTGATTCATACTTAAGAAAGAATGTCATGAAGTACTTCACCTGCCACGTCTGTCAGACGGAAGTCGCGTCCGTTAAAGCGGTACGTAAGCTGTTCGTGGTTCAGTCCCATCTGGTGCAGAACCGTTGCGTGGATATCATGTGCCGTCACACGTTGTTCGACAGACTTATAGCCAAACTCGTCGGTTGCCCCATATTGTGCACCACCCTTAAAGCCACCTCCGGCAAACCATGTCGTAAAGGCATTTGGGTTGTGGTCTCGTCCGGCACTTCCCTGCGAATCCGATGTGCGACCAAATTCCCCACCGTAAATAACGATGGTATCCTCGAGCAAACCTCGTTGTTTAAGATCTGTGAGCAGCGCACCGGTGGGCTGATCTACTGTTGAGGCACACGTACCGTGGTTAACTTTAATATCACTATGACCGTCCCACGGAACATCCCCTACGCCACCCCCGGGGGTTTTGGGGATAGAAGCGAAAACCTGAACAAATCGAACACCACGTTCAATCAACCGGCGCGCCAACAGACACTGCCGACCATAGTCTTTAGACTCGTTTCGGTTCAGTCCATACATCTCGTGGATGTACTCCGGTTCCTCCGAAACATCGAATGCTTCAGGCGCCGCACTTTGCATGCGATAGGCAAGCTCGAAAGATTCAAGTCGTGCATTTAAGTCCCGGTCGAACGGGCGTTTTTTGGCGTGTTTGCGGTTGGCTGTGTTAAGCGCATCCAGTAATGAGCGTTGATTAACGCCTTCAAGCTCTTTAAGCTGTTCCAGATTATT
This sequence comes from Planctomycetaceae bacterium, assembly GCA_002709045.1. Classification (GTDB taxonomy): domain Bacteria; phylum Planctomycetota; class Planctomycetia; order Pirellulales; family Pirellulaceae; genus UBA721. Next base: position 27,805 of record PAPJ01000048.1, on the reverse strand, counting down.
GATCGGCTTGGCAGCCCGGGGATCCAGGGAGGTTGCCTGATAAACCGATGGAAGGAATCCGGAAGACCAGATGGGATCGCCACCTCGCGGCTTTGTTCCATGCATAACGACGTAGGACGGAAGGTTTGAATTCGAGCTACCCAAACCATAGCTCATCCATGAACCCATGCTGGGAAATCCCTGACGAATCATGCCGCCATTAAGCTCCAACATAGCTGGGGTATGGTTGTTGGATTGAGAATGACAGGAATAGACAAAGGCAATGTCATCGGCATGCTTTGAGATATTTGGAAAGATTTCCGAAATCCATGCCCCCGATTCACCATGTTGCTTAAATTTAAAAGGTGATTTCAAGCATTTACCACTAGTGGTAAAAAAACCAGTCTTGGGATCTGCACCTGCCAGTGCCTGCCCGTCTCGTTTGCCTAATTCCGGTTTGTAGTCAAACGTGTCGACTTGGCTGGGGCTACCGGTCTGAAATAACCAAATGATTGCCTTTGCTCGTGGTTTGTAATGTGAGGAGCGTTCGGCTAATGGATTGTCGCTTTCTGCTGCTCTGATTATGCCTTGCTGGTGCAGTAGATCGGTTAAGGCAAGGCTGCCAAATCCCAGTCCGGCCTTTGCCAAGAATTGGCGACGGTGATGGTTTTTTGTGAGTGGATGATTGCTATTCATGGATTTCAAATTCTAATCGATATAAACAAATTCATTCATGCAAAGTATCAGGTGGCAGAAGTCGCGAACAGCCAGTTGTCGGGCGTTGGCGTCTCCGCCCCGCATTTCAGCCTGAGCTACGATGAATTGAGTCATAGTTTCAATTTCGTCTACGGAGGCAGGTCGAGATAAAGCTAATTCATAAACGGAAGCAATTACCTCACGGTTCGACTTTTCGTCATTCGGACGTACACGAGAGGCAAATTTGGTAGCATACTCCCGTATCATTGGTGAGTTTAATAAAGCTAATGCCTGCGGAGCAACGGTACTCTGCTCACGAGTGGCAATCCCCTGCATAGCATCCGGAGCATCAAAAAGTTTTAATAGTGGAATTAGCTGCCCGCGTTTAACGGTAAAGTAGATGCTGCGGCGGTTGCTGCGGACGTCCAGTGTCCCTTTTCCATAGTGCGACAGATCAAGTGTGCCACTCATAAGCAAAATCGTGTCTCGGATGATTTCTGCTTCCAGACGTCGTGACGAACGTCGCCAGAGGAAAAGATTTTCCGGATCTTTCTCAATGCCTGTCTCAGACTCCTCGTTGCCCTGCATATAAGTTGAGCTCGACATGATCAATTGGTGAATAGGTTTTAATCGCCATTGATTTTCAATTAGCTTTTTTGCCAGGTAATCAAGTAATAACGGATGACTTGGCTGTTCACCGCGGGTGCCGAAGTCACTTGGGGTGGCAACGATCCCCCGCCCAAAATGGTGATACCAAAGACGGTTGACCATGACACGGGCAGTCAGATGTCCGGCTCCCAGTTTTTCATCGGTTAACCAGTCTGCCAGAGTTTCACGTCCGGAAAGAGGTTGTTCGAGTGTATTGGCCGCAGTAGTCCAGAATGTCTCATCTTTCTCTAGATCAGTTAAAACCTGAAGAAATCCGGGGACGGCCAAGCTTTCTTTATTATCTGCATTGCCTCGACGAAGGTGATAGACCTTGTAGGTATCTTCGCCGAACTGGTAGGTACTACCGCGTTGCTTGGCCGCAAAGACCGGGATATTAACGGGCGAAGGCTTTGACAGTTCATGAAACTTTACAGGCTGCTCTAATGCCAGGTAGGCCTGGTCATATCCCTTATACCAATCCAGTAGACGTTTCTTTTGGACAGCATTTCGTTTATCGGGTGACAGGGCCAGAATATTACGTACTTCATCCGGTTCTTTTCCATGAGTTGGTTTGAAATAGAACCCGGTCTTGCCGCCACCATTGGTTATTTTCATAAGGATGTCATTGCGGCCCTTAGCGAGTTGGATTGTTAATTTTTCCTGATCTGCTTTGGCATCGTTACGCGCTACATTCTTATTCAATACTTTACGTCCATTCACCCAAACCTGAATCCCGTCATCGCTTCCCAGAGAAAGATGTACCGGTTGAGATTTGGCTGATTCGATGACTCGATACAGGAAGTTGGCACTGTTTTCACCACTTAACAGATCGTTATGTGCCGTCCCATCCTCCCAGTCAGCATGCTCTTCCCATGTAAGGCCCCCTTCAAATGTGGCAGAAAGGTCGACTTTCTTTTCCGGAGGATAAACAGTGCCAAATGCAACATTGTGATTTGTTGCTTTGAACGGACCAAGGTGATACCAACTGCCGAAGTTAGCAATTGTCTGATTGGCAAGAGTTGTCAGTTCGGTGCGGAAACCGGCATTGGTTTTGTTGCCGGTTAACTTAATCAGTAATTCGTTGTCCCCTGAATTTAATTGCACAACGAGTTTGTACTGGCCGGCAGCGTTCCCGGGCACTTCTTTGGCCTTTAGTACTTCTACTTGATTGACCCAGACGGAGATGTTGTTCGCTGATGAAACTGAGAGGCTGGCAACCTGTGCGATAGGCGATGTCACTTTCCGGAAAGCATAGTGGGCTGAATTCGGAGAATGGGCGACTGTAATCGCCTCGTCTTCTTTCCAGTCACCTCGTTCCTGCCATTGGATGGTACCGTCAATGGTCTCCGCGTCGAGATTGACACGTTGCTCTGGAGCAAATGCAGTGTCCCATGCCTTTTGAGTTGAATCAGCGGTAAAGGGGCCGGCGTATTGCCAGACGGTTTGGGTGACCAGAGACGTATCAGGCGTCGGCTTCGCTGATAAAGCCCATTGCTTATACTTGGCTGGAAGAGTATCTGCGGTGTATTTGTTAAGAACGGCAGTCAGAGGAGTATGTGCGTCATTGTAGACTTTCATATTAGCCAGAAATTCCTCCGGTCGGGAGTTTAGCTGAATGTCAGCACTGCCGACTTCTGCAAAGTTCGCAACTAATCGATAGTAGTCATGTTTTGGCAGTGGGTCGAATTTGTGACTGTGGCAACGTGCACAGCCGACGGTCAGTCCCAGAACAGAGGTGCCGAGCGTGCTAACAATATCATCTAACTGTTCGTAACGACTTCGCTCACGTTCCTTTTGTGTTTGTTGTGAGGTGAATGGTCCGGCAACCAGGAATCCGGTTGCCGCCAGATTTGTTTTTGCTGTGGTATATTCGGTTGTCGTCATGAAATCCGTTTTTGTTTTGATGTCGCCGGCAAGCTGTGCATTGAGGAATTGATCGTAGGGCATGTCCTGATTGAATGCCTGGATTACCCAGTCCCGGTAGTGCCAGGCATTGGGACGATCTTTGTCGAATGCGTATCCGTTACTCTCAGCAAAACGAACGACGTCCAGCCAGTGCCGTCCCCACCGTTCACCGAAATGTTCATTGGTCATCAATTGATTTAGTAAGTTGGAATAGGCTGTCTCAAAATCTGTTTCGGCAGCTTTGATAAACTCGGTGACAGCCTCCGGAGAAGGTGGCAGCCCGATGAGATCAAAATAGACGCGACGGATAAGCGTTCTAAGGGAAGCAATGGAATTGGGTGTGACCCCCTTTTGCTCCAGTCTGGAAAGTACATAGCGGTCGATTTCATTGCTTACCCATGCTTCGTCTTTAACCTCGGGTGGCTGTGACGGTTGCAGACGCTGGAAAGCCCAGTGCTCTTGACCTGCTGCGATATCGATTTCTGTAGTCGTGATGGCAACTCCCTCACGTGGGTCAGGAGCTCCAATTTCTATCCAGTGTATAAAATGGCCTATGATTTCATCAGGGAGCTTGTTATCCGGAGGCATCTCGAAATCTTCGTGTTTAATAGCCGAAATAAGCAGGCTTTCCTCCGGTTTTCCGGGGATGATCGCGGGCCCACTTTCACCACCCTTGAGTGAACCGGCCCGTGAGTCGAGTAGCAGACCGCCTTCCAATTTATTCTTGGCGATTGCTTCGGCGCTATGGCATTCATAGCAGTGCTTCACCAGCATCGGCCGGATTTTAGCTTCAAAATAATCCAGTCCTGCACGATCCTGTCCAATCGATATCGATTGCAGCAGCAATAAAGTTAGAATCAGTCTTATTGGTTTGATTGTGTTCAGCATTTTGCCTTGTGTGGCTGGATGTCAATTCACGTGGATTGTGTTCTCTTATTCATCATTTATTATACATTAAGGGCTTGGTTTTTAAGCCCTTTCAAAGCGGAAGCCAATAAACGCATCAAATTGCCGGGAGTTTTACAGTATTGTCCTCACCTAAGGTTGTTGTTGGATTTAAAAAAGGCGTCATGCTGACGTTAGCCGGAATTTTTTTCGTACTTGGAGTTTTGGGAGCTTTTCTACCTGGTTTGCCAGCAACCCCTTTTTTAATACTGACCAGTTTTTTTCTGATAAGAACCTCTCCGTCCTTAAATGCGAAATTACGAAACTCCAGACTGTTCGGTCCGATTTTGACCGATTGGGAAGATTACGGTGGAGTACGTAAAAATGTCAAAGTCAAGGCGATAGTGGTAGTCGCTATTTCGGTTGGGCTGACGATTTATTTTGGCCCTCCGATTCTCTGGCTTAGATGGCTGATTGCCGGATTGGCATTCGTCGGTGTGTTGGTGATTTACCGATTACCTACACCTGTGGAGACACCCTCGTCATCTGAGGGCGATGCGGTCTAATTCATTCATCCACCTTTGTACTTGCAAACCGTCTTGGTATCGCGCTCCGATCGGAACCGGCTGTTCGTTGTTGATAACACGCAGGAAACAGCGTTGTTCTTCGATCATCATACCCGTTGCCCCGGATTGATCAGCCATGATTTCCAACGCCAGCGGCCATTGAGCCTGTTCATTGTTCCAGAATTCGACAGGACGTGGATTGGGTGATAAGCGAGCAGCCCATCCTTCACCGAAGATCTCCATGCGGTCAAATCCACGCGGAGGCATCCCCGCAGGCGTCATATAACTGGCGCTAAATCTTCCCAGAAAGCCGGATGGCCAGATGAGTTGAGCATTTGCCAGATCGATTTGCCCATCAGAGGTTAGGTGATACTGACAACTAAAGCTCCGTGGCTCTTCGGCATTGGTTAATGCCTGAGCACAATAGAGGTCATGAACCATTGCCGCGTGGAGCGGGTTTTCGCCGGCAAAGTCATGAACAATCGATGCAGGCCGGTGGCGCACGGCATCCAGATGAGTTAAAGGTGATCGCGTGGCAATTTCCTGTCGCAGTGACTTGAACTCACTGTTGAATAAAAGAATGTGCCCAAGCATGAGATTTGACGAATCGTCTTTTACCAGCGGAGCCAATTGTTTTGCTTCTTCCAAATCATCGGCTATCGGCTTTTCTAAAAGGACATGGTGTCCCGCTTGCAGGAGTTTCCGTGTTACGGAAACGTGCTGATTGGTAGTACATGCAACAATCCAGACCGTTGCTCCGGACTGCTCGATTGCATGTTGTAGATTCGTATATCCAGTTGTCGAAGGAATCTCTTCCAGTAAAGCATCAACACTTTCCTGCCTGCGAGCAACTACGGCAGCTAATTGGACATTATCCAGTGTCAGAAGCGTTAATGCATGTAAACGTCCGAATCGGCCCAGACCAATTACACCGCACTTAATCATGGTAAGAAAATCCTGTTTGGGATGAGGGTTACTTGTAATCAGCCCCGGTGAGACTTTGGAGCACGGAATTTTGCCACTGTATCATCTTGTTCTGCATGCCAGATACGATGTCCGGATACTGGGAGGCAATATTATGCGTCTCATCAATATCATCGGGTACCCGGAATAATTCAATGGTTTGCTCATCACCATTATCGCGGATTACCAATTTGTAATTATTAGATAACATGGCGCGATTCCCGGTGTAATCAGTTGGCAGGATTTCGGGGTGTTTGTAGTTCACAAAAATACGAGTGTAGATGTCACCCATCATCTTTACTAATGGAGTCGTACCTATTTGTAGATCTTTTTCAATCCAGGGGACTTGCTGCTTGTCAGCAGCCTTGTTGAATTTCCAGAAAAAGAGCGGAGTTGGCCGACTTTCAAGTGAATTGTCCAGCAGACCTGTCAGAGAGATTCCGTCGAGTGGTACTGCGGGTGATGCTACACCTGTTATTTCACAAAGGGTTGGTAGGATATCGCTGGTCACTGAATTGACCTGAGAGACCATTGGCGAATTTATTTTTGCAGGCCATTCAATGACGCCAGGCACTCGAATTCCTCCATCGTAGACTTCTCCCTTTTTTCCACGCAGCGGAGAGGTCACGATTCCGTCGCCGGGCGTACCATTGTCACCGCAGTACCAGAGAATCGTATTTTCTCGCTCGTTCTTTTTTGTGAGGTAGTCTCGTAGAACGCCGATGGATCGATCCATCGCAGTAATTTCGGCATATCGTTCCCGCAGAATGTCACCTAAAGGTCTTGTAACGGGTCGTCCGGTTTTATTTGATGTAAGACGAAAAACCTGCTCATTATATTTCGCCGGAATATCATCGTAGAGGGCGAGGTCATTTTTCAATCCGCTGTAAGGCTCGTGCGGTGAACCATACCAGATCACAATGAAGAACGGCTTTCGCTGCCGTTTTGCTCTGGCGATGAACTTCGTGGCAGCGGTGACTATAATATCGGAACTTTCACCGGAAAACATTTCTGGATCGGCGCCGTTGTGAGACAGAATCGGATTTAATTCGAAAAAATTATCATGTGAAAGCCATTCGTCAAATCCCGCGTTTCCGGGATTCGTCGGCGACGATTGTTTGACAGGCCCTAAATGCCATTTGCCAAAATGACCACAGAGGTACCCTTTCTTCTTTAGGAGTTGGGCAATAGTTATTTCTTCCGGACGAAAAGAGTGGTTCGGTACAAACGTTCCATACCGATTAGGGTGTCGGCCTGTCAGTACGCTGCCCCGTGTAGGACTACACGAGGGATGGGCTGCATAAAAGCGATCTAATCGCAGACCCGTGGCCGCCATTTCATCTAAAACAGGAGTGATTAGGTGAGGGTGATTGTTGTATCCGGTTTCATCCCAGCCATGATCGTCTCCCATTAAAAGGATGATATTCGGCAGTGCGTCAGCAAAGACTGTGCAGGAATTTAGCAGGATTATGAAAACGGCAGTCGGTAGGAGCGCAAATTTATTTGGCATGTTATCAATTCAATTAGAGGTCGGCAGTTTAAGTGCTAATTGAATTATATAAATAATTCGGCTATAGGTTTACCGTGTGTTAGCTGATGAGGACGGCCAACCGAATCTTGTATCTGCCAGCTTGGATTGATTCCCAGAGCTGTGAAAATTGTTGCCGCCATATCTTCCGGGCTAACCGGATGCGCGGTGGCATATGCTGCATCTTTATCCGTCTCGCCATAAATAAATCCACGCTTGATACCGCCACCGGCTAAAACTGCAGGGAATAACGTACTCCAGTGATTACGGCCCCAGGTCTTATTAGCCTTAGGTGTTCTTCCCATTTCTCCCATAACCACGATCAATGTGTCATCCAGCATCCCGCGATCATCAAGGTCATTAACGAGTGCTGCAAAGGCCTGATCGAAGGTGGGTAGCAGGTGACTTTTGACATCATTACTATTGCGATGTGAGTCCCAACTGTAGCCATCGACGCAGTCGTACTGGACGGTTACGAAACGAGTACCTGCCTCGATGAGACGGCGGGCTACCAACGCGGACTGTCCGTATAGATGACGACCGTAAGTGTCACGCGTTTGAGCGTTCTCCTTGGTAACATCAAAGGCTTCGCGTGCTTTGTCGGAAAGAACCAGTTCTAATGCCCGTGAACGATACTTGTCAAATACACGCGTCCGATCCAGTTCTCGCAGTTGTTGTTGTTGCTGATTGATGCGGTTGAGCAACTGGGCACGGGAGTTAAATCGCCCAATGGTCATTCCATCCTGTGGCGTGAGTCCTTTGATACTGAACTGTAGCTCTTCATCAGTACAGTCGCGCCAGAATGGATTGTCGTGTTCAGACTTTTTGTTGACGCCGGTAACGACAGGAGCGTAGGCACCGCCCAGCCAACCGGCAGTTTCACCAGGTCGGGCGATATCCCCCTTCTGTTGCAGGCTGCCTAAAGCATTAGGTAAGACGGTGTATGTCGGGGCTTCATTAATCAGACCGCGACGTTGATCAAAGTACTTGGCAACACTTCCGATGGCTGGCCAATCCTGTGGTGTTACGTTAAATCCTCCGCCGATCGGTATATGCCAACGCTGCCCCGTCTGAACATAGTGACCCGCACCACTATGGTCATTAAAGTCGTGAGTCATTGTTTTAACGACCGTGATCTTCTCACTGATTTTTGCGATGTTTGGCAAGTGTTCACAAATAAGCAGCCCTTCGGTATTACTTGATATAGGATTGAATGGCCCTCGGATGTCACTCGGTGCATCCGGTTTCATATCAAAGGTTTCAAGTTGGCTGGGGCCGCCAAACAAATGCATGAAGATGACATTTTTAGCTGTGGAACTTGGCGCGTCATTAAAGTTGTTGTCCGCGGCTTTTAGGACTTTCGGTAAACTAATCCCCAGCAGCCCGGTTCCAGCAACCTGCAGTAGTCGCCGCCGATTGGTTTCAGGATTCTGATTCAACAAAGTCAGCATGAAAGTAACTCGTAGTTAAAACAATTCATGAATGGATGTTGGGTCGTCAAGTACGGGAGTTGGCCGGCCTGCATGGTCGAGAATATGAAGTTTAGGGTCGATGCCCATGCATTCATAGACGGTGGCATGAACATTTGATGGAGTGACAGGTCTGTCTTTGGGAGCTTCTCCTTTTTTCGTGGTTGAACCTATCAGACGACCGCCTTTAATGCCACCACCGCCCAGTAGGCAAAACATGGAGCTACCCCAGTGATCTCGTCCGGGCGTCCCTTTACTCAATGGTGGCCCACCGTTGCCTCCATCGTTCATTCGTGGTGTTCGACTAAATTCACCACATAACATTACGACGGTTGTGTCTAGTAAACCACGTTGATCTAAATCCTCAAACAACGAACCAACGGCTGAGTCTACGCGAGGTAGCAGGGTTTCATAACCGCTTTGAAGATTCCAGTGATGATCCCAGCCGCTAAATTGAACGGTCACAAAAGAGGCTCCGGCTTCAACAAGACGCCTTGCTAACAAAGTGCTTTGCCCCCAGGTATGTCGCCCATATTTTTCCCGCAGCGAGTCAGCCTCCTGATTGATATCAAATGCCTGTCGGGCTTTTTCACCAGTCACAAAGCTAAAAGCCTGCTGGTCAAACTGATCCAGGGCGTCAAAGGTTCCTTTGGATTCAACCGTTCGACTGATCTTGTCGAGTTCGCCACGTAATTCAGTCCTGTCTTCGAGCCGATCAACCGTGATCCCGGCTGGTAAAACCATATTTTGTACCTTGAAGGCAGCGTTGTTAGGGTCCCCTTTGGTTTGGAAGGGATCATACTGAACACCCAGAAATTTTCCGCCAAAGTATCCCGGTACTCGACCCACGCTGGATGCCGATGGTACGGAAACATAGGGCGGAACTTCGCGACTGATATTTTTTCGCTGTTGGGAAACCACAGCCCCGATTCCCGGAAACTTGCCGATATTGTTGGCTCCGCTGACACCCATGTTTTTAGTTGTTAGCATGCGGTGAGCACCGGCAAAGTGATCTCCCGTACCGTGATGCAGAGAGCGAACGATTGAAAATTTGTCAGTTTGCTGAGCCTGTTTTGGATAGAGTTCGGTAACGTCAAAGCCCGGGACTTTGGTCTGGATTGGATTCCAAATGCCGCGGTATTCGACCGGAGCATCTGGCTTCATGTCGTACATGTCCATGTGGCCGGGACCACCATCAAGCCAAATTAAGATCGTCGAAACGTCAGATTTGCTTGTTGACGCACTGGCAGCTTTGGCGCGTAAGACGTCACCCAGTCCGAGCGAGGCTATACCGGTAACACCTAACTGTACGAAGCTCCGCCGGCTTATGCCGTCACAGTAGTTGTTTTGGGTTTTACGGTTATCTTTGGCAAACAAACGTAACATAGTGTCCTCACCAATTAAGTCTTTTTATTCTTACTTTATCTTAAGTATCGGCGAACGGAATCTCAATGTTGATTGGGTTTAAAATACCGCTAGCGAGGGGATAGGCCTGTTCACCGGAACGTATCAATATTGACTAATTCGATGTTGATAAACGGGGGAAAATAGAGAGGTTTTAAGTGTCTTGTTTATTGTCTGTGCTAGATTTGTTAGTTTCTTGCCTTCGGTTCTGAACCAGCGGCCATAGGCATAAGGTTCTGCGAAATGATGCGATCAAGAAAAATGTTAAATATAGTTCCCAAGATACTGTATTAAATCGTTGCTGCGCTATTGTGAATTACGGCGGAATCTTAGAGGATGGTACTTTGCACAATGCGTTGACAATGCATTGCTTGTGCACCTATAGCTCATCTTGTCATTGCGGAATAATTTAGTGCGATCAGAAACACAAATACTGATTGAGTCAAAGCAATTCGCCACAGAAACCCCCTGGGTTAGTTGGTGGTGCTTGCTGACAACCGCAGTAGTTTGGATTACCTGTATTGCAGCCACGATTCTTGACAATCCGTGGTGGCTACGTCTGTTTTGCAGTTGCATACTTGGATTGGTTCATGTTCGACTGTTTGTGATTTATCATGACTTTCAGCATGGTGCTCTTTTGCCTAAATCTCGTTTAGTTCGCAGGTTTATGTTCCTGTTCGGCTGTGTTACGCTGAGCCCGCCAAGTGTTTGGAGAAGGTCTCACGATCATCATCATAAAAATAATGCGAAGCTGTTTGGAGCGTCGATTGGCTCCTATCCTGTGATGACGACAGAAGCTTATGCGGAGGCATCTTTCGGGCAGCGGTTAATGTATAACTTTTCGCGTCATCCACTGACGATTGGCGCTGGATATCTGACCGTGTTCTTTATTGGGATGACAGTTCGCCCGTTATTCCTAAATCCAAAAAGACACTGGGACGCGATTTGTTCCTTGTTTGTACATGCCGGAGTGATTGTTGTACTGGCCTTAACTGATCCTATGGGTATTTTGTATGTGACTTGCATACCCATGATTATTGCCGGAGCATCAGGTGCCTACCTGTTTTATGCTCAGCATAATTATCCTGACGTTGCTTTGAAGTTAGGTAAGGAATGGAATTATGTCACGGCAGCTCTAAAGTCCTCTAGCTACATCAAGATGCATCCAATTTTGCAGTGGTTACAGCCAATATCGGATATCATCACGTCCACCATCTAAATCATCGTATCCCTTTTTACAAGCTTCCCAAAGCGATGGCTGCTATTAAAGAACTCCGTAATCCCGGAGTCACTTCACTGAGACCGTGGGATGTCTACAAGTGTTTACGATTGAAGCTTTGGGATATTAAAGAGAACCGCCTCGTTTCGTTCGCCTGGGCTCGACGTCAACGAAGAGCAACTCGTATCACGGCCTAGTAATTTGACGTTCCGCAATCAAGGAGTGGTAAGGCGTGGTTGAATTGAGAACGATCAACCGGGTACCACTGCTAGGACGAACGCTGATTCTGCTTATGGCCAGCATGTTCTTTAATTTTGCCACTGCGCAGCAGCCATTTGTTGAGTACAGTCAACGCGATAGTACGTATTTGAAGAATTTGCACCGCCGAGATCGTTCACCGTTGACGGTGGATCAACTAACAGCACGTCATGTACACCGCTGGCAATTGTCTGCCAGACGTAAGCTAATTGAATTACTTGGTATCGAGCAAATAGCTAAAGATAACCGCGGGCATCAATGTCGAGTGGTACTACAGGAATCTATGCCCGAGGACGGATTCAGCCGCAGATTGGGGACGATTGAAACCGAAGCGGGAATGGAACTCCCATTTTGGCTTCTAATCCCTGATGACAGTGAAAGCAAAGAACGCCCGCTCGCTATTTGCGCGCAGGGACATGGCGGTAATAGCTGGAATAACTATGCAGGTATTTATCAAAGTTCTGCAGAACGTGAAAAAGCTCTATCACGAAATGCCACGCCGGGACTGGAAGCCGTTCGTCGCGGTTATATTACCATCGTTCCCGCTGTTCGTGGTCTGGCCAGTGCGGTCTCGATCGCAGATCCCAAGAGCCGGCATGGAAATCAACTTTGCCGCGCCCAACTTATTCACTGTTTACTGGCCGGTCGGACAGCAATTGGTGAACGGGTTTGGGATTGTCAGAGAATCTTGGATTGGGCTCTCGATGAATTGCCACAGATTGATTCAAAAAGAGTTCTCTTTACGGGGAACTCCGGAGGTGGTGTGTTGACTGTTTATATGGCTGCACTGGATCAACGGATAACCGTCGCTATTCCCAGTTGCTCCTTTACCTCATATACGGATACGTCGGGATTTATCTTTCATTGTGATTGTTGTTTAGTCCCGCGAGTACAGTCTGAATTAGGTGACTTTTCGGATATAGGAGCCTTAGTAGCACCTCGCTTTTTGCTGGCAGTTCATGGAAAACAGGACGGACTTCATTACTATCCTGCCGTGGAATCTGCGATGACAAATGTTGCCCGGATCTACAGCCTTCTTAAACAGGAAGATAAATTTGCTCATCGTTGGGGTGAAGAGGGGCATAAGTTTTATCCGCAATTAATGTGGCCCTTCGTTGAAAATGCTTTTGCAGAGCTGCGGAAGTAATTTGGTAGCGGGGTTTGGTATTTAATGGACGCGCATATTGAACAACTGCTGCAATGGATAGATCAGGAATCAGCCGCGCAGGCCATGCAGTTGGAAGAAAGGCGTCTAAAAGGAAAGACGGGCGGGGCTGAAAGAACTGGGGAGACACTTTTGGATATGGCCGTGGCGGATACTCGGCCCGGTCTTGCCGGAGCAACAATTGGTACCTTTGTGAAACGTAATCGGGAGATTGGACTTCCCCCCAATAGATTCCGGGTAGGTACACCGGTTATGGCCACAGGTAACAGTGCCGAAACCGAAATAGCACGTGGCGTGGTGACCGCCCGGAATTCGCGTTCGCTAATGCTATCGTTACCTTTTATCCCCGAAGGCAGCCGTTTTCGCCTGGATATCCAGCCGGATGAGATTACACGACAACGGCAGACGGAACTACTTTCCCGGTTGCAGGATGCATCAGGGAGAATGAGTCAGTTGCGTGACGTGTTATTAGGTAACCGCAGGCCAGAATTTCTCCAAGTCCCTTACGAAAATACAATGCTTAACTCCTCTCAGCTGACAGCTGTTCGGCAGTGTCTCTCGGCGAAAGATATTAGCATCATTCATGGACCTCCGGGTACCGGGAAAACCACCACGGTTGTCGAGGTTATTAAGGCGGCTGTTCAACAAGGACAGAAAATACTGGCGACTGCGCCAAGTAATAACGCTGTTGACAATCTGCTCGAAAAGTTGGTTGCTGCCGGTGTGCAGACCGTTCGTCTGGGACACCCGGCCCGTGTTGACCGTCAATTAGTTCAGTACACTCTTGACGCTCGGGTATCACGTGATGATACGATGGAAATCGTCAAAGATATGAGACGTGAATCGGAGCAGTATTTTCGTAAAGCCGGACGATATACAAGAAGCCAGCCGCCGCGTGGTGCAAAACAGGATATGTATAAGGAGGGTAAACGACTGCGACAGGATGCTCGTTTGCTGGAAAAGACTGTAGTGCAGTGGGTGCTGGATCGTGCTGATGTAATTTGTTCTACTAATTCGATCAATACAGTTGTGCTGGCAGAGCAGCGGTTCGATGTGGCTGTGATTGATGAAGCCTGTCAATGCACTGAACCCTCGTGCTGGGTGCCGCTGCAACTGGCTGACAAACTCGTGTTAGCAGGCGATCATTGTCAGTTGCCGCCGACGGTCGTGTCGAATAAGGCAGCTAGAGAAGGTTTTGCTGTCAGTTTGCTCGAAAGGTTAGTCGCGTGCTATGGAGCAGAAATTACAACTACGCTTGACACACAGTATCGGATGAATGCACAGATTATGCAGTTTTCGTCAGATCATTTTTACGAAGGCACGCTGCAGGCAGACGAGAGTGTTGCAGAACATCTTTTGCAGGATTTGGAGACGGTTGAATCCACTTCGTTGACGCAAACACCTGTGCAGTTTATAGATACGGCGGGTGCGGATTGGGAAGAAGAAAAAGAAAAAGGAAGTGAGAGCAGATTGAACCCGTCTGAGGCTGAATTAGTGATTAAAAAAGTCATTGCACTGGTTGAGAGTAATGTGCCTGCTAAATCGATCGCCGTGATTACACCCTATGCTGCTCAAGCCAGATATATTCGGTCTCTGTGTGAAATAGAAGGAGTGGAAATTGACACGGTCGACGGATTTCAGGGGCGTGAGAAAGAAGTTGTGATTATCTCATGTGTCCGGTGTAATCGTGATGGTGAGATTGGATTTCTCGGAGATACGCGGCGGATGAACGTTGCCTTGACCCGGGCCCGACGCAAGTTGATTATGATCGCCGATAGCGCCACGCTGGGTAGCAATGAATTTTATTCACGACTGCTAAGTTATTTTGACCAAATCGGTGCCTACTCCAGTGTTTGGGCCGAGATGTAGACAGCATTTATAGTGTCTTAAGATGATCGAGAAGATTGGCAGTAATTATCTGTACGCGTTTGTCAGTGCCCTGGGGAGTGGCACCGTGAGCAGCGGGACGGACGTAACCCGGGGGTTCACTTAATCCGTCTCCCCACCAGCAGCTCGACGCATTGAATACCAGATTACCTTTAGGTCCCGGGTAGATCGTTGAAGTATAAGTCCCTGCCCCTGATCCACTATTGGTAGTACCTGAGGCGACAATTTCCAGTCCCGGTATATTAGCAGGATCTCCATGCCACTCCCAACCCACCAGCCCCGGAATACCCTCGCCCTTTTTCATCCCGGAACCGGCAAACAGCCAATGATCAGGTTGCTGGCAAATATAGTCAGCCCCTCCAACAACAGGCCCCGTACTGCGGGCACCGATAATGTCAGCTTCGTTGGGAGCATTTCGGGGTAGTGTTTTCATGGAATGAAATAGGTCGTCGCCTATTTTATCCCGAGGACCAAAGCGATCGACTCGCGAGATAATTCGATTTGGTCTGCCGTCGGAGGATGGCTTGATCTCCAGCAATCCGCAGCATGTATTTCCGGAGAGAAAAGCAACGTTAAGTCCGCCGCGAATCGCAGCTCGGACATGATTGAACATTTCCAGCGAATAGTATTCATCATGTCCGACAGATATCAATGTTCCGGCACGCATCAGGTCTTCACCGTAGGTATGGGTGTCGATGTTTGAACAGTAACTAAGATCATAGCCCTTTGATTCCATCCAGTATGCAATGGGGAGTTCCCAGCAAAACCATTCACCGGAACCGGTTGTCAGCGGGGCGTCAAAGATCTGACAGTATTTACCATAAGGCCGGTCGAAACTAACATCGACACCTGCCCCCCAATACCAGACAGTTTCTTCGTTGTCATAAAGCGAGTACTGGCTGGGCCAACGATTGTACGCACTCCAGGTTGTATCAGAGCATTGGAATAGAAAATCAACCTTTCGATCATCTTTGATTATGAAGGTTATATAACTTTGCATTCCTGTTTGAAGTGATGTGAGCTTGCATAGGTAGACACCGCTGACCCAGTCTTCTTCAATCGTCAGTTCATAGCATGGATCCCACTGGCATTCACGTAGTCGGTTTTCCCCGATGGCTGGGTCTTTCTGGGTTTTCCCGTCGAACGTTCCCAGGCTGGTAATCTTCCTTCCGCCGTCGCCGTTGTAGTAGCCAGAGCGGTAAAGGTCGATAGTGAATTTAGATTCTGGGTTGCAGGAAACGTACAATGAGATGGTGTCGCCTGAAGAAACACTTGTCTTAGATGCATAACCTTCTATTGAAGGGCAGCGGTACTTTGAATCAGGATCGACAGCTGTTTTGTTTAATATCCATTGACGGGTTCCCGGCCGCTTATTTTCTTCTCGGATAAGGTTCGATCGTCGGCGAGTAAACTTTCCCTGATCCGCAAAAGCGGGTAGACTACCCGAAACCATGCCTGGAAGCAGGGCCGCAGTCCCAAACGAGGCAATGGCTTGAAGGACTTCACGGCGATTTTTTTGGTGAGATGTAGTCATCGTAAATATTCCTTAATTCCGCCAATAAACTGGCAACAGCCAAATAGTTTTATACTCTGATTGTAAAAGATTAAGGAACATTTCACCCATATGTTAAAATTCAAAGACGGGAAAAATACTAAGGCATGTAATTAAATGAAACGTCGTGAACTTCTAAAAGTAGGAATGTATGGTTTTGGGGGCTTGAGCCTTTCTCAACTAATGCATGCACGTAGCTACGGTACGGAACTGGCCGCGAAGCCGGGAATGGGCTTGGCGACTGCGAATAACCGCCAAGGTGAACGTACGGCAATTATTCTGGTTTGGCAACGCGGTGGTTGCAGTCATCTGGATACCTGGGATCCCAAGCCGGATGCGCCGGCGGAATTCCGTGGTCCTTATGAGCCAATCAAAACAAATGTTCCGGGGATTCTACTTACGGAACTGTTGCCAAAATTGTCAAAGTGTGCCGATAAATACACATTGCTGAGAAGCGTTGCACATACCGGAGGTGGGCATCCTGCCGGCTCACTACAGGTACTTGCAGGTGATCCGGACGCGAAAGATAAGACATTACCAGTGCTGCCCGACTGGATGTCAATTGCAAACTACCTGCGGCATAACCCCAAGCGAGAGATTCCCAATTATATTACCGTCAACCCCGTGGATCGTTATGACTCGTTCACCATCGCCGGGGCAACTTACCTGGGACCGTCGTACGACCCGTTTAGGGTGATCGGTGACCCGAGTAAACCAGATTTTAAGGTGCCGAATATTGGAATCGGTGACAAAACACTGGCTGCCAGATTTAGGCAACGTCTGGATCTGAAACAGGGTCTTGATCGGGTTAAAGCTGAGATTGATCAGGCCGGTGTCATGGAAGCCATGAATGACTTTGACCGGCAGGCATTGAATCTGTTAACCAGCCCCAAAGCTCAGGCAGCTTTTGATCTTTCGAATGAAAAGCAGTCCGTTCGCGAACGATACGGCAATCATCAATGGGGACAGCAGTTATTAATGGCACGCCGTTTGGTTGAGGCCGGTGTTGAAATTGTAACGACCGAATTGGATGGGCCATTGTGCGGACGAGTCGCCAACTGGGACGATCATGCAGTGAATCATCATGTTTTTGAGGCATTGAATTTTCGCATGCCTTCATTCGATCAGGCTGTATCAGCGTTGATTGAAGATGTTTATGAACGAGGTCTCGATCGACGGGTCTTGGTGGTGGTGGCTGGTGAATTTGGCAGAACACCTCGAATTTCTCATGTTGCAAGCAGCGGCGGAGGAGTTGCCAGTGGTGCGAAAGGTACGGTACAGCCCGGCCGTGATCACTGGCCACGGGCCAATACGATGTTGTTTTCCGGTGGTGGACTGCAGACAGGGCAGATTATCGGTGCTACGGACGCTCGCGGTGAAGATCCTGTTGAACGTCGTGTGTCTCCAGGTGATTTTCTGGCAACTTTATATAACCATTTGGGACTCAATGCGTCGCGGATTGCTGTCCCCGATCAGGCGGGACGTCCGATCCCCATTCTGCCGCGAGGTAGAGTGATTTCTGAGCTGACATAAGACCTGTAATAAATTCCCATCCCGGTGGAGTCTCTGGTGCGAATAGCCATTGCTAAATATGGTCAGGAGACGAATTCCTTCAGTCGAACTCCGACTACATTGCAAACGTTTAAACAATTTGGTTTATACCAACGTGAGGCTGTATTGAAATATGGAATGCAGTCCGGACCGCTGGCAGGATTTAACAAAGCCTGTGCTGACAATGATTTTAACTGGACACCTGTGCCGCTAGTGCGCGGTTGGGCCGGTGCCAGTGGGCTCATAACCAGGCAAACGCACGAATTCTTCGTGAGGAATATTTGTGACGGTCTTGCTGAGTTAAAACCTCTCGATGCTGTGTTTCTGGATTTGCACGGCGCTGCACAGGCAGAGCATCTTGATGATTGTGAAGGTGATGTTATTTCCAAATGTAGAGATTCGGTGGGTCCGCATGTACCAGTCATTGTGGCCTTAGATCATCATGCTAACGTTACCGAGCTGATGTGTGAACATGCCAATGCAATCGTAGCGCATCGCACGCAACCTCATGATCCGTTTGATACGGGTTATCACGCCGGACAGCTGTTGATTCGTGAATTGAAAGGGGAAGTGCACTCAGTCATGGCGCTGCGGAAAATCCCAATGCTCACTCATCAGGAACAGTTTCTGACGACTCCCGAGGGGCCCATGCATGAATGGTTTCAACTGGCTAGAGAGTATGAACAATCGCCGCAGGTGCTATCGGTTAGCCCCTGTCCCATGCAACCCTGGCTTGATATATCCGAGGCAGGCTGGGCCGTTATTGTTGTTGCTGATGATGATCCGACTCTTGCAGGATCGGTGGCCGCGGAAATGGCTCAGTTTGCCTGGGATAATCGTCGGCGATTTATGAATCAGCAAAGCGTAAAACCTAAAGAGGCTGTACAGCTGGCTATCGAATCGGAACGTTTTGTGGTGCTGTCGGATACAGGCGACTCAGTCTTTGGCGGAGCTCCCGGCGACAGTACGATTCTGTTACAGCACTTACTGGAGGTGGAGTGTCAGCGCGACTGCTTAGTGCCAATGGTGGATCGGGAGGTTGTGAGCATGTCCTTTGAGACGGGTGTCGGAAATCGACTGTCTGTTGAACTTGGCGGGAAACAGGATAGTACATTTAGCAGACCGCTGAATGTGGAATGTGAAATCCTAAAACTTGGTGGTGGATTGATCGAGGTCGAGGTGATTGGGAATAATAGCTACGATGCAGGTCGGGCAGCACTGCTAAGAATCGGGCATGTGTTGGTGGCAGTTACAGAAACAGAAGGTATTGGAGGCAATCATCCGATTTGTTATGAGCAATTTGGAGTTAATGTCTCGCAGGCTAAGCTGGCAGTACTGAAGACAGCAAGTAATTTTCAGTACTATTCCCGATTCGATCCGCTGATAGTCCGGGCAGATACCGACGGAATGACGATGTCAGATGTACAGCGTCTACCCTGGAAAAAGCTCACCAGACCAATCTTTCCATTAGATGAGAAGAGTAGCTAAACTTTGTCGTAAGATCAGCTATTACGCCGTTTTATAGAGTTTTTAAGAGATTAATTCTCGTACAACGTGACCGTGGACATCTGTTAAACTGACGTCGCGACCACCAAAGCGATAAGTTAAACGTTCGTGATCTAAACCGAGTTGATGAAAGACTGTGGCCTGAATATCCTGAATGAGTAGCGGGTTATCAACAACGCTATTGCCAAATGCATCGGTTGTTCCATAAGCGGTTCCGCCCTTAAATCCTCCGCCAGCCAGAAAGATCGAATAACCATTTACATGATGGTCCCGGCCGACCGTTTCAGTAATACGCGGTGTATGTGGCGTGCGTCCCATTTCACCGGCCCAGATAACAATCGTCTCTTCAAGTAACCCCCGTTGTTTAAGATCTTTGATCAAAGCAGCAACGGACTGGTCAGTAATCAGTGCATTCTCGTTGTGATGCTTTAGGAGGTTGGCGTGCTGATCCCACGGCGAGTTGTTGACATGTGTCAGCGGACAGGTGATTTCGATGAAGCGAACCCCTTGTTCCACCAGTCGGCGGGCTCGTAGACACTGCATCGCGTAGTACTTCTGATATTCATTCTTGCTGTCGGTCCCGTAAAGTTTGTGGATGTATTCCGGTTCGTCGTTCAGATCAGCCAGACCGGGGATTGATGTCTGCATCGAGAAAGCTTTTTCGTAGTTTTTTATGGCTGCCTCAATAACCTCTGGTTCACTCGCCTGTTGACCAAACTGTTGGTCCTGTTGTTTGAGCAAAGCAAGTTTTTGTCGCTGAATGGATTGAGGGTCACTAGCGATAATGTTATCGACAGGAGTTCCTTTTGCCCGTAGCATCATGGCTGCGTGATTGGCCGGCAGGAAGGCACTGCCAAAGTTCTCATATCCACCGTTAGGAATCCAGTCGTTGTTCAGCAGAACATAACTGGGTAGGTTTTTGTTGTCGGAGCCCAGTCCGTAGGAAACCCAACTGCCCCAACTCGGAGCCCGACCCGTTTCCCGGCCTGTATGCATAAGTAATGCCTGTTGTCCGTGTAGAGGTTGTTTTCCGACGAGTGAACGAACGACACATAAATCATCTGCTAAGGATGCGATGTGGGGAAGTAAGTCACTGACTGGCAAACCGCTCTCTCCTCGTTGGCGTGACTTCCAACGTTCTCCCAGCCAGACCCTGCTTGCCGCACTTTGTGACAGCACGGAGACATTTTCTGTTCCGATTGCTTTGCCTTCCTGTCTGGTCAATTCGGGTTTTGGATCAAACGTGTCAACATGACTCGGGCCGCCATCCATAAAACAAAGAATTACATGTTTGGCACGTGCCGCATAATGAGCCAGTGGTTGCGCATGACTCATGCGAGCTGCCAGTGAAGAAAACGCCATCATGCCAAAGCCGATGGATGCGTCTTTCAATATTTGTCTGCGATTAACCGGGGACATGCGTAAAGGTAAATTTCTTAGCGGAGGTAAATAAATTCTTTAGTATTAAAGATTGTATGTGCAATATCAGACCAAAGTTCCTGATTCTTCATTATTTCATTTTCAGGAACATTACGTAAATTGGCAAGCTTGAATAGCGTGGACTCCCACTCCGAAAGTTCGGCTGACGAGATTGATCGGCTCAATGCACGTTCCAGCATCGCTTCAAGTCGAGCCAGAGGTTCCGTGTCTTTGCGGGTTAAAACCTGTTCACCCCATTGGCGCGCGACTTCAGTTGCGAATGGATGATTTAGCAGCGTTAGAGCCTGAGCGGGTGTGTTGGTGACGTCGCGGGCACCGGTCGGGATCTTGGGATTCGGTGAGTTAAACGTTGCCAGAAACTTCGCCGGTTCCATAATGGTTACCTTGGTGTAAATCATTCGTCGGCGATTAGCATCCACTGGTCCACTAAATAATCGTTTCATCTCGTCTTCAGCTGTACGGAATGGATTGTGCGGACGACCATATAAACGCCGATCTAAGGTGCCGGCACTGGCAAGCATTGCATCGCCGATGGCTTCGGCTTCTAGGCGGCGAGTGGCAAAATGATGTAATAACCGATTAGACGGATCAATTCTTAGTGCCTCAGCGCTCACTTTTCCCGATTGCCGCCAGGTTTGAGTTAGTAAAATTTCCCGAACCAGTGTTTTTGTGGACCATCCACTATCTACGAAACGAAGCGTTAACCAGTCTAAAAGGCGGGGGTGGGAAGGACGTCCGCCTAATTCTCCAAAATTGCTTGGCGTGTCAACAATGCCCGTGCCAAACAACCATTGCCATACCCGGTTTACATAGACACGAGCCGTAAGTGGATTCTTAGCCGATGCGACCAGATTGGCTAATTCCAGCCGACCACTTTCACTGGAACGAAAGGCTACAGAGTCAGTGCCCGCCTTTGAAAATAACCTTAGGTAACCACGAGGTACCGGATCTCCCAGTTCATAATAACTACCACGAACGTTAAGCCTGTAGTCTTTGCCGGGGTCGTGATCGGCCAGACCATTGACTGTACGTGGTGGTTTAATCAGCGATTCGAGGCTGCGGTAAGTATCAACCATCGGCTTTAATCGTTCGTCAGTGGCAGACTTACTAACCCAGGGGGTTTGCAGAAGATTATTGAGAACCTGAATCTGGTCGTCCGTGGCGCTGCCTTCCCCCCAGACCTTGACCATCGTGGCTAGCCATTGTTGATACAGAATAGCAGCCGACTTCTTACTGTCAGGAGTACCGGATTCTAATAACTGGACAAAAGCGGTAAGCCGTTTTTTAGGAGAGCCGGGGCCCTGAGCCATGTAGATTTTGCTGACCGAGAACCAACTATCCGGAGAAGTCTCCATCGATTCGGTCAGTTTTTTTCCCAAACCCCATCGCGGAGGAAAATTTGGATTGCTTGTCTTCGTAGTGAATTCGAGAAAAATTTTCCGCTCTTCTTCCTTGTAAAGGTTAAGTGTCTTCCACGAATACCGATCCTCTGCGTAGTACTGCTGTTTTTCGCATAGAAAGGCGTTGTCAATGACAGTTCGTTGAGCAGAAAAATCACCTCCGGAAGTTAAAGCGTGCAGAAAGAAACCTGAGAATTCCTCCGTTAAGGGGCTTCGCAGTGCCCCGTTAAGTTTGGTGGATAGACGTGATGTCGCAACTCCCGGTAAGAGCAATGATTTTACAAATTGATCACCTCGGTGAACTGTAAATTCACCGGACTTACTGATCGTTTCAATTCCGTGACCATCTGTAAACCACCCCTCAATATCTCCCTGACGAAAATCAGCCACCAGAATGTAATGGATACGGTTGTATTGTTCTGCTTCCAGGTCGGTCTTCCGGTATGTTTCACGTAACTCGGACCATTTGTCGGCAATTTGAGAGTCTTCCAGCTTGTGAATCTCATTCCAGGGGTGATTGATATCGCCGATGGGTAGCTTGGTTGCCGGTTGAATCGCGTCAAGAGCTGATATGTTGATGTTACTTTTTACGTCATCGATCCAGGCCTTAACTAATAAGTCACGCAGTTCAGCCTTGGCGCTCGAAAGCCGATTTTTTATTTCGGCATTACGCCTTGGTAAATCAATGGTGCGGCTGATCCAGCGAGAAGACATAAAAGTACCGGCTAAGGCATAATACTCATTTTGTGAGATGGGATCGAGTTTGTGATCGTGGCATCTTGCACAGGCAATGGTGATTGCTTGGAATGCCTTGGAGAAAGCGTCCACCTTATTATCAATCATCTCTTGATGGATACCTTCGAATTCCTGACTGTCTCCGTGCCGATGTTCACCCAACTGGTAGAACATAGGGCCGATATGCGATTCAATCAGTTCAAGTTCTTTATTGATGCGAGGCTCTGGGAGCAGGTCTCCGGCGATTTGTTCTCGGATTAACTGGTCGAAGGGAATGTCAGAATTGAAAGCCCGAATAAGATAGTCCCGGTAACGCCACGCCCCCTTGGCTGGTACATCCCATTCATATCCGTAGGTGTCGGTGTAACGTACGACATCCATCCAGTGTCGCGCAAAACGCTCGCCAAAATGAGGGGAGGATAAATAGTGAGAAATGATAGCAGGCCACGCATCGGCTGTTTCGTCGCTGACGAAGTCCGCTATTTCCTGCCTGGTTGGCGGTAATCCGGTTAAGATGTAACTGAGGCGGCGAATCAAGGTAGTCTTATCGGCAGACGTCGAGGGTGTTAATCCATTGTTAGATAGTAACTTGAGTACGAAACGGTCAATTGGAAGTTTAGACCAATTAGTGTCGCTGACCTCTGGCGGTGGATACTCTTGCGGTGCCTGGAAACTCCATAAGTCTTTACGCGATTGAAAAGCGTCTTCCCAAATCTGCGCTGAAAGTTGTTCTGCGTTGGGTGGCATATCGCGGGGATCAGCGGCTCCGGATTCAATCCAGAGCTTAAAATCATTGATGATATTTTGGGGAAGTTTTTCATCCGGTGGCATTTCAAAGCTGTCGTGGAGCAGGGCGGAATAGAGAAGGCTGTCTGCAATTTTGCCGGGGACGACTGCCGGTCCCGAATCACCGCCCTTACGAATGGCATTACGTGAATCGAGTACTAGACCGCCCTTAATATCCGATGCTATTGAACTATGACATTCATAACATTTGGTAACGAGTACCGGGCGGATGCGTTTTTCGAAAAATTCAATCTCTGCACTGGTGTCCTCACCGGCCAACGCCTGACCGAAAGGCAATATTAGCAGAATAACAATAGTGATGTTTCGCATACTTTCAATTATAGATGCTGTGGCTGTACTTTTCTGCGTTGATTGCATAATCGCAGAAGATTGGAACGAAGACCTGTAAATAGCCTAAAATAAACGCGTGAAATCGATCAGTTTATGGGGAATTTGATTATGCGATTGGGGGCAGTATTAACTCTTCTTCTGTGGAGTATAACGTGCGTGTCCAGTTTGTCTGGTAACGATCGTTTTCAACTCGAAGATGGAGATGTAGTTGCATTTTTGGGGGGCACCAATATGGTGCGCGGTGTTCGTTGCGGAGAACTCGAAACGACCTTAACGAAAACATTCGTAAATTTGGAAACAGAGGTTCGCTTCCGTGATCTCTCGTGGGAGGCAGATACGGTCTATCGCCTGGGGACAGTTAAGGAACGCTGGCGCCCCGATGGATTTGGTAATCAACTGGAACAATTCCGTCGGATTGGCATGACCGTTGCCATTCTGCAGTTTGGCAAAATGGAATCAATGGATGGACTTGCCAGTCTGCCACGGTTTGAAGAACATTATCGCTCTTTGTTGAAAGTAATCACCCAACAGGCACGCCAAGTAGTTTTGGTTACACCGATTCGTTTTGAAAAACCGGAAAATCATCGGCTTCCTGATTTGTCAAAGCATAATCTGACGTTGCAGGCATATGTAAAAATTACAAAGAAATTAAGCGATGAATTTAACACCAGTTTTGTGAATCTGTTTTCACCGGAGTTCAAACGATTGACCTCTAACGGGATTCATATTCTGCCATCACAACAAAGTACCGTTGCTTCGGAAATAGCCGCTCAATTGGGAGTCGAGTCCGCCGGCGGACAACTTGATGTAACCCTCCTGCAGGCAGTTCGGGAAAAACAACGGCTTTGGTATGACTATTGGCGGCCGGCTAACTGGAAACTGTTGTATGGTGATGATTCGCAGCGTGAGTTCACTCGTGGAGGTGAAAATTATATACCGTTTCGCGAAGAATGGAAAAAACTGTTGCCGCTGGTCGCGATTGCCGAGCAAAGAATATTTGCTGTCGCACGAGCGGAAGCAGACCCTGGATATAATCGCCCCGCACCGGAGAAGTTACATGGCGACTCCCATGCTGACATTCAGGCGGAAATCGAGTCCTTTGAAGTGCCGGAAGGATTTGAGGTTAATCTATTCGCATCGCAAGAGCATGGCCTAACATCACCCTTAAATTTACGCTGGGATCCGGCAGGACGAATGTATGTTACCGTTACGACGACCTATCCACATGTTTTTCCTGGAGATGTACCAAATGACAAAGTCATTGTTCTGCAAGACACCGATCAGGATGGACAGGCAGATAAGTCGACCGTCTTTGCCGAAGGCTTAAATATCCCGACGGGTATTGAATGGGGTGAAGGGGGGATCTACGTGGGACAAAATACAGAGGTATTGTTTTTACGCGATGTCGATGGTGATTTGCGAGCAGATATCCGGGAAGTCATGCTGGGAGGCTTTGGTAATGGTGACTCGCATCAGACAATAAACTCATTTGTCTGGAGTCCTGACGGTGAGTTGTATTTCGGTCAGGGGGATGGTTGTGAGTCGCGGGTCGAAACGCCGTGGGGAAACAGTGAATTGTATCAGGCAGGGTTTTATCGCTTGCGTCCGCGTCGGCAACAGTTAGACCCGTTGCTGGATGATTTTATGGGACCAGGTAATCCCTGGGGGGTTGGATTCGATCGGTGGGGCCAGATTTTATGTGTCGACGGAGCAGGCGGTGTTAGTTTTCTGTCACCCGGACAAATTCCTGTACATCATCGTCGAAGACTAGGGCGTATCGGTGACCCGGGTGGATACTGCGGTATCGGGTTGCTGGAGGGGCGTCATCTTCCATCGGAATATCAGGGTCACTTTGTGGTCGGCGACTTTAAACAGAATCGTATTAAACGGTTTTCATTGGAGGACCGCCAATCCGGGTTTAGTCTGAACTGGGAAACGCCGTTATTAACTTCATCTCATCGGAATTTTCGACCCGTAGATGTCAAGGTAGGGCCTGATGGAGCAGTGTACGTGGTGGACTGGTATAACCCGATTACATGTCATCAGGATGATGCTTATCGCCATCCCGATCGGGACAAGGCACATGGACGTATCTGGAGAATCTCAACCACCCGCAAAACAACACAGCCTTCGAATCTGTTGCAAGCACCGTTGAGAGAAGTTGTGGAAAGCCTCGCCGCACCGGAATATGTGACTCGTTATCTGGCAAAACGGGCATTGACTGTAAGGGACGAAGCCCAGGTTGCTAAAGAAATAAAGAATTGGGTGGCTTCGCTAGACTCTGCTTATGTTGACTACGATCACAATTTGTTTGAAGCGATTAGTGCCTTGGCAACTCTCGAGATTGTTGATAGTAGACTGCTGGAGAAGTTGTTGGTATCGCCGAATCCAAATGCACGTGCCTTCGCCTCCCGAATGGTTGGCCGTTGGCACGACAGGCTCGAGTCGCCCCTGGAAATGCTGTCACAGAAGGTGATCGATAGTCATCCACGTGTCAGACTCGAGGCTGTTATTGCTTGTGCGTCAATTCCCCGGGCTGAAAGTGTGGCAGTCGCCGCCAAAACAGTTCATGCGGAAATGGATAGCTGGATCGACTATGCATTCAGACAGGCGGTTCAGCATTTGGCAGCCGTGTGGCGACCTGCCTTCGAACGTGGCGACTTGAAATTTGAAAATGCAGTGGAACTCGCGGTCGTTTTGGCGGAATCAGGTGGTGGTGAGCTGATTGATAGCCTTAAACGTTCATTTAAGAGTACAGACCTTAAGGAGCAGCCCAGACTGGAAGTATTGATGAATATTTTGACTGCCGGCAATTCACATGACATCTCCGAGTTCGCGTTGCGTGAAGAGACGTTTGAAATTAATGGAGTCTATCATCCGGAACTGCATGGAAAAGCACTGCGGATTGTGGCGGATAATGCCAGCTATAGAGATGTTCGTCCCGCCGGTGATTGGCAAACGTCCTTGCTTGGATTTTTTGATAGTCAATATATCACTATTCAGACAGGTGCGATTTTACTGGCCGGCGCGTGGGATGTTGATGCATGTAAACCGCGAATTTATGCAGCCGCTCAGAACAGTCAAGCAACTGACGAGATCCGGGTGGCGGGATTTCAGTCATTGGCCTTACTTGAGCAGAATCAAGGTCGTGATGGACTAATTGAACTTCTGGATACTGAAATGTCTCTCGGCCTGCAGTTGGAATTGCTGAAGGCTTTGGCTGTAGTGGATTCAGAGCGAGCGATTCAGGCTGGCGTTGGATTATTGCTGGAGTCCGAGTTGAGTAATGATGGCCGTCAGCAATTACTCGTGTCGCTTTTGCAACGACGTGATGCTACTAAACAGTTGTCGGCAGAATTACAGAAAGTTGATGTTGATCACCAACAGATTCAGCAACTATTGTCGGTAATACTGGCAACAGGACGAGCTGACCAACAACTACTCACGGTGATTGCATCAAAGTTAGGGGTTAGTGCAAAACCACCTAGTTACAGTGAGTCCTTGATAAAATCTCTTAAACAACAGGCAATCAGGACGGGGGATGCCGAACGTGGTGCGAATGTCTTTAAGGCTGTGGCCTGTGCTTCATGCCATCGTATTAAAGGACAGGGGGGAACGATTGGTCCGGATCTGACCGGACTTGGCACCACGTTGTCAGGAGAACGTATTATTGAAGAATTAATCTGGCCCAACCGACAGGTCAAGGAAGGCTTTAGTTCGCTACGAGTGATTACTCAGGATGGTAAAGTCCTGCAGGGATATCAGAGAAAAACGAAACAAAGTGAGGCCAGGGGAGGAATCGCGCTGCTTGATCCGCAAAGTCAACAGCTTATTTTACTGCAGGCTGATGATATTGATGAAGTTCAAAAGTCATCCAGTGTAATGCCTGAAGGGTTGACCAATCTCTTGTCT